>NZ_JBFAMT010000065.1:0-45670 GCF_040656635.1 Actinosynnema sp. NPDC049800 | reverse complement strand
GCGGCCCCTGTGTGCCCCCGCTGCTGTGTGCGGCCGGGCGGGGGCGGCTCGGGCTCCGCGCGCGCGGCGCCGCCCCAGCACCCCACCTACGCAGGAGCACAGAGAGCCGATGAGCACCACGACGGTCGGCGGTCCGCGCAGCACCGGCGCGGACCGGACGAAGCGGTGGTACCGGGCGCGCCGGTCGTTGCAGGGCGCGTCGTTCGTCCTGCCGAACTTCCTCGGCTTCGGCCTGCTCACCCTGGGCCCGGTCGTCGCGCTGTTCTACATCTCGTTCACCAACTGGAACGTCTTCGGCAAGGCCAAGTGGATCGGGCTGGACAACTTCACCCGCCTGATCGGTGACGCGAGCTTCCACCGGGCGCTGCTCAACACGCTGTACTACTCCGCGTTCCACATCCCGCTCACGCTCGCGCTGTCGCTGGGCCTGGCCCTGCTGCTCAACCGGAAGCTGCGCGGCGTCGCCTTCTTCCGCACCGCCGCCTTCTTCCCCTACGTCACCTCGATCGTGGCCATCGCCATCGCGTGGAACCTGCTGTTCAGCCGCGACGCCGGCCCGATCAACCAGATCCTCGGCCTGTTCGGGGTGGACGACCCGCCCGGCTGGACCGCCTCGTCGACCTGGGCGATGCCCGCCGTGATCATCGTCGGGGTCTGGCGCGAGATGGGCTACTACATGCTGCTCTTCCTGGCCGGGTTGCAGACCGTGCCACCCGAGCTGCACGAAGCCGCCCGGATCGACGGCGCCAACGCCTGGCAGCGCTTCCGCAACGTCACGCTGCCGTGCCTGCGCCCCACGACGTTCTTCGTCACGGTGATGCTCACCATCGGCAGCTTCAAGGTCTTCGACCTGATCCTCGTGATGACCAACGGCGGCCCGGGCCAGTCGACCCTGGTGCTGTCGCAGTACATCTACCAGAAGGGCCTGGTGGAGAACCGGTTCGGCTACGCCTCCGCGATCTCCGTCGTGCTGTTCGCGCTCTGCATGCTGGTCACGGTCGTGCAGTTCGCCGTCAACCGGAGGAGGAACGCCTGATGGCCGCGCCGCGCACACTGCCCGACCTCGCCGCGCCGGGGACGGTCGGCACGGGGCCCGTCGCGCCGCCCGAACGCGGCGGCAGGCGGTTCCCCGCGCCGGGCAGGCTCCTGGGGTACGCCGTCCTCGTGGTGGCGGCGGCCGGGCTGCTGCTGCCGTTCTTCTGGATGGTCTCCTCGTCGTTGAAGACCGCCAACGGTGTCTTCTCCATCCCCGTGACCTGGTTCCCGGAGTCGCCGCAGTGGGCGAACTACGTCGAGATCTGGCGGATCTCGGACATGCTGGTGTGGCTGAAGAACACCGTCTTCCTCTCGGTGGTCGTCACCCTGCTCCAGCTGTTCACCGGCAGCTTCGCCGCCTACGGGTTCGCCAAGGCCCGCTTCCCGGGGCGCAACCTGCTGTTCCTGCTCTACATCGGCACGATCGCGGTGCCGTGGCAGGCGTACATGATCCCGCAGTTCATCATGATGTCCGAGGTCGGCCTGACGAACACGCCGTGGGCCGTCATCGCGTTGCAGGCGTTCAGCGCCTTCGGCGTGTTCCTGATGCGGCAGTACTACCTGACCATCCCCGACGAGCTGTGCGAGGCCGCCCGCGTCGACGGCCTGAGCGAGTACGGCATCTACTTCCGGATCATGCTGCCGCTGTCCGTGCCCGCCCTCGCCAGCCTGGCCCTGCTCACCTTCGTCACCACCTGGAACGACTACCTCGGCCCGCTGATCTACCTGCGCGACCCGGACCTGTGGACGATCCAGCTGGGACTGAAGTCGTTCGTCAGCGAGTACAACGCCGAGCACGCGTTGATCATGACCGGCTCGGTGCTGTCCGTGCTGCCGATCGCGGTGGTGTTCCTGCTCGGGCAGAAGTACTTCGTCCAGGGTGTCG
The DNA here is from genome assembly GCF_040656635.1 of Actinosynnema sp. NPDC049800. Classification (NCBI taxonomy): domain Bacteria; kingdom Bacillati; phylum Actinomycetota; class Actinomycetes; order Pseudonocardiales; family Pseudonocardiaceae; genus Actinosynnema; species Actinosynnema sp. NPDC049800. Next base: position 43,749 of record NZ_JBFAMT010000065.1, on the reverse strand, counting down.
CGACCAGCGGGCTGAAGGGCTGACGACCGTGTCGCACGAGATCTACAACCGGGTCTTCGCCACCGCCTACGCGCTGCTGGCCACCAGTGTGCTCGTGGTGGGCGCGAGCGCGCCGTTCCTGGCCGTGCTGCTGTTCACCCCCGTGACGGCCAGCTGGCCGGTGCTGGTGCCGACGGCGCCGTTCGTCGGCCCCGCCTTCGCCGCCGCGCACGCCGTGTTCGCCTCCACCGCGCGGGACGAGGGCGCACCGGTCGTGCGGGGTTTCCTGCGCGCCTGGCGCCGGCACGCCCGCCGGTCGGTGCTCGTGACCGGCGCCGCGTCCGCCCTCCTGCTCGTCCTGGCGGTGGACGTCCGCGCGGCGTGGGGCACACCCGTCGGCGCCGTCGCCATCCCCGTCCTGGCCGTGCTCGCGGTGCTCACCGCGGTGACCGCGCTGGTGGCGCTCACCGCCCTGGTGGAACACCCCGACGTGCCGCTGCGGCGCCTGGTGCGGGCCTGCCTGTTCCTGGCGCTGCGCCGCCCGCACTTCACCGCGGTCTCGCTGGTGGCGCTGTGGGTGCTGGCGGCGGCCGTCGCCGCCCTGCCCGTGCCGGCGCTCGCCCTGCTGACCGGTCCGGCGCTGTACGTCGTCTGGGTGGGCAGTCGCGCGACCCTCCGGCCGCTCCGCGTCGTCCCGGGCTCCGAGCCCGACCCGCGTTCTGTCGCGGCGCGCTGACCCGCGCCCGCTGTTCCGTCACCCGTTCTGAGGGAGAACCATGTCCGCGGAAGCAGACCGCGCCGCACCGACCACCGACCACCTGGCCGCGGCCTGGAACGCCGCCCTGGCGACCGTCCGGGGCAACATCGCCGACTTCACCGCCTGGTACCCGGACGACACCACCACCGACGGCGAGTACCGGCCGCGCACGGCCCGCGACGGCCAACCCGAGGGGGCCAACGTCGGGTGGACCACCGGCTTCTGGCCGGGGATGCTGTGGCTGGCCTGGGAGGCCACCGGCGACGACGACGTGCGGCGGGCCGCGGGGCTCCAGGTCGACAGCTTCTCCGACCGGGTCCGGCGCGGGATCGACCTGGACACCCACGACCTCGGGTTCCTCTACACGCTGTCGTGCGTGGCGCCGTACCGGCTGCTGGGGGACGTGCGGGCGCGGGACAGCGCGTTGAAGGCCGCGAACCACCTGATGGACCGGTTCCTGGAACCGGCGGGCATCCTCCAGGCCTGGGGCGACCTGGAGAACCCGTTGCAGCGCGGTCGCACGATCATCGACAGCCTGATGAACGTGCCGCTGCTGTACTGGGCCGCCGAGACGACCGGCACGCCGTCGTTCCTCGAAGCCGCCCTGCGCCACACCGAGCAGCTGCGGCAGCACGTCATCCGCCCGGACGGCACCACGTTCCACACCTATTACTGGGACCCCGAGACCGGCGAACCGCTGCGCGGCGGCACCGAGCAGGGCCACCAGGACGGTTCGTGCTGGGCACGCGGGCAGGCGTGGGGGATCTACGGGTTCGCCCTCGGCTACCGGCACGCGCGGCGGGAGTCGTTCCTCGACGCGGCCAGGCGCTGCGCCGACTACTTCCTCACCCGCCTGCCCGCGGACCGCATCGCCTACTGGGACCTGGTGTTCGACGACGGCAGCGGGCAGGAGCGCGACTCCTCGGCCGCCGCCATCGCGGTGTGCGGCCTGTACGAGCTCGCGGACCACCTGGACGACCGGGACGCCGCCCTGCGCTACCGCGCCGAGGCCGACGCCATCCTGGACAGCCTGGCCACCGCGTACTCGACCGCGCACGACCCCGGCGCCACCGCGCTGCTCCTGCACGGCGTCTACGACAAGCCCAAGAACGTCGGGGTGGACGAGGGGAGCCTCTGGGGCGACTACTTCTACCTGGAAGCCCTGAGCAGGCGGCTGCGGCCCGACTGGCGCAGCTACTGGTGACGGTGACGGGGGTGGGCGGGTCGACCGCCCACCCCCGCGTCGTCAGGTGGTCAGCCGGAACGTGGCGTCCGCGCGGCCCGTCGCGTCGGTGATCGGGTCGAGCCGGAGCTGGTAGGCGTAGTGCCGCAGGTAGCGGTCCGGGTGGTTGTAGGACTGGAACGACGACCAGGACGACGAGGCGAGCCCGGCCACCTGGCGGAAGGTGGCGTCGGCCTTGAACGTCGCGCTGCCGTCGTCCGCGGCGAGGACGAAGTCGTAGTTGACGTGCCGCAGGTAGTAGCCGGGGTAGTTGACCGACTGGAACGACACCGTCCCGGAGCCCGCCAGACCGGGCATCACCCGGAACTGGGCGTCCTGGGCGGGGCTGACGTTCGGGTCGATGCGCACGTCGTAGTCGGCGTGGCGCACGTACCGGTCCTGGAAGTTGTAGGACTGGATGCGGTTGACCGGGGTGCTCGTGCCCCACTTGGCCAGGACGCGGCTCTCCTCGGCGGCGGTGAGGTTGAGGATCGAGCCGTGCCGCTTGCGCGTGGCGCCCAGGTTGTAGTCCGTGCGGGTGGTGAAGTTGCGGGTGCTGCCCAGGTTGGTCGACGTGATCGGCATGTACCCGCGGCCGGTGGCGTACTGGTCCAGCCACAGCGCCCACTCGTTGCGGCCGTTGAACTGCATCCACATCGGACCCTCGACGACGTTGCCGCCGCCGGTGCCGTTGGAGATGCCCATGTGCGAGAGGTTGCCGATGGTGGTCCAGGAGCCGAGGATCGAGTTGCTGCCCTCGACGGTGATGTGGCCGTCGGCGGAGGCCCGGTAGTAGCGGTAGCCGCCGACGCTGCCGGGAGACTCGACGATCTGGGTGTCGATGATGCCCTGGCCCGCGCCGCGGTCGATGTAGAGCACCGGGGAGGTGATGGTCCGGAAGTCCTTGGTGCGGACGTAGTAGATGCGGTGCTTGGTGACGCCGTTGAGCGCCGCGTTCGTCGCCCAGTAGACGACGTAGTCGCCGGAGGCGGGGTCGTAGATGGCCTCGGGCGCCCAGGCGTTGCCCGCGCCGGAGATGCCGGAGGCGACGTTCAGCAGCCGTGGCGCGGACCAGGTGACCAGGTCGGTCGACTCCCACACGACCAGGGACTTGCTGCCCCGGTTGGCGGCGTCGGACCACGACGTGCCGCTCGCGATGCGCAGGTCGGTGGCGACGATCCAGTACCGGTCGCCGGCGGGTGAGCGGACGAGCGCGGGATCGCGCACGCCGCGCGTGCCGACGGTGGACAGCAGCACGGGCGCGCCGTTGTTCAGGTCGGTCCAGCGCAGGCCGTCGCGGCTGTGCGCGAGGTAGATCTGCTCGCCGGTCGCGTGCTCGCCGGTGAAGTGCGCCATCAGGTAGCCGGTGAACGGCTCCAGCGCCTCGGCGCGCCGGTCGGTCGTCACCGACCAGGACGTGAACAGCAGGGCGACGGCGGCGACCAGCGCGCCGATCCTCGTCAGTGTTCGTGGCACGGGTGATCTCCCTTGATCACGGGGTGGTTCACGATCGGAGCGGTGCTGCCTTCGGCGGACTTGGTGAGCGCTAACAACACGTGTCGGGCACCACGGAGTGACTGTGAGCGCCCTCACGCCTCAGCGGCGAGTATGTTCGATGTTCGCGCTAACATCAAGGGCCGGAGGTGGCCTTCGGCGCGCGGGTACGAGGCGCTGGGCGGGCCTGGGGTGTCGTGGGGCGCGAGCGCGGTGCAGGGACGCAGGCGCGCTGCGGGGGTCGAGGGTGCGCTACGGGACGCGAACGCGGTGCGGAAGTCGCGGGCGTTCTGCAGAGACGCCGGCGTGGTGCAGGACGCGAGCGTGGTGCGGGGGCGCGAGTGCGGCGCGGGGACGCGAGCGTGGTGCGGGAGTGAGCCGACTCGGCCGCGCGAACCCCTGCCGTGGCGGGTATCGGGCCGCGGTCCGTTGCTTCGCCGCCAGGCCGGAAACGCGGGCGAGCTGCCGCACGGTTCCGGCGGTCGAGCGGCGGACGAGGCGGCGGTCCGGTGACGGCTCTCGCTCGTGACGTCCCGGTTGACCGGCCCGGACGCGGTGCCCGCACCTGCGCGTTGTGCCAGGGGGCTTGACATGGTCCGGACAATAGAAAGTCGGCGTGCGCTCCGAAGTGGACTGGAGAACCCGCCGAACCTAAGACCACGTTAGCGCTGTGAGGGGCATGTGTCAACTCAGGGGTACGAAGAAGAACTGCGGTCCGAGCGGGGCTACGTGGCCGGGCTCTACCGACGGCTGGACGCCGAGCGCGTGCGCGTGAAGAAGGAGTACGAAGCGGCGCTGCGCGGCACCGGTGGCACGCCCATGGAGCGCGACGTGGAGGTGCGCGCGCTGGCCAAGGAGGCGAAGCGGCTGGACGTGGCGGACAACGGGCTGTGCTTCGGCCGGTTGGACACCCTCACGGGCGAGCGGTCCTACATCGGGCGGATCGGGCTGTTCGACGAGGGCGACGAGTACGAGCCGGTGCTGCTCGACTGGCGCGCGCCGGCGTCGCGCGCGTTCTACGTCGCCACCGCCGCGAACCCGGAGAACATGCGCCGCCGCCGCCAGTTCCACACCCGCGGTCGGCTGGTGGCCGACTTCACCGACGAGGTGCTCGGCCGGCCCGACGGCGACGAGCGGGGTGACGCGGCCCTGCTCGCGGCGGTCAACGCGCCGCGCGGCGAGGGCATGCGCGACATCGTGGCGACGATCCAGTCCGAGCAGGACGAGATCATCCGGCTCGACCACCCCGGCGTGCTGGTGATCGAGGGCGGACCGGGCACCGGCAAGACCGTGGTCGCGCTGCACCGCGTCGCGTACCTGCTCTACACCCAGCGCGAGCGGATGGAGCGGCACGGTGTGCTGGTGGTCGGGCCCAACCCGGCGTTCCTGAACCACATCGGCCGCGTGCTGCCGTCGCTCGGCGAGTCCGACGTGGTGTTCACGACGCCGGGCGGCCTGGTGCCCGGTCTGCACGTCACCGCCGACGACACGCCGGACGCCGCGCGGCTCAAGGGCTCGCTGAAGATCCTGGACGTGCTGAAGGCGGCCGTCGCCGACCGGCAGCGGTTGCCGCAGGAGCCGGTGACGCTCGAACTGGGCGGCGGCCCGGCGCGGATCGACGCCGCCACCGCGGAGTGGGCCAGGGACGAGGCGCGCGCGAGCGGGTTGCCGCACAACGAGGCCCGCGCGGTGTTCAGCGAGATCATCACCTACGTGCTCACCGAACGGGCGATCGCCCGGATCGGCCGCGGTTGGCTGACCCGGGAGAACCGGGACGCGTGGGAACGCCTGCGGTCCGACCTCGTCAAGGAGCTGCACGCGGACGACGGGTTCGTCGCCGTGCTCGACGAGCTCTGGCCGGTCCTGACGCCGTCCTCGCTGCTGGCCTCGCTGTACGCCTCACCGCAACGGCTGCGGGCGGCCGGCGCCGACCAGGCGTTGTGGCGTGCCGACGGCGAGGCCTGGACGGTGTCGGACGTGCCGCTGCTCGACGAGCTGGTCGACCTGCTCGGCCGGGACAAGGCGGCCGACGACACCGCCGAACGGCAGCGGAAGGCCGAGGCCGAGTTCGCCGAGGGCGTGCTCGACGGCCTCCACGGCCGCCAGGACTCGATGGACGACGAGGACCACCTGTACGCCACGGACCTGCTGAACGCCGAGGACCTGGCGGACCGCGTCCTGGAGCGCGACACGCGCGACCTCGTCGAGCGCGCCACCGCCGACCGGGACTGGACCTACCGGCACGTCGTGGTCGACGAGGCGCAGGAACTGTCCGAAATGGACTGGCGGGTGCTGATGCGGCGCTGCCCCGGCCGGTCGTTCACGGTGGTCGGCGATCTCGCGCAACGCCGGTCCGAGGCCGGTGCGACGTCCTGGGAGGCGATGCTGGAGCCGTACGTGCCGGGCCGCTGGGTCTACCGGGCGCTGACGGTGAACTACCGCACGCCGGCGGAGATCATGGCGGTCGCCGCCGCGCTGCTCGCCGAGTTCGCGCCGTCGGTCCAGCCGCCGGAGTCGGTGCGCGCGTGCGGCGTGCGGCCGTGGTCGAGGCGGGTCGCGGAGGACGAGCTGCCGGCCGCGATCGAGGAGTTCGTCCGCGACGAGGCCGGCCGCGAGGGCACCAGCGTGGTGATCGGGCCGGTCGGCCTGGCGGGCACGGTGCCCGCGTCGGAGACGAAGGGCTTGGAGTACGACGCCGTCCTGGTCGTCGAGCCGGAGCGGATCCTCGCCGAGGGCCCGCGTGGCGCGGCCGAGCTGTACGTCGCGCTCACCCGTGCCACCCAGCGCCTGGGCGTCCTGCACCGGGACCCGTTGCCGCGGGCCCTGAGCGGTCTCGCGGAGATCGGGACGCCGGTCGGCGCCGGAGGCCGGCGCCCGGCGTAGCGGTTCGCGCGCGGCCGGTCCCGCTCCGGGGCCGGCCGCCTCGTCACCGGTCGGCCCACGATCGCGGCACGTCGCTTCCCGACCGGGTGGTCCGGTCCGGATCGGCCCGCTCGGCGCGGACCGTGCGGTACAACCGGTGCAGGGCCGACCGGGACGGCGCGGGGAGGAAGGGTGGGCACGAGACGGGTGCTGCTGACCGGGTGCGCGCTGCTGATCCTCGTGCAGGTGGGTGCCGGGTTGTGGGCGGCGGTGTTCCCGGAGGCGTTCTTCGCCGGGTACCCGACGCCCGGGGTCGGCTGGGTGGCGCTGTTCCCGCCGTACAACGAACACCTCGTGCGGGACTACGGACTGGCGCTGCTGCAGCTGGCGCCCTTGGCGCTGGTCTGCCTGAAGCTGCCGGAACCGGCGTTCGTCGCCGCGCTGCTGATCGGGGTGCTGCTGTTCCACCTGCCCCACGGGATCTACCACGAGCTGCACGTCGCCCGCACCGACGACCTGGTGCTGCAGCGGTTGTCGCTGTGGACGCCCGTCGTCCTCGCCGCCGCCCTGCTGTACCCGACCTGGAGGCTGGCGAAGAGCCGCCGTCCGCAGACGGCGGCTCCCACCACGGGGTGAGCCTCAGTTGTTCGGCGCGGGCACCGCCGGCGGCAGGAAGTCGGTCGCGCCGCGCTCCAGGCTCTCGGGCAGGGACGCCCGGTAGATCGGCATCGCGGCCGCCGTGGTCACGATCGCGACCGCGACGAGGATCGCGAACAGCTCCGGGGTCACCATGTCGTGCGCGAGGCCGATGTTGATGAAGATCAGGATCATCAGCCCCCGGGCGTTCATCAGCCCGCCGACCGCCGACGCGTAGCGCCACGAGAAGCCCTGGGCGCGCACCACCAGCGCGCAGCCGAGGTACTTGCCCGCGAACGCGACCGCCATGATCACCGCGAGCGGCCACCACAGGGCGCCGCCCGCGCCGAAGCCGGACACCTGCGTGTTCAACCCGCTGAACGCGAAGAACACCGGCAGCAGCAGGATGGAGTTCAGGTCCGTGAGCCGCGTCTCCAGCTCCCGCCGCACGATCGCCGACTGCGGCATCGCCAGGCCCGTGATGAACCCGCCGAACACCGAGAACACGCCGATGTAGTCGGTGAACCACCCCGCCACCAGCACGACCAGCAGCACGAGCGCCATCACGTCGCGGCTCATCCGACCCTCGCGCTCCACCCGCGCGCCCAGCCGGGCGAACAGGTTGCGCCCCACCGTGAGCATCAGCAGCGCGAACACCGCCGCGCCCGCCACCGTGCTCACCGCGTCGAACGGGCTGCCGGCCGCCGCGACCGCGATGATCACGGCCAGGATCACCCACGCCGCCGCGTCGTCGATCGCCGCCGCGACCAGGGTGAGGCCGCCGATGGGCGTGTTCGCGATCCCGCGCTCCTGCAGGATCCGCGCCAGCATCGGGAACGCGGTGATCGACAGCGCGCCGCCGACGAAGAGCATGAACTCCCACCGGGTCGTGCCGTCCGGGCTCAGCGAGCCGAAGAACAGCGCCGCCACGGCCGCGCCCAGCGCGAAGGTCGGCACGATGCCCGACACCGCGAGCGCCGACGCCCGCCGCATGTTCCGCCCGGCGGCGAGGCCGTGGTCGAGCGAGGACCCGACCAGGAACATGTAGAACGTCAACCCGATCGTGCTCAGCACGTACAGGGTGTCCTTGACGTCGGTGGGGAAGATCTGGGCCTGCAACCCCGGCGCGACGGCGCCCAGCAGGGCAGGCCCCAGCAGGACGCCGGCGACCATCTCGCCGACCACCCTGGGCTGCTTGACCGCCATGGCGATGCGCCCGCACAGCGTCGTCGCGGCGAGCACGACGGCGAGCGCGGCGAACACCTTCAACGCGAACTGGATCTGGTTCACCGGGTGATCTCCTGGGCAGAGGGCGGCTCGCGCCGCAGCGGACGACCCTGGGTGTCGTGCGTGTCGAAGTAGCGCCCGGCCAACCGCAGCCGGTGGGCGTGCAGGACCATGACCGTGCCGAGGACGAGCTGGACGACGCTGCGCCACACGTCCTCCCACCGGTCGCGCACCCGCAGGAACGCGCCGAGCACGGCGAGCCGGCGTGGCGGCAGCGGCTCGTCGGCCCGGACCAGCAGGCACGGGCCGCGGCTGGGCAACGACCTGGTGTGCCTGACCGTGGAGTGCGGCCGCACGCGGCGCAGCACCTCGCCGGTCGCCCCGCGCAGCGCCAGCGGGGACAGCCGCCACGCCGGGCACGGCCGGTTGGCGGCGACGCCGAACGGGATGTGGTGCGCCGCGCGGACCCGGACCCGCGCCCAGCGGTCCGGGTCGAAGACCTCAGGGCGCGCGTAGCCGGTCGCGTGGTAGTCGGGATAGCTGAAGCACAGCACGGAACCCGCGGGCAGTGTGGTGCGCTCGTCCAGCTCGATGTCACCGGTGGTGACGCGGTGCGCGATGCCGAACAGCGGGTACAGCCGCATGGTCTCGTCCAGGACGTGGGTGAAGTAGCGCTCGTCGTCGGCGAGCCGGGCCGCCACGTGCGGGTGCTGCGCCAGGGCGAGCAGCAGGTGCGCCATCGCCTCGGACATCTGGACCACGCCCGTGTTGAAGAACGTGCCCTGGAGGTAGTGCACCTGCTCGGTGGGCGACAGGCTCGCCGGCAACGGCCGCCGCACGTCGCCCGCCGCGACCCGCCGGGCCAGGTAGCGGGTCAGCCGCGCCCGCCGGGCCGGGTGGCGCAGGCCGGTGCACTTCAACGCCGTCACCACGTCGTCGGCGTGCCCCACGATCAGGTCACGCGCCTCGCGCGGGCACGGCTCGCCGAACACCAGCTCGTAGAAGTACTCCGCCCACACGGGCATCATCAGGTCGCGCAGCCGCACCAGCGTGACCCGCCCGGTGAGCACCTCGTCGAGCACCCGACCGGTGCAGCGGGCCGCCGTCGCCGACAGCACGTCACCCGGCCCGGCCAGCAGCGCGCGCGTCGTGCGGGCCACGTCGTCGTAGCGCGGACCGGCCTCCAGGTGCTCCTGGTGCACCTCGGGGCCGGGGGAGAGCCAGTACCAGAACAGGTCCGACAGCCCGGCGCCGCGGCTGCGGCCGTTCGCGGCGGGGTGGCTGTAGACCTCCTGGAACCGGTCCGGCCCGACGGCGGCGTTCGGGAACATGATCGCGTTGTCCCCGTTGACCTTCTCGAACACCTTGCCGCGCAGGGCGACCACCCGCGCGGGCAGCCAGCGCGGCGCGGTCAGCACCACCGCGGCGGCGAGCAACCCCGTCACCCACACCGGGCGGACACCCCCGTCCCGCGCGCGACGACCAGGTCCCGGGTCAGGTCGGCCAGGTCACGCCCGCCGCACAGCGCGAGCACGTGGTCGAACTCGTCGCGCAGCACGTCGAGCACCCGGGACACTCCGGCCTCGCCGGCCGCGGCCAGACCCCACAGCACGGGCCGGCCGACACCCACCGCCGTCGCGCCCAGCGCGAGCGCCACGGCGACGTCACCGCCGCGCCGGACGCCGCCGTCCAGCACCACCGGCACCCGGCCCGCCACCGCGTCGACCACCGCCGGCAACGCCTCGACCGCGGCCGGCGCGAGGTCGGACTGGCGGCCGCCGTGGTTGGACACCACGATCCCGGCCACCCCGTGCTCGACCGCGAGCACCGCGTCGCGCGGGTGGAGCACGCCCTTGAGCCACAACGGCAACGACGTCCGCTCCCGCAGCCGGTCCAGGTGCGCCCACGACACCGAGGGCGACATCTCGATGTCCCGCACGCCGCCCGGCGGGCCACCGGGCAGGTCGCGCATGTTCTCCGCCGCCAGCCCGACCGGCAGGTCGTGGAAGCCGTGCTCGGCGTCGCGGCGGTGCCGGCCGAACACCGGGGAGTCGGCGGTCACCACCAGCGCCGTGCAGCCGGCCCGTTCCGCCCGCTCCACCAGGCAGTCCGTGACGTCGTCGTCGGGTTGCAGGTAGAGCTGGAACCAGACGGACGCGTCCGCGTCGACCGACCGCGCCGCCGCCACCACCTCGCCGATCGCCACCGTCGAGGCCATGCCGGACACCAGCACCGTCCGCGCCGCCGCCGCGGCCCGCGCGGTCGCCAGCTCGCCGTCCGGGTGCGCGAGCCGGTGGAACGCGGTCGGCGCGATCAGCACCGGCAGGTCGAGGCGACCGCCGGGCAGGTCGACCCCGAGGTCCCTGCTCTCCCTGCCGCGCAACACCCTCGGCAGCAGGGCCAGGCGCCCGAACGCCGCTTCGTTTTCCCCGAGCACGACCTCGTCGCCGACCCCGCCCGCGTAGTAGTCGTAGTGCACGGGATCGAGCACCGCGCGGGCCTTCTCGTGCCACGCCGCGAGCCCGCCGCTCACGGTGAACCCACGGCGGTCCGGTCCAGCCGGGCGTGCAGGAACGCGAGCAGCGGCGCCCGGTGCACCTCCTCGCTGTCCCACTCGTTCTCGAGGTTCTCGGTGAGGTGGTGCTCGTCGAGCAGCGTCCCGCCGCGGAAGTGCCGGACCACCGGGTGCAGGTAGCGGCCGTCGAGCCCGCTGGTGTCCTCCTGGGACACGCGGCCCGCCGTGACGTCGAACGGGTTGACCTGGTCGTGGTCCGCGCCGTACTCCAGCGTCACCGCCAGGTAGGACTCGACGTCGCCGAAGTCGCCGCGGCCGACCGCCTCGTGCAGGTGGGCCAGCGGCACCTCCTCGGCGTAGCGCAGGGCGCCGTCCGGCCCGACCAGGACCGCGTCCGCCATGAACGCGAACAGCTGCCACAACGCCGAGGTGCGGTTCACCCGCTCGACGACCGCGTCGGCCACCGCTTCGGGGGTGGGGGAGAGGTCCCGGCTCGGCCACGCCACGCCGTGGTAGCGGTGCTCCATGATGTGGTGCAGCGCCCGCACGCCGTACCGGAAGCCGTGGATGAACCCGCTCGTCGACTTCTTGAAGTCCCTGGCCTGCGTGATGGTGCCGGCGAAGAACAGGTCGGGCACGTTCACCGACTCCCAGGCGGCGGTCTGGTCCGGGAAGCGGTCGTTGATCGTCAGCCGTGGGCGGCACTCGGGCGCGAAGATCGACGCGTCGAAGCGGAACCCGGTCGCCATGATCACCCGGTCGTAGCGGATCTCCTTCACCCGCTCGGCCACTCGCACGAAGCTGACGCGCACCAGGAACCCGTCGCCGTCGCGGCGGATGTCCAGCACCCGGCCGTCCAGCAGCGCGTTCTGCGACTTGAGCTGGTAGGTGTCGAGGAAGTTGTTGTTGACCGCGCGCAGGTGGCCGACGAAGTGCGTCTGCCACGCCAGCTTCAGCGAGCCGGGCCCGGCCACGTGGATGACCGACGCGGTCTCGATCAGGTTGTCGGCGGTCTCGAACGCGGAGTTGCCGCGACCGACGATCAGCACCTTCTGGCCGGTGAAGTCGGCGGGGTCCACCGACACCTCGTCGTACCGCTCGGCGAGCTCCGCCCCCTCGATCGGCGCCACGTACGACTTGGACACACCGGTGGCGACGATGAGCCGACGTGCCCGGTAGGTGTCGCCGTTGCGGACGCGCACCACGAAGTCGTCCGGCCTCGTCACCTCCACAACCGACGCGCCGTAGCGGATCGGCAGGTCGTGCTCGGCGGCGAAGTCGGCCAGGTAGCGGACCATGTCGTCGGCGTGCGGGAAGTAGCGCGGCGTGTAGCGGGTGAACAGCAGCGACGGGTCGTCGGACAGCAGCGAGTTCCAGTCGGTGCGCAGGTTGAGCTCGGGGTCGTCCCACCCGGTGTTGGGCTTGTTGATCGAGATCAGGGTGCGGTGGCGGGGGAAGCGGGTGAAGAACGCGCCGGGGGCGTCACCGGCCTCCAGCACCAGGTGGTCCCGCCCGGCGCGGGACAGCAGGTAGGAGGCCTGGAGCCCCGCCGGGCCGGCGCCGATCACGAGACACTCCGTCGAAACCTCGCTGGGCACGTCTTCTCCTCACGTCCGGGAGCGGGACAGCAGGCGCTTGTCCGGCTTGCCGCTCGGGGCGAGCGGCGGTTCTTCGATCAGGGTCAGGGCCACCGGCGCGCACGCGGCGCCCAGCCGGTCGGTCACCAGCGCGCGCAGCGCCGCGAGGTCGGGCGTGCGGCCGGCGGTCGGCACGACGAACGCGTGCACCGCCTCGCCGGTGTCCTCGTCCGGCACGGCGACGACGTAGGCCTCGGCGACGTCCGGGTGCTCGGCGACGACCCGCTCGATCGGGCCCGCGTAGTGCAGGTTCGCGTTGACGATCACCACGTCCCTGGTCCGGCCGGTCAGGTGCAGGTGGCCGTCGGCGTCGAAGTGGCCGAGGTCGCGGGTGCGCACCAGGCCGTCGGCGAACACCTCGGCCGACCGCTCCGGGTCCGCCCAGTACGCGTCGGCCTGCGCGGGCGTGCGGACGAACAGCTCACCGTCGACCCCTTGCTGCACGGGTGCGCCGTCCGCGTCACGGACCTCGACGTGCACGGCGGCGGGCGGTATCCCCACCGTGCCGGGCGGGTCGGCCGGGGTGGCCATCGAGATCATGCCCGTCTCGGTCTGGCCGTAGCCCTGGAACACGACCGGCCCGAGCACGTCCAGCGCCTCGCGGTGCCGGTCGGCCGTCAGCGGCGACCCGGACACCATCAGCGCCCGCAACGACGACAGGTCGGCCGGCGCGCGGCGCTGCCCGGCGACGAGCTTCGCCAACCGCGGCACCGTGAACACGCTCGCCGAGGCGCGGTGGCGGGTGATCGCCTCGGGGAACACGGGCCGGTCGGCGACGACCGCCGTGCCGCCGGCGGTGATCGCCACCACCGCGTACTCGAACATCACCTGGCTCGACAGGGACCCGAACACCAGGAACCGGTCCAGCCGGGAGGCCAGTTCGCGGATCGCGGGCGGCCACGCGTCCGGTCGGGCGGCCCACCCGGACGTCATCGCGGCGTAGGTCTGCGCGCACGCCTTGGGCGCGCCCGTGCTGCCGCTGGTGTGGATCAGCCGGGCGACGTCCGCGGGCCGGCCGGCGCACCGGAGCCGACCGTCGGCACGGGTCTCGCGCAACGAGTCGACGGTCAGCACGGGGGCGTCAGATTCGGGCGCGATCGTGTCGTCCGAGTCGGTGATCACCGCGGCGACGTCGAGGCCGAGCAGGTGGCGCACCTGGTCGTCGGGCAGGCCCGGCCGCACGCCCAGCACCCTCGCGCCCACCGCGTGCGCGGCGAGGATCGTGGCGAACGCCTCCGGGTTGACGCCGAGCAGGAGCGCGACGCCGTCACCCGGACCCAGACCTCGCCCGCGCAGACCGGCGGCGATCCGCGCGACCAGGTCGAGCATCTCCGCGCCGCTCACCACGCGCGTGCCGTGTTCGAACACCGGCCGTCCACCGGCGGTCTCGAGCACGTCGAGCACCGCGCGCGGGAACGGCTCGGCCTCACGCGCCGGCAAGGCATTCCTTCACGAACGCGGTCAGCGGCTGCTGGTGCACCGCCGGCAGGTCCCAGTGGTTCTCGAGGTTCTCGGCCAGGTGGTGGGTCGCGGCGAGCGCGCCGTCGCGGTAGTGGCGCACCACCGGGTGCAGGTAGCTCGCGTCGTGCGCGTTGGCGGCGTCGTTCTCCGCCACGCGCGGGACGGTGATGTCGAACGGGTCCACCTTGTCGTGGTCGGGCCCGTACTCCAGCGTCGCGACGAACCGGTGCTCGGCCGGGCCGAGGCCGCCGTCGGCGACGTAGGCCACCGGCACCTCTTCCTGGTACCGCGCGCCGTCGTCGGAGACCGTGACCACGTCGCCGATCACCGCGAACTGCTGCCACAGCGCGGACGACCGGTTCACCCTGGCCACCAGCGCGTCGCTGATCGCCTCCGGCGACGGTTCCAGCGCGGTCGACGGCCACGGGGTGTCGTGGTGGCGGGCGGCGAGGATGCGGTGCAGGGCGCGGACCCCGTACCTGAAGCCGTGGATGAACCCGCTGGTGGACTTCTTGAAGTCCCTGGACTGCGTGATGGTGCCCGCGAAGTACAGGCCCGGCACCGTGGTCGACTCGAACGCGGGCGTCTGCTCGGGGAACCGGTCGTCGATCACCAGCGCCGGACGGCAGCTGTCGTCGAACACCGAGGCGTCGAACCGGAACCCGGTGCACGCCACGATCCGGTCGTACTCCAACTCGCGTAACGACTCCGCGGCTCGGGCGTAGCGGAACCGGACGCGGAAACCGCCGCCGGGCCGCGGCTCGATGAGCTCCACCGCGCCGTCGAGGACCGCGTTCTCCGACTTGAGCTGGTAGGTGTCGAGGAAGTTGTTGTTCACCGCGCGCAGGTGGCCGACGTAGTGCGTCTGCCACGCCAGCCGCACCGCGTGCGGGCCGGCGACGTGGATGACCGCCGCGTGCTCCACCAGGGCGTCCGCGGTCTCGAACCCGGAGTTGCCCTTGCCGATCACCAGCACCCGCTGGTCGGTGAACGACTCCGGGTCGGTGTCGAACGTGTCGTAGCGCTCGGCGTGCTCGATGCCGGGGATCGGCGGCACGTGCAGCTGCGAGACCCCGGTCGCCACCACGACCCGCGCCGCGCGCCACGTCCGCCCACCGCGGTCGAGCACGGTGAAGCCCTCGTCGTCACGGGAGATCCGCACGACCTCGGTGTCGTAGTGGACCCGGATGCCGGTGGCCGCGGCGAAGTCGGCCAGGTAGCGGACCAGGTCGTCGGCGGCGGGGAAGTAGCGGCGGCTGTAGCGGGTGAACAGCAGCTCGGGATCGTCGGTGAGCAGCGAGTTCCAATCCATCCGCAGCCGCTGTTCCGGGTCGGAGTACCCGCTGTGCACCTTGTTGATGGAGATCAGGGTCCGGTGCCGCGGGTAGCGGGTGAAGAAGGTGCCCGGTGCGCTGCCGCGTTCGAGCACGGCGTAATCGCGTCCGTCGCGCTCCAGGAGGGCGGCGAGCTGCACACCGGCCGGTCCCGCCCCGATGATCAGGTAGTCGTGCGCCATGAGCGAGGAAGCTACGCAGTCGATCTCAGAACTCTCTGAGATCGACTGCCTACCGTCGGTGCGGTGACCACGACCGTGACCGACGCACCCGTGGACCTCGCCGCACCGCTGACGAGCGACCACCTCCATCGTGCGGCAGCGCCGTTGCCCGTGCTCGTCAGCCCCGCCGTCCGGGAGCGGGTCGACCGGGGCCGCGAGTACCTGCGCACCGTGCTCGCCGACGACGAACGGCCCGTCTACGGCGCCAAGACCGGGTTCGGCGCCCTGATCGGCTTCGCGGGCCGTGAGGACGAAGCGGACCAGTGCGACAACACCCTGGCACACCTCGGCGCGGGCCAGGGGCCCGACCTGCCGGCCGACATCGCCCGCGCGGCGCTGCTGGTGCGGGCGTGGTCGCTCTCGCAGGGCGTCTCCGGGGTCTCCGCGCACGTCGTGGACGGGCTCGCGGCGATGTTCGCGACCACGTTCGTGCCGGCGATCCCGCGTTACGGCTCGGTCGGCGCGAGCGGCGACCTCATCCCGCTCGCCTACGCGACGCAGGCGTTGCGCGGCCGCGGTCACGCCTACTTCGACGGCGAGCGGATGCCCGCGAGCGAGGCCCTGGGCCTGGCCGGGCTCACCCCGCTCACCCTCGACGGGCGCGACGCGCTGGCGCTCGTCAACGGCACGTCGGTCACCACCGCGGCCGCCGCGCTCGCGCTGGACAGCGTGCGCGCCTCGCACCGCGCGATCCAGGATTTGACGTGCCTGCTCGTGGACGTCCTCGGCGCTGACCCCGGTTTCCTCGACCCACGCCTGATCTCCGCTTACGGGCACCCCGGCGCGGTCACCGTCGCCGACCGCATGCGGGCCGCGCTCGTCGGCACGATCCCGAGCGGCAAGCGGGCCCTCCAGGAGCCTTACAGCATCCGGTGCTCGCCGCAGCTGCTCGGCGCGGCCGAGGACGCGTTGCGCTACGTCGACGGCGTGGTGGCGGCCGACCTGGGCGGTGTCAGCGACAACCCGCTGTTCTTCCCCGGTGACGACCTCGTCGCGCACGGGGGCAACTTCTTCGGCCAGCCGGCCGCGTTCGCCGCCGACGTCCTCGCCATGGTCACCGCGTCGTTGGGCAACCTCGCCGAACGGCAGCTGGACCTGCTGGTCGACCCGGTCCGCAACACCGGCCTGCCGCCGATGCTGGCCGCCGGGCCGGGGCGCCAGCACGGGTTGCAGGGCGTGCAGCTGGCCACGACCGCGTTCATCGCGGAGATCCGCCGCGGCGCCCTGCCGGCGAGCACCCAGAGCCTGCCGACGAACCTGCACAACCAGGACGTCGTGCCGTTCGGCACCCAGGCCGCGCTGCGCTCCTACGACCTCGCCGAGCTGCTCCGGCTGCTGTGCGGCTCGCTCGCGCTCGGCCTGCGGCAGGCGGTGCACGTCGGCGGCCGCCGACCGACCGCACCCCGCTGCGCCGCGCTGCTCGACGCCCTCTGCGACGCGATCGCCCCGGTCGACCCCGACCGACCGCTCGACGCCGACGTGCGGGCCGCCGCCGACCTGGTCACCGCGGGCCGGTACTGATCGTCTTGCCCGGCACGGCGCCGGCACCGGAGGTGGTGCCGGCGGCGGGTAAGCGGAGGGTGAACCGGGCGCCCTCGCCCGGGTGGCCCACGGCCTCCACCGTGCCGCCGTGGCCGGTGACGACCTCGCGCAGCAGCGCCAGCCCCAGCCCGAACCGCCGCTCCGGCCCGTCCGGCCCGCGGTGGAACCGGTCGAACAGCCGGTCCGCCTCGACCGGGTCGAAGCCCTCGCCCGTGTCGGCGACGGTCAGCTCGACCTGCCCGCTCCGGAGCCCGAGCCGCACGTCGATCCGGCCGCCCTCCGGCGTGTGGCGGACGGCGTTCGCCAGCAGCTCGTCCACCGCGCGCCGCAACGCGGTCTCGACACCGATGACGAGCAGCGGGCCGGTGGGGCGTTCGACGGTCAGCGTGATCCGCCGTTCGCCCGCCCGGTCGCCCTCGGTCTCCACCGCGGACTCCGCCACCGCCGCCAGGTCGACCGCCCGGCCGCCGAGGCCCTCGGACCGGCGGCTCAGCCTGGCCGACAGCAGCAGGTCGTCCACCACGTCGCCGAGCCCGCGGATCGAGCTGGCGAGCTTGTCGAGGCCGTCGCGGTGGTCGTCGGGCAGGTCGGCCGCCTTCGCCCAGCGGGCGAGCAGCTGCGCCCGCGTGTACGCCCTCGCGATCGGCGTGCGCAGTTCGTGGCTGGCGTCCGTGACGAACCGCCGTTGCCTGGCCAGCGCCTCCGCCAGCGGCGCGACCGTGCCGCGGCCCACGCACAGCCCCAGCACCGCCGCCGCGACCAGGCCGCCGAGCTCCGCGATCGCCAACGCCACCAGCAGGTGCCGCCGGTCGGCGAGCTGGTAGCGCGTGTCGAAGACCGCCTGCACCGTGCTGCCGTCGGCGCCGCGCTGGGTCAGCGTCAGGTACTCGGTGCCGTTGAGCTCCAGTTCGCGCTCGATGGTCCCGCCGGACGCCGCGACCGCGTCGAGGTCCTCGCGCAGCGGGAAGCCCGGCGGCACCTTCAGCAGGCCGTCGTCGAGCACGCCGTCGTCGAGGATGAACAGCCAGGTGCACCCCGGCGGCGTCGACGGCGCGCCGAACTGGGCGTTGTACCGCAGCTCGCGCGTGACCTGCGCGTCCTGCGCGTGCACCATCACGGCGTAGGCGATACCGCCGACGAACGCCACCAGCACGGTGATCGCCAGCGCGACCAGCACGCTGATCCGCAGACGAGCCCGCCGGATCACCGCGCGTTCCGCCTCGGCCCACGAACGGCTCACAACGCCCCCAAGCGATATCCGAGTCCTTGCACCGTGTGCACCACCGAACGGTCGATCTTGGTCCGCAGGTAGTACACGTAGGTGTCCACAATGGATGTTGCCGAAGCGTCCGGGAACACCACGCGCCGCAACGACGACCGCGTGTGCACGGTGTCCGGATGGGTCGCCAGCACGCGCAGCAGGGTGAACTCCCGGGTGGTGAGCGGCACCCGCCCGCCGTCGGGCAGCACCGCCTCCCGCTGCCCGACGTCGAGGTGCCCGGCGCCGATCCGCAGCACGTCGGCCAGTTCCAGCGCGCGCCGGCACAGCGCCCGCAGCCGCGCGCTCAACTCGTCCAGGTCGAACGGCTTCACCAGGTAGTCGTCCGCGCCCGCGTCCAGGCCGTCGATCCGGTCGTGGACGGTGCCCATCGCGGTGAGGATCAACGCCCGCGTCCGCACCGACCTCGCCCTCAACCGCACCAGGAGGTCGAGCCCGTCGAGGGCGGGCAGGCCGCGGTCGATGACCACCACGTCGTAGGGGCGGGTGAGGCCGAGGTGCAACCCGCGCTGCCCGTCCAGGGCGACGTCCACGGTGTACCCCTCGTCGCGCAACGCGGCGGCGAGCAACTCCACGAGCTCGCGGTCGTCCTCCACCAGCAACAACCGGAAGCCGTCGGCCGGCTGGGATCTGGAGTTGCCCTGCACGCCACCAGAATCCCACTAACGGGTGTTCGGTCAACGTGATGAGAGCGCCGACCATCGGAGTTCCGCCGCCGGCGTCCCGAATGGTCCATTGCGCGCTGCTTGCTACGACGCGATACCTAGAAGTACTATGCCTTGCACATCTAGGGTATGGCTTCGGGGAGGGCTGGTTGAAGGTCACCAAGGACCTCGTCGCCGCCTCGGCGACACCGATGGTGCTGGGCATCCTGGCCGAGGAGGACAGCTACGGGTACGCGATCCTCAGGCGGATCAACGAGCTGTCCGACGGGAAGCTGGACTGGACCGAAGGGCTGCTCTACCCGTTGCTGCACCGGCTGGAGCGCCTGGGGCACGTGGAGTCGACGTGGCGGTCGGTCGCCGGCGAGCGGCGGCGCAAGTACTACCGGATCACCCGCAGCGGCCTGGCCGAACTCGCCGAGCAGCGTCGGCAGTGGGACGCGGTCGTCGGCGCGCTCAAGGAGATCTGGCCCCGTTCGGACGAGTCGCGGCCGTTGACCACGTTGCCGCGGGGAGGCTTCGCATGACCGACGATCAGGGCGACCTGGACGCGCAGTTCGCCCAGTGGCGGCACTACCTGCAACGGCGCCGGGAGCTGCGGCAGACCGACGTCGACGAGCTCGAAGACCACCTGCGGGGCTCGGTCGACGACCTCCTGGCCGCCGGCCTGCACGCCGACGAGGCGTTCCTGGTCGCGGTCAAGCGCATGGGCAGCCTGGACGAGCTGTCCCGCGAGTTCGCCCGGGAGCACTCGGAGCGGCTGTGGAAGCAGCTGGTGCTGACCGGCGGGCCCGACGGACCGGCGCCGGGCGGCCGGTCGCGGCGCGACCTGCTGGTGATGGTGGGCTGCGCGGCGGGCGCGGCGGTGTCGGTCAAGGCGCCGGAGCTGTTCGGCCTGAGCCTGGAGGACGACGCCGCGTTCTACGCGCCGAACGTCGCCCTGTTCGCGTTGCCGTGGCTGGCGGGCTTCCTGGCCTGGCGGCGTCGTGCGACGGCCGGGGTGATCGGCGCGCTGGTCGCGTTGTTCGCGCTGGGCGCGGTGGCCGCCAACGCCTACCCGCTCGCGGAGGACTCCCAGTCGGTGGTGCTGACCAGCATCCACCTGCCGATCGCGCTGTGGTTCGCGGTCGGGCTGGCGTACGTGTCCGACGACGTGCGGTCCTCACGGCGACGGATGGACTTCGTCCGCTTCACCGGCGAGTGGTTCATCTACTACGTCCTCATCGCGCTCGGCGGCGGTGTGCTGATCGGGTTCGTGTTCGGCACCTTCGAGGCGATCGGGATCTCGCCGGAGACCGTCATCGGGCAGTGGGTGCTCCCGTGCGGCGCCGCGGCGGCGGTGGTCGTGGCCGGGTGGCTGGTCGAGGCCAAGCAGAGCGTGGTGGAGAACATCGCCCCGGTGCTGACGCGGCTGTTCACCCCGCTGTTCACCGCGGTGCTGCTGGCGTTCTTGGTCACGCTCGGCGTCACCAGTTCCGGCATCGACGTCGAGCGGGAGGCGTTGATCCTGTTCGACCTCCTGCTGGTCGTGGTGCTCGGCCTGCTGCTCTACTCGTTCTCCGCGCGCGATCCGCTGGCCCCGCCCGGTGTGTTCGACAAGCTGCAACTCGCCCTCGTGGTCAGCGCGCTGGTCATCGACGTGCTGGTGCTGCTGGAGATCACCGGCCGCATCACGGAGTACGGCACCACGCCCAACAAGGCGGCGGCGCTGGGCGAGAACGTCATCCTCCTGGCCAACCTGGCGTGGACGGCGTGGCTGCTGCTGGCCCTGATCCGCCGCCGCGCGCCGTTCACCGCGCTCGAACGGTGGCAGACCACCTACCTGCCGGTGTACGCGGTGTGGGCGTGGGTCGTGGTCCTGCTCTTCCCGCCGCTGTTCGGCTACCTGTGACGCGTGCCGCCGGGCGCCGCGTCGGTCACCGCGCGCACCGTTCGGCGGTCCACAGCGCCAGTTCGAGCGCCTGGTCGCGGTCGAGGCGCTGGTCGTCGGTCGAGACGTCGTCGACCAGCTCCACGTGCAGGCCACCGGCGTGGGTGCCGGCGGCCCGGTGCGCGTCGTGGAAGCCCTGCACCTCGGCCACCACGTCGTCGAGGTCGCCGGCGGGGGACGCGTTGCCGTGCAGGGGATCGCACACCCAGCCCACCGGGACGCCGGTGTCGGTGACGGCGTCGAGCAGGCGTGGCAACACGTCGCGCACCTGCCCCGCGCCCAGACGGGTGATGAACGTCAGCCGTCCGGGCACGCGATCGGGGTTGAGCGCGCGGGCGAGCCCGGCCGCGTCCCGGGCGGTGGCGGTCGGGCCGAGCGCCACCGCCACCGGGTTGTCGATCCCGGCCAGGAAGTCGACGCGCGTGCGGCTGCGGTCGCCCGCCCACAGCAGGTGCCCGGAGGTGCCGAACCGGCGTCCGGTGCGCGGATCGGTGCGGGCGAGCGCGAGCTCGTAGTCCAGGGGAACCGCCTCGTGGCTGACGAAGAGGTCCGGCGGGCCGGGGTGCGGGCCCGCCAGCCGCGACCGGACGAGGGCGACGACGTCGGCGTGGCGTGCCGCGGCCGGTGTGGTGGCCAGGCGTCGGTCGAGCGACTCCCGCACCGCGTCGGCGGTGGCCGGGTCGGACACCAGCGCGCGCAGTTCGTCCAGGTACCGGGCCGAGTTCCGGTACCGGCGGCGGGTGTCCGGGCCGTCGGCCACCACCCGGCCGACGGTGATCACCGGCAGGCACGCGGCGTGGCCGAGGACGAGCGCCAGCTCGCGCGTGAACCGGTACCCGGACACGTCGTCGGAGGCCGCTGCGCCGGGTCCGCCGTGCAGCAGCAGCGCCTGCCCGGTGGCGACCTGGCCGAGTTCCGCGGTGAGCCGGTCGCACTGCTGCGGGAGCACCAACGCCGGGGTGCCCGCCCGCTGCGCGCGCACCCGCCGTTCGTCGGCCCACCCGGACCGCTGGGGCTGGATGGACGACGCCGCCTGACCGGACCGGGTGGCCTGGTCAGGCCGCGCGGTGTGGGCGGGCGGCGCGGTGTGGGCGGATCTCTCGGTCTGGGCGGACCCCGCCGCCTGACCGGACCGCTCGACCTGGTCGGCCTGGGCGGACTGCTCGACCTGGTCGGCCTGGGCGGACTGCTCGATCTGGACGGCCTGCGCGGCTTGGCCGGCCTGGCCGTCCTGGGCGGACCGTGCTGCCTGCTCCACTTGCTCCGGTTGCTCCAGTTGCTCGACCTGGTCGGGCCGGCGGGTGCCGCCCTGTCTGGGCGTCGGCGGCGTGAGGGCGACGTCCGGGGTGGCGTGCTCCGGCCCGACCCGCTGCGGCGGGGGGTGGACGGTCGGGGTCGTGCCGCCGGGCTCAGACGAGTTCGCCATGGTGGGATTCCTCCGAGGTCGCCAGCGCGGCCTCCGCGTCGTAGCCGTGGATCCAGGCCAGGTCTTCGGGCAGTCGGCGCAGCCTGGCGTCCCGCTCGTCGGCGGCGGGCCCGTCGGGGAGCTGGTAGCACTCGCCGTTGCGCCGCGAACCCAGTTGCAGCAGGCGGGTCCGGGTGCGCCGGGCCCGTTCGTAGCGGTCCAGGGCCAGCGCGGGCCGGTCCGGCCACGTGCGCAGGCACGCCGCCAGCACCACCCCGTCCTCGACCGCCTGGTTACCGCCCTGGCCGTGGTGCGGGAGCATCGGGTGCGCGGCGTCGCCGACCAGCGTCACCCGCTCCAGGCTCCAGCGGTCGACGGGCTCCCGGTCGAACAGGCCCCAGTGCGACACCTCGTCGGCCGCGCCGACGATCCGGGTCACCGCGGGCGACCACCCGGCGAACGCGGCCAGCACGTCGGCGACCCGGCCGCGCCGCACCCACGACTCCCGGGTCCACCGCGGATCGCGCACCACGGCGAGGAAGTTCACCGTGTCGCCGCCGTGCACCGGGTAGGCGACCAGGTGCCGCGCGGGTCCGAGGTGGAACGACAGCGCGTCGTCGACCGCGTCGCCCACCAGCTCGGCCGCGACCAGCCCGCGGTAGCCCGACCTGCCCGAGTAGACGGCGCGATCGGCTCCGACGACGTCCCTCCGCACCGTGGAGTGCACACCGTCCGCACCCACCACCACACCGGCCTCGACGCGCCGGTCGCCGTCGAACTCGACCACCACCCGGTCGGCCAGCGGGGTGACGCCCAGGCAGCGGTGCCCGGTGCGCAGCTCGCCGCCCTCGTCGCGGTACCGCTCGGCCAGCAGCCGTTGCAGGTCCGCGCGGTGGAAGGTGTAGAAGGGCGCGCCGAAGCGGTCCTCGTAGTCGCGGCCGAGGGGCAGGGCCTGCCGCACCGCGCCGGTCCGCCAGTGGTGGAACACCACGCGCCCCGGCTGGAAGGCCATCCGCCGCAGCTCCGAGCCCAAGCCGAGCCGCAGCAGGGGACGGGTGCCGTTCGCGCCGAGGGCCAGCCCCGCCCCTTCCTCGCTCAGCGCGTCGGCCTGCTCGAACACCGCGACCCGCAGGCCCGCGCGGCGCAACGCCAACGCGGTGACCAGCCCACCGATCCCGGCGCCGACCACGGCGACCGGCACGTGCTCGGCGCTCACGGCGCACCGGAGACGGCGAGCGCGACCACCCGGGCGCCGTCGCGGAACGCCGGGCGTTCGGTCACGTCACCGTCGCGGTGGTGGTCGCCGGCCAGGGGAGAGGGGGTGGACTGGAGTGGGACCTCGGGCATGCTCGCTCCTGCGCGGAAGTCACGGTGCGACGCGGCGGACCCCGACCCGTCATCGGGTCCTCGACCTGCCATCCGGTGTCGCCCCGTCCGGGCGTTCGTCCTCGCCGACGGCATCACGGACCGTGCTGTGCGCCGAGCGTATGCGCAGGTTTCGGGGGCGGCAATCGCGCCCGGGGCGGTCCGGGACCGTCGTGGCGGTCGACGAGCCGGCCGGAGATCGGCCCGTCCCGCGTGCGGGGCGGGACACCCGCGTCACCGGTGGTGGTGACGTCGTCCTGAGCTCGTGGTCCACGGAGCGTCGCAGGTCACGCCCCGTCAGGGCGCTGTCCTTCGTCGGGGTACGTCCTGTCACCCGATGAGTGCTCGGCCGCGCGAGGAGTTGATTTCGTGACGCGTGGTGATCCGACTGCGCACCTCGGTGTCACCCCGTGATTCCGGCCGGCGGAAGACCACCCTACGGAGGGAAATCCGGCCCAACCTCGTTTGGGAGCGCCCGGTCAGGTGACCGGGCGGTCGGGACGCCTGCGGACGCGGCGTGGCAGGCCGCCCAACGCCAGCAGCGCCAGCACCGGCAGCCCGTAGAAGACCGCCACCTCCAACGAGGTCGGCATGCGCAGCGAGATGAGCAGCTGGGCGAAGCCCAGCGCCGTCGTCACGGTCGGCAGCAGCAGGATCAACGCGGCCCGCCGGCCGACCCGCGACCGGTGGCCGCACGCCACCGCCGTGCCGCCGATCACCACGACGAGCCGGAGGAACTCGACCACCGCCACGCGGTGCCCCAGGACACCCAGCGCCACGGTCACGCCGACCGTCGCGGCCAGCACGAGGACCGCCCGACGCCCGACCAGCTCCCGACCACGCGCCGGTCCCGGCGACCACGTCAGCGCGACCGCGGTCAGCAGACCCACCAGGATCCACCCCGCGTCCATCCCGGTCCACCAGTGCTGGTGCGGGAGGAACGTCGCGACCAGCACGAACCAGGCCACGGCCGGCCAGGCGACCACCGCGGCGGCACGCGACCGCCCGAGCAGGACGAGCACGGCCACCACGCCCCAGAGGAGCCACGCCGGCGCGTCCGGGAACTGCGTGGACCACGGCATGTCCACCAGCGCGCCCGCCTTCACGAACCACGCGAGCTCGTGCAGGCCGGTCGTCGCGCCGGCCAGCAGCGCCACCGGCCCGAGCAGGCTGACGATCGCCAGCACGTCCCGGGCGTCGACGCCGCCGTCGGCCGCCACCACCCGCCGCAGGTGCAGCCGCACCGCGGCCCACAGCAGGTCGACGCGCTCACGCCGGGTCGGCCGCGCCCGGTCGCCGGCGCCCGCCATCAGCACCGCCAGCATCTCCTCGCCGTGGCGTTCGCGGTGATCGCGCGGGTAGCGCGCCAACAGCCGCCGGTAGTGCCGTTCCAACTCGCTCATGCCGTGCCCCCCGCCGGCCGCAGCCGCAGACGTCGCTCCGCGGCGCGGGTCTGTGCCCGCAACCTCCGCACTTCGGTCTCCAACCTGGCCGCCCCCTCGTCGGTCAGCCGGTAGTAGCGGCGGAGCCTGCCGTCGACGACCTGCTCCCGGTCGACGGCCACCCAACCGTCCGCGGACAACCGGTCCAGCGCCGTGTAGAGGGTGCCCGCGCGCAGCTTGACCCGGCCGCCCGAGATCTCCTCGACGTCGAGCAGGATGCCGTAGCCGTGCTGCGCCCGCGCGGCCAACGCCGTGAGGATCAGGAACGTCGGTTCCCTCAACGGACCGTCTTTCACGCTATCGGTATATACCGATCATCTGACTATGGCAAGCGCAGGGGGTGCGCTCGTCCGCAGGCGTGACGTCGCCGGGGTCAGCCGAGCCACCGGCCGTCGCGCATGAGGGTGCGCCCGCGGAGCTCGTCGGCCTCGCGCCAGGCCTGGATCCGTCGCGGCCGGACCAGGAAGTACTGGTAGGGCTCGTCCAGGTCGCGCGGGTCGAAGCCGGTCCTGGCCGCGAACGCGTCGCCCGCCTCGGGGCCGAGGTCGGCGACGTCCACCGGCTCGGCGGTCCCGTCGACCACGACGACGTCCCGCGTCGGCCCGAGGCAGAGCCGCACCCGGCCGTCCGCCAGGAGGTTGCGGCCGGTGGCGGAGGAGCGCGGCGTCGAGATCAGGAAGGCGGCGCCGTCCCAGAGGTAGGAGAGCGGGACGAGGTGGACGCCGGCCGGCCCGCCCGACGTCGCGACCCAGAGGTCGACGTCGGCCGCGAGCCTGGCCCGGGTGTCCCGCAGCCTCTCGTCGAGGCCGCGCGGCGGTGCGGCCGTCATGCGTTCGTCGACAGCCGGGACGACGCCTCCCACGCGAACCCGTCCGGGTCGGTGAAGTCGCCGGCGTCGCCGCCGATCGTGAGCCGGTGCGACCCGGTGCCGTCGGGCGCGACACCGACGTCCTTGGCCAGCGCGCGACGCCGGTACAGCGCCAGCTTGACCGGGCCCGACCCGGCGGCGAACTCGACGTACACGCGGCCGAAGCTCTTGCCGACGGCAAGCCCCTGGCCGACGTAGAACCGCTTGCTCGCGGCCACGTCCGCGACGCCGAGCAGGAGCACGATCTCGTCGATCGCCCGGGTCGCCGGGCCGGTGTCCTTCTTGGCCGAGGTCGCGATCTTCCAGATCGCGCCGTCCGGCGCCTGCACGACGCCGCCGTAGCCCCACAGCGACTTCGAGGCGGGCTTGAGCGTGGTGGCGCCGGCGTCCAGGGCGGTCGCGACGAGGCTGTCGACGGTGGACGGTTGGGACACCGTGAGCGCCAGCGTGAACCCGCGGAAGCCGGTCGTCGGCGCCTCGGAGGCCCGCAGGCGGAGCTGCCCGTCCAGGCCGAACGCGTCGGCGTAGAAGCGGTGGGCGGCCGTGGTGTCGGCCACGTCGAGGGTGACGGATTCGATGTTTGCCATGGGAAGAACGCTAGGTCCGCCCCCACCACGGGCGCTTCTCGATTCCTGACCGGTCGCGGCGCGGGCGGTGCGGAGGCTCCACGGCGCAACCCGCGACGTTCAACCTCGGCGATCAGGTTGGGGGCGAAACCCACGCGGGCGGGGTGGCTCGCATGCCGGTGCCGGTGCCGGTGCCGGTGCCGGTGCCGGGCCGGGCCGGTGCGGGGCGGGGCGGGGCGGGACGGGACGGGACGGGTGGTGTGCGCTCGCGGGCCGGTGCCGGGCGGGGCGGGTGGTGTGCGGCGGGGTGGGTGGTGTGCGGCAGTGTGGCCGGTGTCGGGTGGGGCGGTCGGTGTCGGGCGAGGTTGCGGTGTCCGGAGGGCTGGGCGGTGTCGGGCGCGGTGGCTGGTGTCGGGCGAGGCGGTCGGTGTGTGGCGGGGTGGCCGTTGTCGGGCGGTGTGTGGCGAGGTGGGCCGTGTGCGGTGGGCCGCGTGCCGGGTCGGTCGGGCGACACCCGGGAACGGCGTGGGCCGGCGGCGACCCCGTTGACAGGTCGCCGCCGGCCCGGTGCCGGTGCCGGTGCTCAGCGCAGGCGCTTGATCTCGCCGCGGGTGCGGTAGAACGAGCCGCTGGCCGAGGTGAGCACTTCGGTGACCAGGTACCGGGCGCCGGGCACGCGGATGTTCTTGGGGAACTGCACGCCCCACGTCCGGTCGTAGCCCTCCGAGACGACGTGCACCCTGACCCGGCCCCCGACCTGCACGCACTCGACCACGACGCCGTCGCCCGGCGCGACCTGCGACACGACCTCGACCTCCGCGGTCGCCTCGACCCGGTCGATGGCGCCCGCCTTGATGTCCTGGCGCTGCGGCAGCTGCCCCTGCTCGGCCGCGCGCACGGCGGCCGGGCTCGCGTCGAGGCACGCGAGCGAACCGTCCGTGGTCACCAGGTAGAGCCGCTCGTCGCGGTACTGCATGGAGAACGCCGAACCGCACCCCGTCGCGAGCTTCCACAACCGGGTCCCGTCGGCGGCGAAGCAGTACACCGAGGACTGGTTGTCGCCCGCGAACACGAACTCGCCGTCGGGCGACGTGGCGCAGGAGAACACGGCCGCGTCGCAGCGGTAGTCGCCGGTCATCCGCCCGTCCGACTTGGCGAACCGGTGCACCCGGCCGCGGCTGGTGCCCGCGAACACGGCGTCGCGCTCCTGCCAGCCGAACAGCACCTGGCCGACGGTGTCGGCGTGCCACGCCCGGTGCCCGCGGCCGGTGTAGTGGGTGACGCCGCGGGAGTGGCCGTGGAAGACGCCCTCCGGCGAGCAGCGGACCATCCAGGCGCTGTCACCGGTGGCCGGCACCGACCACTGGAACTCGTCCTCGTGGTCCACCACGGTCACCCGGCCCTGGCGGTCGGACACGCCCAGCACGCCGTCGTGGATGTCGAGCCAGTAGATGTCCACGTCGTCGGCGATCTCGTAGGCCACCCGGGGCACCTTCGCGCCGAGGTCGTACACCTGGCCGTCGTCGCACCCCGCGTAGATCCAGAAGTCGTCGGCCACGATGCACTTCACCGCGTCGGGCAGCCCGAACCGCCCGGTGACCCGGCCGTCGTGGGTGAGGGTGTAGACGTCGCCGTTCTCGTTGCCGACCCAGGCGTGGTCCTCGCCGATGAAGATCCCGAACGCCGGCGCGCCGGAGGCGAACCGCCACAGCACCGGCGCCTGGGTCGCGGTGGAGCGGGTGCTGACGATCTGCCGCCTGCTCACCGACCGGCGTTGGCGCACGCCCTTGACGGCCGGCGCGTAGCCCTTGCGCACCTTCTCGCCGATCTTCTTCTCGGCGGCCTTGAGCGCCTTGGTGTGGTCGGCGAAGGTCGCGCTCCTGACCTGCCCCTGCTCCCCGATCCGCCCGTAGGTGATGGTGACCTCGGTGTCCTCGACCCGCACTTCGTAGAACTTGTGCGCGCCACCGTCGGCCTCGGACAGCTCCAGGTACGTCGTGGCAGACATGCGTTCGCTCCTTCTTCGCGTGATCTGTGGGCACGCTATCGAGCGACACCGACAATTCCGCGCGGAGGCGGCCGGGGTGCCGATCGGACGCGGTGTCGCCGCCGAAACCGAGCGTTCCTCGCACGAGTGCCGGTCGTCGCCCCTTGGCGCCCGGAATTGCGCATCCGATCGACTGGCAGTTTCCCGAGTGGCGGCAGGTCCTGGACCTGTACCGGGCCCAGAACCGCACCGCCGAAGCCGGCGACGTCCGGCAGCGGCTGCGCGAGCACGTCTCCAGACCAACCGTCCTCTGTGGACTCCGCTTCCCGGCAGGCGTTGAGGTTGCGCAACTCCGACGCGGTGGATCAGCCGAACGGGCCGCGCCCGATCGACGTCATCGAGACGCGATTCGCCGGTCCGCACCACGTGCCCGGCCACGGCCCCGTGCCACCGTGGGTCGACCCACCGGCGGGAGGGGATGACGGAGATGGCACACAGGCGCGGGGCCACGGCCCTCTTGGCGGTCGCGGCGGTGACCACCGTGCTCGGCGCGGGCGTCACCGCGGCGGCACCGCTCGGCGCGGGCGGCGGCGACTGGCCGACGTGGCAGAAGGACCTCAAGGGCAGCAGGCACAACGCCGCCGAGTGGCGGATCACGCCGCGCAACGTGGACCGGCTGGAGCTGAAGTGGGCGTTCGCCTACCCGGCGAGCGGCACGCCGTTCCCCGTGCGCAGCCAGCCCGCCGTGGTCGACGGGACGGTGTACTTCGGCGGTCCGGACGGCCGGTTCCGCGCCCGTGACGCCCGCACCGGGGCGGACCGGTGGACGTTCGACCTCGGCGGCGTCGAGCCGGGCGCCAAGCCGCGGCCCGCCATACCGTGGGACGGACCGTCGGTGGCGGGCGGGAAGGTCTACTTCGGGGACATCCGGGGCTTCGTCTACGCGCTGGACCAGCGCACCGGGCAGCTCGCGTGGGCCAAGGAGGTCGACGAGCACCCGGCGGCGACGGTGACCAGTTCGCCGCTGGTGCACGACGGCCTGGTGTACGTGGGCACGTCCAGCGGCGAGAACTCGCTCAACAGCCCGGACGGCACCGCCGACGACCCGGCCTACCCCTGCTGCACGTTCCGCGGCCACCTCGACGCCCTCGACGCCCGCACGGGCGAACTGGTGTGGCGGCACTACACCGTGCCCGAACCGCGGGCCGTCGGGACGTGGCCCAGCGGCGCCACCCGCCACGAACCGTCCGGGGCGGGCGTGTGGTCCTCGCCGGTGGTCGACCAGCGCACCGGCACGCTGTACGTGGGCACCGGCCAGCTCTACACCGGCACGACCGGCGACTTCGACACGCTGCTCGCGCTCGACCACCGGACCGGCGCGGTGAAGTGGCGCAACCAGGTCACCAAGGCCGACACGTGGCGGCTGCTGTGCAACCTGCCGGACGGCGCGCCCTACTGCCCGGGCCTGGCCGACGGCTCGGCGCTGGACTACGACATCGGCGCCACGCCCAACCTGTTCACCGTCGACGGGCGGGCGCTGGTGGGTGTGGGGCAGAAGCTCGGCGTGTACCACGTGTTCGACGCCGTGACGGGCGAAGTGGTGTGGCGGCGCGCGCTCGGCCTGCCGATCCCGGGCTCGGGCTTCGGCGGCATCCAGTGGGGCACGAGCTTCGACGGGCGCCGGCTGTACGTCGCGACCTACTTCGCCGACCCGGGCAAGGTGTTCGCGCTCGACCCGGCGGACGGGGACGTGCTGTGGGAGACGCCGAACCCGGCCGACGGCTGCACGACCGGCGGTGCGGCGGCGTACCCGGACCTGTGCACGCTCGCCCACGGTCCCGGCGTGACCAGCAGCCCCGGCCTGGTCTACGAGGGCAGCAACGACGGCAAGCTGCGGGCGTACTCGGCCCGTGACGGCCGGGTGCTCTGGACGTTCGACACGCTCCAGGACTTCACCGGCGTCAACGGCCTGCCGGGCCGCGGCGGGTCGGTCTCCGGCAGCGGCGGTGGCGCGGTGGTGTCCGGTGGCATGGTCTACGTGCAGGCGGGGTACTGGCCGACCTACCCGAACCCGAACGGCAGCGTGCTGCTGGCCTTCGGCCTGTGACCCGACTCGTCCGGCAGGTCGATCGGTGCCGCCCGGCCGCGGGGAATTGCTCATGCGCCCCGGTCACCGGCACGGATAACGTGGGGGACGTGATCACTTCACCGCGGATCGCGGCGGTCGCGTGCGCGGGCGTGCTGCTCGCCTCGTGCGGTGTGCTGGACTGTTCGGCCGCGGTCGAGGACGAGCTGGATCGGCGGTCCGCGACCCTGGCCGACGCCATCGGCCACCCGCACCAGCCGGACGCGGCCGGTTTCGCCCGTGCCGCGTTGGCCACGAGCCTCGGCAAGTCGCCGGGCTTCAGCGTCCTGCGGGCCGAGGACCTCGCGCACCAGGACCCCGAGGACCCGATGGCGCGCCTGGTCTGGCGGATCCACCACGACGCCCACGACTCGGGTTGGCAGCAGACCCCGGCGTTCGACGCCTGCTACGAGGTGGAGTTCGACTACTACGGCGCGGTGTCGGAGCCGTCCCGGGTCGCCTGCCCGGACGACGCCACCCCGATCACGCCGCCGCCGCTGCCGAAGCGGGACGTCCCGTCGGACTTCGCACCGGCCCTGGAAGCCACCCTCGGCGCGCTGCCCGGGACGCCCGGCGAAGCCGAGGTGCGAACCGCGCTCGCCACCGGTCTGCCCGCGCCGCGGGTGGACCCGGAGACCAACCTGGCGAGCATCCCGCCGCGGGTGCTGGTGCGCGTCCGGGGCTCCGACGTCGGCGTGGCGCTGTCGGCGAACAACGGCGGCGCCAAGGCCTGCTTGCTGGGCCGCCGCGTCGCCGGCGAGGTCCGGGTGTGGTCGCTGAACTGGCGCGAGCTGGGCCCGATGGAGAAGCCGTGCACCCCCGAGGCCGCCCTGGCCGTCTCGTGACACCTGACGAGCGGTGACCGCGACACCCGTCCTCCACGAGCGGCAACCGCGACACCACCGGCACCCGTCGCCCTCGACCCGACCTCGCGCACCCCGGTGTACCAGCCGTCACGCCGGCCGGCGGCTGCTCGTCGGGGGACTCGGTTGCGCGGTGTCCAGGTCGGTGGTTATGCTGCGTGACATCTCGTTCTCGCGGACGTAGGTGGCGTCAGCCCCTCCCGCGACATCTCTCGAAATCCCCGGCACCGGTCGGACGTGGCTCCTCGAGCCTTTCCCGACGTGGTCCCGGGTTCCCGCCGCGGCGTCGCCGCGCGTCCACCCATTCCCGCGATCAGGGAGAAAACCCTTGAACCACAACGATTTTTCCGACACCCGCCTCACCTCCGGCGTCCTCGACGTCGTGGACCGCCGCGCCGTCCTGCGCACCGAGGGCTACCTGCCCGGACCGCGGGACGTCGCCGTCGCGCAGCACCTCGTGGCCGAACACGGGCTGCGGCGCGGTGACGAGGTGCACGGCCGCGTCGCGCCACCGCCCAGGGAGGGCAAGGCGCCGTCGATGGTCACCGTCGAGGCCGTCAACGGCGCGCACCCGCGCCACGCCCGGTCCCGGCCGTCCTTCGCCGACCTCGTGCCCACCCACCCGCACGAACGGCTGCGGCTGGAGACGGAGGCGCACGAGCTGACCACGCGGGTGGTCGACCTGGTGATGCCCATCGGCAAGGGCCAGCGCGCGTTGATCTTCGCCCCGCCCAAGGCGGGCAAGACCACCGTGCTGCGGTCCATCGCGCACGGCCTCGCCAAGAACCACCCGGAGTGCCACCTGATGCTGGTCCTGGTCGGCGAACGGCCGGAGGAGGTCACCGACCTCGCGCGAGCCGTGCCCGCCGAGGTCGTCGCCGCCACCTTCGACCACCCGCCCCGCCACCACACCGCGCTCGCCGAACTCGCCGTCGAACGGGCGAAACGCCTGGTCGAGCTGGGGCGCGACGTCGTGGTGCTGATGGACTCCGCGACCCGACTGGGTCGCGCCTACAACCTCGCCGCACCCGTGTCCGGCCGGACCCTGTCCGGCGGCGTGGACGCCGGCTCCCTCATCGGCCCCAAGCGGTTCCTGGGCGCCGCGCGCAACGTCGACGGCGGCGGTTCGCTGACGATCATCGCCACCGCGCTGGTCGACACCGGCTCGGTGGGCGACTCGCTGCTCTTCGAGGAGTACAAGGGCACCGGCAACGCCGAGCTGCGGCTGGACCGCAAGGCCGCCGCCCGGCGCGTGTTCCCCGCCGTGGAGGTCACCCAGTCCGGCACCCGCCGCGACGACCTGCTGCTCACCCCGCGCGAAGCGACGGCGACCCGCCTGCTGCGCCGCGCCCTCGCCGGCAAGGAGGACGCGATCGACGTGCTCCTCGACGGCCTGCGCAAGACGAGCGACAACGCGGAGTTCCTCGTCCGCCTCACGAACACCACGCCGCACTGACGCCCACGCGCCCCGTCAGCGGCGCGACCCGACGCTGACGAAGGCGACCGCGCCGAGCACCACCAGGCACCCGACCAGCTGCGGCGCGCTCGGCCGCTCGTGCAGCAGCACGACACCCATGAGGATCGCGCCCACCGGCTGCAACAGCATCATCGTGGCGCCCGTGGCACTCGACAGCCGCGGCAGCGCCGTGGAGATCAGCAGCCAGCCCGCGATCTGGCCGATCAGCGCCAACGCGACCAGCCAGCCGAGCACGGGCCACCCCGGCGACAGGTCGAGCCGGCCCGTCGGCACGCCGATCGCCACCGCCGTCACCCCGGCCGACACGGTGGCCAGGAACAACGTGTGGTCGCGGGCGCCGGGTCCGGTGCTGCGCCGCATCAGCACCAGGTAGGCGGCGAACCCCACACCCGCGCCCAGCGCCAGCACCGCGCCCAGGACCGGGTCGGGGCCGAACGCCGGCGTCCCCGCCAGACCGCCCGCAAGCACGATCCCGCCCAGCAGCACGGGCGCGGCCCACACGAAGCGGTTCGACGGCCGTTCCCGGAACACCAGGTAGGCCACCGCGGGCACGATCACCACCTGCACGGACAGCAGCACGGTCGCGATGCCCGCGCCGACCAGGGCGATCGCGTCACCCCACAGCACGAAGTCCACGCCGAGCCCGACCCCCGCCAGCAGCGGCAGCAGCAACCGCCGCCGCGCCGTGCCCCGCCGCCGTTCCCACCACACCAGCACGCCCAGCACCGGCAGCGAGAACAGGCAGCGCCAGAACGCGCTGGTGCTGCCGCTGGCCCCGGACACCTTGATGAACACCGACGACAGCGCGATGCAGAGGCTGCCCGCCATCGCGAGCAGGGCCGGGTTCACCCGCGTGGCGGGCAGCACGGTCGCCGGTCGGGCTTCGGTCGTGGTCACCCGTCCACCCTGAGGTCCACCGACCATCAAGGACAAGCGAATTGTCGTGAGCGGAATTCGGTAGCATCTCTACCGTGTTCGGTTTGGAGCGGATGCGTGCCCTGCACGCCGTGGCGACCCACGGGACGGTCGCGGCGGCGGCGGCCGCGCTGCACGTCACCCCGTCCGGCGTGTCCCAGCAGCTGGCGAAGCTGGAACGGGAGGCAGGCCAACGGCTGCTGGAGCCGCACGGCCGCACCGTCCGCCTCACCACCGCCGGGCACGTGCTCGCGGGTCACGCGGCCACCATCCTGGCCCAGGTCGACAAGGCGCGGTCGGACCTGGAGCTGCTGCGCGAGGACATCACCGGCCCGCTGCGCATCGGGGCCATCCCCACCACCGTGCACGCCCTGCTGCCACCCGTGCTGGCGACGTTGCGCGCCCAGCACCCCGGCCTGGAGGTGACCCTGCACGAGGGCGAGGCCGAGGAGACCATGCCGCTGGTGGTCGACGGCAGGCTGGACGTGGCGGTGCTGGAGAGCTGGGAGCACCGCCCCGTCACCGTGCCGCCGTCGACCTCGCGGACCACGCTGCTGTCCGACGTGGCGGACCTCGCCCTGCCCGCGGGCCACCGCCTGGCGCACCGCAAGGCCGTCGACCTGGCCGAGGTGGACGACCTGCCGTGGATCGCCTGGAGCGCGGGCTCGGGCTGCCACGACTGGCTCGTGCACGTGCTGCGGCAGCAGGGTTTGGGCGCGCGGATCACCTGCACCGTCGGCAGCTACCCGACCCAGCTGGCCCTGGTCGCGGGCAACGTGGGCGCCGCCGCGATCCCGCGCCTTGGCCGCGACTCGGTGCCCGAGGGCGTGCGGCTCCTCACCACCCGCCCGGCCCTCAACCGCACCATCTACGCGATCAACCGCGCCGAGGACGACGACCGGGGTGCGATCAGGGCCTGCGTGGACGCGTTGACGTCGGCGGCGACCGGGTTCCACCACCTCGCCTGACGGCGGGGGACCCGCGCGCCCGCCCCGACCGGACCGGCTCGGCGGCCCGGTCGAGGGTGAGCGCCCTGCTCAGACGCGCGTGAGCTGGAACTGCTGGTTCTGCCCGGAGTTGCACGGGTACTGCTTGAACTGCAGGTTCTCCTGCGAGCTGCTCGGCAGGTCCAGGCACTTGCCGGAGTGCCGCGCGACCAGCCTGGAGTAGCCGGAGCCCGCGTCGACCAGCGACCACTGCTGGTTCTGCCCGGAGTTGCAGCTCCACTGCACGACGGCCGCGCCGTCGGCCGTGCTGCTGTCGCTCACGTCGAGGCACTTGCTGGAGTGCCGGGCGATCAGCTGGTAGTAGGCGCCGCCCGCGGACTGCAGGCGGAACTGCTGGTTCGTGCCGCTGCCGCACGGGTACTGCATCAACGCCGCGCCGTCCGCGCCGCTGGCGTTGGCGACGTCGAGGCACTTGCCGGAGTGCCGCACGCTGATCCGGTTGTACGTCAGGGCCACCGGGCTGATCGTGCCGGTCGCCGTGTCGATGACGATCTGGCCCGCGT
Source organism: Actinosynnema sp. NPDC049800 (assembly GCF_040656635.1). NCBI lineage: Bacteria > Bacillati > Actinomycetota > Actinomycetes > Pseudonocardiales > Pseudonocardiaceae > Actinosynnema > Actinosynnema sp. NPDC049800. The sequence continues at coordinate 8,468 of NZ_JBFAMT010000065.1, read as the reverse complement.
TCGACAGGCTCATGGTGGTGTTGTCGGAGAACGTGATCGGGAGCCAGACGTAGCTGGAGTCGCTCACGGGTCCGTTCCAGGCGCCGGCCCAGCGGTCGCCCATGCAGAGGTAGGACGTCGTCTGGGTGCCCTGGATCGGCAGCACGTACGCGGGTTGCGAGCGGTACGTGGTGGAGTCGCCCACGTTGCGCATCTCGCTCCACGGACCGGACACGCTGGTGGCGGTGGCGTACTTCGCCTGGTTCGGCGACCACCCCGTGGCGCCGGACGTGAGCATGAAGTACACGCCGTTGCGCTTGAACAACGCCGGGGCCTCGCGGTGCCCGCCGGGCCACGGGTTGCCGACCAGTTGCGCGACATTGCGGTAGTCGGCGTTGAGGCGGTAGATGTGCAGGTCGTAGTTCTCCCGCGCGGCCGAGATCATGTACGCCGTGCCGTCGTCGTCCTTGTACAGCGTGATGTCACGCGACATGTGCTGCCCGAGCGGCCGGAAACTGCCCTGGTAGGTGTAGTTGCCGTCCACAGTGGACGAGTACGCCACGGCGGCCCGTGCCTCGCCGTAGTGCTGGCCGTTCTCCCAGTGCATCCACATGACGTACTGGCCCGTGGACGCGTTGTAGATGACCTTCGGTCGTTCCACCCAGGACGTGCGCAGTTCCGAGTGGCTGTTCTGGGTGAGCACGTTGTTGCGGAACTCCCAGGTCTTCAGGTCGGTGGACCGGTAGACGGACACGGCCCGGAACAGGTTGTCCGGGTGCCGGTTCTCGCCGAACCAGTAGTAGTAGCTGCCGACCTTGATCACGCCACCGCCGTGCGCCTGGACGAGGTTGCCGCTCGTGTCGGTGAACTGCACCCCCACGTCCACGGTGACGGGCGCGGCGTGCGCCGTGCCGCCGGGTAGCAGCAGGGTTGCCAGGCCGACGGCCGCGGCGGTCAACGCCGCACGCCACCGCCTCGGGGACAAGCGGGACATCTGGACTCCTTTGTCCGGCCCACCACAGGGATCGAACGGCCGGCGCCCGGCGTGGGCGAATCCGCGCGCTGGCCCATCCGGGACGGGGCACCGTCCCGTTGAGCGGCCCTCGCGCGGTCGGGCCAAGGCGCTGTCGGGGGTTCCCGACGGGCGCCGTGCGGCGGCGTTGCCGTCCCACGCGCAATGTTTACGCAAACATCGGGACCAATGCTGGCAGTGCGCCGTGCGTGCGTCAAGACTCGGCCGGCGCGACGGACGCGTTGGCGTCGCGTGGGCGCCGCCGGCGTGCGTGCGATGGGACCGACTGGATCAGGTGGTCACCCGTCACGTGCCGCGGGCGTGGTTCACCAGTGGCGGTTGCAGCATTCGACGTGCAGCCCGATGAACGGGTTGCGGGCGTCCCCGTTGGACGTCCGGCAGCGGCCCAGCCCGATCTCCGCGCAGCAGTGCGTGTCGGGTGAGGTGGCGAGGTGGGCCGGGCAGTCCTCGGCGAGCGCGCGCAGCTGCTCGCCCCGGAGCTCGTAGGCGCGCCGACTGCCGACGACGAACAGGGTGTCCGCGGCGATGCTCCAGCGCAGGTGGTCGCGGAACTCGCGGTGGAAGGAACGCTCGTGCTCCTCGCGCCCGACCGGGCGGAACGCCTCCGGCGGCAGCGTCACCTTGTGGGTGGCGGCCGGTGACAGGCCGGCGCGGACCTGCTTCCACCGCGACACCGGGAACCGGAGGCTGTGGTGCAGCAGCACGAGGTCGAGCCTGCGGCCGCCGTACTCCTCGCCGCAGCGGGACGGGCTCGACCGCAGCGGCAGGTAGACGAGGCTGCGGGGTGAGCGCGAGGCCAGCCACCAGGCGGACGCGAGGTCCGCGGTCGCGGCCTTGTCCACCGACATCTGCGGGCTGTGCGCGGCTTCGTGCAGGGACGCGTGGGCGATCGGTCGCGAGGGACGGATCACCCGGTAGCTGTCGCCGCCCAACCGCACGGCGCTGACCAGCGTCCGCCACTCCCGCCCGGCCAGCCGCACTGGTCCACCCCTTCCCCGCCTCGATCGACGGCGACACGGTAGGCAGCGGCGTGCGCAGATGACCAGCGAATTGTTGGCGCGACCGACATCGCTACGCAGCGGAACCGTGCACTCGACCGGCTCACGTGGCGTGAATGATCGGGTGAACCCGGCTTCGACGCCTCCAGCCCGGAGCCCGACGGCGCTAGCGTTCCCCGCGTCCGGCCGTCGAGCACGAGGAGGTCGTCGGATGCGCGGGTTCGCCAAGTTCGCCGCCGCCGTGTCGTCAGTCCTGTTGGCGTCGGCGCTGGCCGCCGCACCGTCCGCCCAGGCGGCCCAGGACGACGCCGCGGCGCGGAACAACCCCACCCAGTGCTCCGAGGAGCTGTACCAGGGCGACCGCAGGCTGGGACCCGAGCGCCTGCCCGTGGCGGGCCCGGTCGGCCGCCAGTTGGTCGGGTACGACCGGACCGGCGGCCTGCCCGAGGCGGAGTTCTTCGACACCTACTACAACAGCGAAGCGAACTCGTGGCGCTACCCGCCGGCGGACGGCTACCAGCTCGACCAGGACGGCAACCCGATCAAGCGGCGGGAGACCCTGGACCAGGGTGAGCGGATCGACCGCTACGGCAGCGAGTACGGCGCGTTCCTCGCGCCCGAGGGCCTGCCCTACACCAGCCGCTCCATCCCGCCGCAGAACCTCGTCGGCACGCCGGCGGAGAACTGCAACTACCACGTCTACCTCGTCAGCAGGGACTTCGACGTGGACGCGGGCCCCATCGCGCCGTGGTTCGCCCAGTCCGGCGGCGGCACGCAGTACCAGCTGAACCGCGCGTTCGTGCCGGACGCGCCGGAGCGGCTGAACGTGGCGTGGTTGCTGGAGCACGACTACCTCGAACGCCTCCGCTGACGGCGACCTCGCGTGGTGCTTCCCACGAACGTCGGCCGGTGCGGTGACGCGCAGGTCGGCGTTCGTCCTCGTGATCGGCGCCGTCCCTGATCATGGCCGGACCGCGCGGTGTGAACGGCTCGATCGGCAAACCGTAGTCGACGGACCGCGCCCCGACCGCCACGATGGGGGAGAGCGCGGGAGGTGCGGCCAGTGGACCCGGCAACGCGGATTCCCATGGCACGAGGTCGATTACCGGTCGTCGGGCACGCCTGGCCGATGATGCGCGACCCGCTCGGCTTCCTCGGTTCCCTGGCCCGCCAGGGACCGCTGGTGCGCATCGCGTTCGGGCCGGTCAAGGCGGTCGTGGTCTGCGACGCCGAGTTGGCGCAGCAGGTGTTCCGCGACGACCGCACGTTCGACAAGGGCGGCCCGTTCGCCGACCGGGTGCGCGACGTGGTCGGCAACAACCTGTCCACCTGCCCGCACCACGAGCACCGCAGGCAGCGGCGGCTGCTGCAGCCCGCGTTCCACGTCGGCAGGTTCGACGCCTACGGGCGCACGATGTCCGCGCAGATCGCCGACCGGGTCGGCGCGTGGCGCGACGGGCAGGTGCTCGACGTGCCCGCGGAGATGGGCATGCTCGCCACCAACGTGCTCACCGCCACCATGTTCTCCGACACGCTGTCGCCCGCGGAGCTCAAGCAGTCGCAGGAGGACGCGGACGTGCTCGCCACCGACGTCCTGCCGCGCATGATGATGCCCAAGGCGCTCACCAGGCTGCCGCTGCCGGTCAACGTGAGGTTCGAGCGCGCGCACGCCCGGCTCAGGGCGATGGTCGAGGCGATCGTCCGCGCCCGGCGCGAGGAGGGCGGCGACCGGGGCGACCTGCTGTCCGCGCTCCTCGCCGGGTACGACGAGGAGTCCACCGGCGCGGACCGGACCTTGTCCGACCACGAGGTGGTCAACCAGATGCTCACCTTCCACCTCGCCGGCAGCGAGACGACCGCCGTCACGCTGGCGTGGGCGCTGCACCTGATCGCACGCCACCCCGACGTCGAGCGCCGCCTGCACGCCGAGGTGGACGCGGTGCTGGCCGGGCGGACCGCGGGGCCCGGCGACGTGTCCGCGCTGGAGCTGACCGGCCGCGTGATCACCGAGACGCTGCGCCTGCGGTCGCCGGTGTACGTCCTCACCCGCGAGGTCACCGCCGACACCGAGCTCGGCGGGCACCGGCTGGCGGCGGGCACGGTGCTGGCCTACAGCCCGTACCCCATCCACCACGACGCCGACCTGCACCCGGACCCGCAGCGCTTCGACCCCGACCGCTGGGACCCGGCCCGCAAGCCCGCGCGCCACGCGTTCGTGCCGTTCGCCAACGGCGCCCGCAAGTGCATCGGCGACAAGTTCAGCCTGATGGAGGCGACGTTGGCGCTGGCGTCCATCCTCGCCCGGTGGCGGCTGGAGCACGTGCCCGGCGGCGAGGACGTCCGCCCCGCCGCGGCCGCGGTGATCCGGCCGCGCCGGCTGCGGATGCGTGCGACGAGCCGGGTGTCCTAGCCGCGCGGCCCGGGTCGATACGCTGGCTCCGTGACCCCCGATCTCGTCCTGCTGTCCGGGGTGTCCTTCCGCGGCCACGAGATCGCGGGTCCGCGGCTGCGCGGTCTCCTGGCCCTGCTCGCGGCCGACCTGCGCGCCGGCTGCGGCACCGGGCGGTTGGTCGACGGGCTGTGGCCGGACGAGCGGCCGGAGAACCCGCCCAAGGCGGTGCAGATCCTGGTGTCCCGGGCGCGGTCCCGGCTCGGGGCCGACGTGATCGCGCGGACCGCGACCGGCTACCGGTTGGCGCTGGCCGAGGACCAGGTCGACAGCTCGGCGGTGCTGGTCCGGGCCGAGGACGCCGCCTGGTGCTCGCGGGCCGGCGACCACGCCGCCGCGCTCTCGCACGCCGACGCGGGCCTCGCCCTGTGGCACGGCGACCCGGGCGACGACGCCGAGCCCGTCACCGCGTTGCGGGCGGAGCGGGACGCCACCCATCGCGCACTGGTGCGGGCCCGCGCGCTCGCCCTGGCCCGGCTGGACCGGCCCGCCGAGGCGGTGGGCCCGTTGGCCGAGCTGGCCGCGGACCACCCGCGTGACGAGGAGGTGCTGGTCGAGCTGTTGCGGTGCGAGGCGGCGACGGTCGGCCCGGCCACGGCGCTCGCCCGCTACGACGCGCACCGGCGGGCGTTGCGGGAGGAACTCGGCGCGGACCCCGGCCCGGCGCTGCGGGCGGAGCACCGGCGGCTGCTCCAAGGCGTGGCGCCCGCGGTCCGGCACGGTGTCGCGCACGAGCCGAACCCGTTGCTGGGCCGGGACGAGGACGTCGCCGCCGTCGAGGCGCTGCTGCGCACGTCCCGCGTGACGTCGATCGTGGGTCCGGGCGGCCTCGGCAAGACCCGGCTCGCGCACGCCGTCGCCCGCCGCGCGCAGGCGCCGGTGGTGGTCGTCGTGCCGCTGGCCGCCGTCGTCGCCGACGACGACGTGGCCCACGAGGTGGCGATGGCCCTCGGCGTCGGCGAGCACCGGTCGCCGGGCGGGCCCGTCACGGGCGGTGACGTCGCCGCCGCCATCGCGGCCAAGCTCGCCGCCGGCCCGTCCCTGCTGGTGCTGGACAACTGCGAGCACGTCGTCGCGGGCGCCGCCGACCTGGTCCGCGCCCTGGTGTCGCTGACCGCCGAGCCGCGGGTGCTGACCACCGGCCGGACACCCCTCGGCCTGTCGTCGGAGTCCGTCCACCACCTGCCGGAGCTGAGCCTGGCGACGAGCGCGGAGCTGTTCGCGCAGCGGGCGCGGGCGGCGCGGCCCGGCGTCGACCTGCCCGAGCCGGCCGTGGCGGAGCTGTGCCGCCACCTCGACGGGCTGCCGCTCGCGGTCGAGCTGGCCGCCGCCCGGGTGCGGATCATGTCCGTGGCGGAGATCGCCCGGCGGCTCGACGACCGGTTCGCCCTGTTGCGCGGCGGCGCCCGGGACGCGCCGCGACGCCACCACACGCTGCACGCGGTCGTGGACTGGAGCTGGAACCTGCTCGACCCGGCCGGTCAGGCGGCGATGCGCGCTCTCTCGGTGTTCACCGACGGGTTCACCGCCGACGCGGCGCGCGTGCTGCTCGACGGGCTGCCCACGACGACGGGTGAGGTGGACGTGGTGCTGGAGCACCTGGTCGACCACTCGTTGATCAAGGTGTCCGACACGCCGTCGGGCGCCCGGTTCCGGATGCTGGAGACGGTCCGGGAGTTCAGCGCCGCGCGGCTGACGGCGGCGGGTGAGGCCGACGACGTGACGACCGCGTTCCTGGCGTGGGCGCGGGCGTTCGGGCTCGCCGAGCACGCGAGCCTGTTCGGCTCCGACCCCTACGACACGGCCGCCGCGGTCAAGGCGGAGCAGGAGAACCTGCTCCAGGCGCTCCGGTCGGCGCTCGGGCGCGACGACCGGCCCACGGTCGCGGCGGTCACCGCGGTCCTCGGCGGCGCGTGGAGCCTCGAGTCGAACTACCCGCGGCTCACGGCGTTGATCCGGCAGACCTCGTGGGCGCTGTCGCACTACCGGCCGGAGCCCGCGTTCGTCGAGGTGGCCCGGACCGCCCTCACCGTGGCCGCGGCCTACACGTTCGGCGCCGAGGGCCCGAAGCCGCCGCGGTCGGTCGTCGCGCTGCGCCGGCTCGGGGTGGCGGAGCCGGACACAGTGGTCCGGGCGATCGGCTGGGTGGTCGCCGCGCTGGGCGACCGGGCGGAGCTGCACCGGCTGTGCGACAGCGCCGAGCCGCTGGTGGCCGGTGTCGCGAACGCGTTCGCCGGCTACCACTGGGAAGCCGTGGGCGACGTCGACGCGGCGCTGGTGGCCGCCCGGCGGGCGCTCGACGTGTTCACCGGGCACGACCTGCCGTGGCCGCGCTCGTTCGGGCACGGCAGGGTCGCCGAGATCTGCCTGCGCTCCGGGCGTGGCGCGGAGGCACGGGACCACCTGGTCGCCGCGCTGCCGCTGCTCCAGCGACTCGGCGCGCGGGTCGACGCGGTCGGCGTCCGGGCGTGGCTCGTGCTGGCCAACCTCCAGCTCGGCGACATAGCCGAGGCCGAGCGGTGGCTGGACGGCCTCACGGCGGTCGCGCTCGACGAGGAGGAGGCCGAGTCGGTCGGTTACGACCTCGGCATCCGGGCCGAGGTGCGGTTCGCCCGCGGTGAGGTGGAGGCCGGCCTGCGGCTGTGGCGGCGGGCCGTGGAGCGGGTCGGCGACGCCCGCGTCCCGACCGACCGGGACCCGTGGGCGGCGCAGGCGCGGTCGGTGGCCGTCGTCGCGCACGCCCGGCACGACCGGCTCGACCTCGTGGCCCACGTCGCCGACGCGCTGCCCGGACCGCTGGCCGAGCTGTTGACCCCTTCGCCGGACCCGGTGGCGCAGTCGCTCTGCGGCACCTTGCTCGTGGCCGTCGCCACGGCCGACCTGGCCCGCGCCCGCCGGGCCGGCGACCCGTGCCTCGCGCGGTCGGCGGCCCGGATGCTCGCGGTGGCCGAGCAGGTCGGGTTCTGGTGCGACTTCCAGCCGACGATGTCACCGGCCTCGATCCGGGCGGACGCCGAGCGGGCCGACCGGGCGGCGTACGACGAAGCCGTGTCGTCGTACGCCGCCCTGGACCGCGCCGGTCTCCGCGCGGCGGCGCTGGACCTGGTGCGCGGGCGTCCGCTCGGCCGCTGAGCGCGGACCGCTCAGCGGGTGCGGTCCCGGTTGTAGAGCCGCTTCGCCCACGCGTACCCGGCCAGCGCGATCACGGCGCACCAGCCGAGCGCGACCACGGCGCTGGTCCCGATCGGCGTGCCGAGCAGCAGGCCGCGCAGCGTTTCCATGACCGGGGTGAACGGCTGGAGCTCGGCGAACCACCGCAGCCCGGCCGGCAACGAGTCGGTCGGCACGAACCCGCTGCCGAACAGCGGCAGCAGCGTCAGCGGCATGGCCAGGTTGCTCGCCGCCGCGACGGTCTTCGTCACCAACCCCATCGCGACGGCCAGCCACACGAGCGCGAACGTCGTCGCGGTGAGCACGCCGGCGACCGCCAGCCACTCGACCGCGGTCGCGTTCGGCCGGAACCCGACGAGCACGGCCGCGCCGAGCACGACGGCGAGGCTGAACAGGGTGTGCAGCACGCTGCCGAGCACGTGCCCGGTCAGGACGGACACCCGCGCGATGGCCATGGTCCGGAACCGGGCGATGATGCCCGTCGTCATGTCGATCGCCACCGAGATCGCGGTGCCCTGCACGGCGCCGGTGATCGTGACGAGCAGGATCCCGGGCGTGACGTAGCCGACGTAGGCGCCGCGGCCGCCCGACCCGCCGCCGAGGCCGTCGCCCAGCATGCCGCCGAGCACGTAGACGAACAGCAGCAGCAAGACGATCGGCACGGCGAGCAGCATCAGCGTGACGGACCAGGCGCGGGACATGTGCCGCAGCTGGCGGCGCAGCATCGTGGTCGAGTCGCGGACGGCCATTCTTCGGCGGCCGCGACCCGCCGCAACGACACCAGGGCTTCGACCACCTCGTCGAGCACGGTGTCGAGCACGTCCAAGTCCGACCACGC
>NZ_JBFAMT010000064.1:0-46178 GCF_040656635.1 Actinosynnema sp. NPDC049800 | reverse complement strand
GCCCGGGCCGTCGCCACCGCCGTGAACGCGGGCGAGGACGCCCACTTCACCGAGATCGTCCGGGGGGGGCGGGCCGCCGCCCGGGGGACCGCCCCCCCCGGGCCCCCCCCCGCCCCCCCCCCCCACGCCCCCCTTCCGACACCCGCCGCAGGGTGTCGGCGACGAGCGGCGACCCCGCGTCCCCCTGGAGCACCGGGTCGGCCGGTCCGTCGTCGACGACGATGGCGAAGCGGCGGGCGGCGGCGCGAGTGGAACGGGACGCTGGGACACCGCGGATCCGTTGACCTGCAAAGACGTGGACCGGTGGGACGGCCTGTGGGACGCTGGGTGATCGAGGGGGCGGGGAATGTCGTTATCGGGGCACGTGGGCGCGTTCGCGCGCGCTCTCGCCGAGCTGAAGCGGCGCAGCGGGCGCAGCTACCGGACGTTGGGCGAGCGCACCGGGCTGAGCAGCTCCGGGTTGCACCGCTTCTGCCAGGGCCTCGCCGTGCCGGAGCACTTCGAGGTGGTGGCCAGGATCGCGCGGGCCTGCGGCGCGACCAAGGCCGAACTGGTCGAGCTGCACCGGCTGTGGGCGATGGCGACGTCGGAGACCGCAGGCGCCCACGACGAGCCGGTGGCGCGGCAGCTGCCCGCTCCCCCGGCCAGGTTCGCCGGGCGGGAACGGGAGTTGGCGCACGTCACGGCCGCGCTCGCGGCACAGCCCGCCGCCGTGGTGATCTCGGCGATCAGCGGCGCCGGGGGCATCGGCAAGACCTGGTTGGCGCTGCACTGGGCGCACCGCAACCTGCACCTGTTCCCGGACGGTCAGCTGCACGTCGACCTGCGCGGCTTCGACCCCACCGGCTCGCCGGTGCCACCGGAGGCGGCCGTGCGCGGCTTCCTGGAGGCCATGGGCGTCGCGCCCGCGACCATCCCCACCGACCCGCAGGCGCAGGCCGGCCTGTACCGCAGCGTGATCGCCGGTCGGCGGATGCTCGTGGTGCTCGACAACGCCCGGGACACGGCGCAGGTGGTGCCGCTGCTGCCGGGCAGCCCGACGTGCACGGTGCTGATCACCAGCCGCCGCCGGCTGACCCGCCTGGTCACCGCGCACGGCGCCCGCCACGTCGACCTGGACGTGCTGCCGGTCCACGAGGCGCGCAACCTGCTCGCCCGGCACCTCGGCGCGGACCGGCTGGCCGCCGACCCCCGCGCGGTGGACGACCTGATCGCGTTCTGCGCCGGCCTGCCGCTGGCGCTGGGCATCGTGGCGGCCCGCGCGACCAGCCACCCCGAGTTCTCGCTGTCCGCCCTGGCCGACGAGCTGCGCGACCACGCGGGCCGGTTGGACGCGCTCAACATCGACGACGCCGAGGCCAACCTGCGGGCCGTGTTCTCCTGGTCCTACCGGGCGTTGGCGCAGCGGACGGCGACCGCGTTCGGGCTGCTCGGCCTCGCACCGGGGCCGGACATCGGGCTGCCGGCGGCCGCGGCGCTGATCGGCACGTCCACCGCCGAGGCCCGGGTGCGGCTGCGCGACCTGGAGGCGGAGAGCCTGGTGCAGGAGCACACGCCGGGCCGGTACCGGATGCACGACCTGGTGCGGCTGTACGCGGCGGAGCAGGCGGCGCGCGACCTGGCCGGGCCGGTGCGCGACGAGGCGTCGACCCGGCTGCTCGACTTCTACCTGCACACCGCGTACTCCGGGGAACGCCTGCTCGACCCGCACCGGCCGCCGATCGTGATCGGGCGCCCGGTCGCCGGCGTGGCGCCGCACCCGCTGCCGGACCTGGCCCGCGCGGTGACGTGGTTCGAGGTCGAGCACGCCAACCTGATGGAGGCGCAGCAGCTGGCCGCGCGGGAGGGCAGGCACCCGACGACGTGGCGGCTCGGCTGGGTGATGCACACGTTCCACTACCGGCAGCGGCACCGCCGGGACAACCTCGTCACGTGGCGCACCGCCGTCGCCGCCGTCGAGCAGCTGGACGACCCGGGCGACCAGGCCCGCGCGCACCGGCGGCTCGGCGTGGCGCTGCTGGACGTCGGCGAGCACCGCGACGGGCTGGCGAACCTGCACCGGGCGCTGGAGGAGTTCCACCGGGCGGGCGACGTCGCGGGCCAGGCGCGCACGCACGAGGCGTTCGCCGCCGCCTGGGACCAGCAGGGCGACAGCGAACGCGGGCTGACGCACGCCTACGAGGCGTTGGAGCTCTACCGGGGGCTGGACGACCGGACCCGTGAGGCGAACATGCTCAACTCGGTCGGCTGGTACCACGCGGTGCTCGGCGACCTGGCCCGTGCGGCGGAGTACTGCACGGCGGCGTTGGCGCTGCACCGGCGGGTCGGCTACGCCGACGGCGAGGCGTACACGTTGAGCAGCCTGGGCCACATCGCCCACCGCACCGGCGACCACGCGCGGGCGGTCGAGCACTTCCGCGAGGCGATCGCCGTGCTGCGCAGCCTGAACGACCGCGGCGAGGAGGCGAGCACGCTGGACCTGCTGGCGCAGGCGCATTCCGCGTTGGGGCAGCACGACCAGGCCCGCGAGGCCTGGTCGCAGGCGCTGGAGCTGTACCACTCGCAGCACCGCACCGCCGAGGTCCTGGAGGTCCGCTCACGACTGGCCGCGATCGACACCGTCGCCTGAGCACCGGGGAGCCGCCGGGTAATCCGCCTGACATCCCGGACCGGACACCCCACCCTGTGTCCATGGCACCGGGGATCGACCTGTCCACCATGCGCGACGCGGTCGCACTCTGGAACGTCGACCAGGGCAGCGCCGCCGACGTCGTCCGCGCGGCGTGCGACCTGCTGGTCGCGGGACTGGACGGCCCTGCGCTGTGCACGCTCGCGGCCGTGTCGAGCCACCACGCCGGCGAGGACGTGCCACGACTGCTCGAAGCGGCGTTGGCGGACGTGGGCCTCGAGCACCACCCGAAAGGCTCGGCGGCGGCCGGCGAAGCCGTGCTGAAGGCGATGGCGTCGCGCGTCCTGTCGGGGGTCCTCGCACCCCGGGCTCTCGCCGAGTGGGCGCACTCGACCTTCGGTCACGAGACGCTGCCCTCGGCGGAGCGCCTGGCGGAACTGGACGACGCCTACGACCTGTCCGGGTATCCCCCGGGCCTGACCTTCGAGCAGCTGGACACCGAGATCACCGCCGAGGCACGGCGCATCGTGGCGTCCGACTCCACGGCGGTCAGCGGCTGAGCGCGCTTCGGGTGCCGTGCGCGATCTCCAGGTCTTCCCGCGCGGTCACGACGAGGGTCCGGGCCCTCGCGTCCGGCCCGGTGATGTCGGTGTCGCCGTCGGCGCGCTCGTTGCGCTCCGGGTCGACCGCCACCCCGAGGAACGCCAACCGCTCGGCGGCACGGCGGCGCACCGCGGCCGAGTTCTCGCCGACACCGCCGGTGAACGCGAGGACGTCCAGACCGCCGAGCGCCGCGGCCATCGAGGCGATGCCGCCGACCAGCCGGTGGGTGTAGACGTCCAGCGCCAGCACGGCGTCCGGGTCGCCGCCGGCCGCCGCCGCGTCGATCTCGCGCAGGTCGCCGGTGCCGGCCAGCGCGGTGAGCCCGGACTGCTCCTCCAACGCGGTCGCGACCTCGTGCGGGGTCAGCTCCTCGTGCTCCTCCAGCCACAGCACCAGACCGGGGTCGACCGTGCCCGACCTGGTCGCCATCACCAGGCCCTCCAACGGGGTGAAGCCCATGGTGGTGTCGAAGCAGCGGCCGTCGGCGATCGCCGCCAGCGACGCGCCCGCGCCCAGGTGGCAGCTGACGAGCCGCCGGCCGTGCGGCACGAGTTCGGCCACCCGGCGCGCGCAGTGGGCGTGGGACAGGCCGTGGAAGCCGTAGCGGCGGATCGCGTACCGGTCCCGCCACTCCCGGGGCACGGCGTACGTGGCCGCCGCCGCGGGGATCGTGGTGTGGAACGCGGTGTCGAAGCACGCGACCGCCGGCACCTCCGGCAGCAGCCGGTGCACCGCGTCCAGGCCCGCCAACGACTTCGGCTGGTGCAGCGGCGCGAGCGAGGTCAGGTCGACCAACGCCTGCCGCACCAGGTCGTCCAGCACGACGGGATCGGTGAACCGCGTGCCGCCGTGCACCACGCGGTGCCCGACGGCGTCCGGTGCGGGCCAGTCCTCCAGCACGTCGGCGAGCCGCTCCGGGTCCGGCTCGACGTCGGCGGTGCGCTCCACCTCGTCGTCGGCCGCGAGCAGGCGCAGCTTCAGGCTGGACGAGCCCGCGTTGACCACCAGGACCCGCACGTCAGCCCCACGTCCAGTCGGCGATCGCCGGGTCGTCCTCGCCGTGCTCGCGGGTGTGCTGCCGGGCGGCGAGCCGGGCGTCCGCCATCCGCTGCCGCAGCGACGCCGCCGCGCCGCCGAGCGACGGCACCCGGTCGATCACGTCCATGACCAGGTGGAACCGGTCCAGGTCGTTGAGCATCACCATGTCGAACGGCGTGGTCGTGGTGCCTTCCTCCTTGTAGCCGCGCACGTGCAGGTTGGCGTGGTTCGTGCGCCGGTAGGTGAGGCGGTGGATGAGCCACGGGTAGCCGTGGAACGCGAAGATCACCGGCTTGTCCTCGGTGAACAGCGCGTCGAAGTCGCGGTCCGGCAGGCCGTGCGGGTGCTCGGTGTCCGGTTGCAGGCGCATGAGGTCCACCACGTTCACCACGCGCACCTTCAGGTCGGGCAGGTGCTCGCGCAGCAGCTTCGCGGCGGCCAGGGTCTCCAGCGTCGGGATGTCGCCCGCGCACGCCAGCACCACGTCCGGCTCGCCCTCGGTGGTGCCCGCCCAGTCCCAGATGCCGAGGCCACGCGCGCAGTGCGCGACCGCGTCCGGCATGTCCAGGTACGTCAGCGCCGGTTGCTTGCCCGCCACGATCACGTTCACGTAGTGCCTGCTGCGCAGGCAGTGGTCCGCGACCGACAGCAGCGTGTTGGTGTCGGGCGGCAGGTAGACGCGGACGATCTCGGCCTTCTTGTTCACCACGTGGTCGAGGAAACCGGGGTCCTGGTGGCTGAACCCGTTGTGGTCCTGCCGCCAGACGTGCGACGAGAGCAGGTAGTTCAACGACGCCAGCGGCGCGCGCCACGGGATCGCCCGCGTCGTCTTGAGCCACTTGGCGTGCTGGTTGAGCATCGAGTCGACGATGTGGATGAACGCCTCGTAGCTGGTGAACAGGCCGTGCCTGCCGGTGAGCAGGTAGCCCTCCAGCCAGCCCTGGCACAGGTGCTCCGAGAGCACCTCCAGCACCCGGCCGTCCGGCGCGAGGTGGTCGTCGCCGGGCACGGTGTCCGCCCGCCACTTGCGGCCGGTCACCTCGAACAGGGCCGACAGCCGGTTGGACGCGACCTCGTCCGGGCCCATGACGAGGAAGTTGTCCGGGTTGAGGCGCACCACGTCGCGCAGGAACCCGCCGAGGACCCTGGTCGCCTCGCTGCTCCCGACGGCGGGCCGTTCGACGGTCACCGCGTGGTCGCGGAAGTCGGGCATCCGCAGGTCGCGCAGCAACCGACCGCCGTTGGTGTGCGGGTTGGCGCTCATCCGCCGGTCGCCGGTGGGCGCGAGGGCGCGCAGCTCGGGCACGAGCCTGCCGTCGTCGTCGAACAGCTCCTCGGGCCGGTAGCCGCGCAGCCACTCCTCCAGTTGCGCGCGGTGCCCGTCGTCGGTGCGGGTGGCGGCGAGCGGGACCTGGTGGGCGTGGAACGTGCCCTCGACCCGCTGCCCGTCCACTTCGCGCGGTCCGGTCCAGCCCTTCGGGGTGCGCAGCACGATCATCGGCCACGGCGGGCGCCGTCGCGACTGCTTCATCTCGGCGATGTCGTCCAACACGGTGTCCAATGTGGACGCGAGCTGCTCGTGCACGGCCTTGGGCTCGTCGCCGACGACGAAGTGCGGCGTGTGGCCGTAGCCGCGCAGCAGGGAGGCCAGTTCGTCGTCCGGGATGCGCGCCAGCACGGTCGGGTTGGCGATCTTGTAGCCGTTGAGGTGCAGCACGGGCAGCACGACGCCGTCCCGGGCGGGGTCGAGGAACTTGTTCGAGTGCCAGCTCGCGGCCAAGGGCCCGGTCTCCGCCTCGCCGTCGCCGACCACGCACAGCGCCAGCAGGTCGGGGTTGTCGAACACCGCGCCGTAGGCGTGCAGCAGGGCGTACCCGAGCTCGCCGCCTTCGTGGATGGAGCCGGGGGTCTCCGGTGCGACGTGGCTGGGGATGCCGCCGGGGAAGGAGAACTGGCGGAACAACGCGCGCAGGCCGTCGAGGTCCTCCCCGACGCCCGAGTAGACCTCGCTGTAGGTGCCCTCCAGGTAGGCGTTGGCGACGAGCCCCGGGCCGCCGTGGCCGGGCCCGGCGACGTAGAGGGCGTTCAGGTCGCGTTGCCGGATGGCGCGGTTCATGTGCGCGTAGAGGAGGTTGAGGCCGGGTGTCGTGCCCCAGTGGCCGAGCAGGCGGGGCTTGACGTGCTCGGGGCGCAGGGGTTCGCGCAGCAGCGGGTTGTCGAGAAGGTAGATCTGCCCGACGGACAGGTAGTTGGCCGCACGCCAGTAGGCGTCCAGCAGGTCCAGGTCGTCCGCGGTCCGCTCGGTCGACGGCATCCTCCGACGCTAGCTCTGATCACGGGGGTCCGAAACTCGGCGCGGGGCGTGGACGGGCGGGAACGAAGGCCTCGGGTGACGATGGGGCCCGGAGGTGGGGATGTCCGAGGTCGCCGGCACTCGGCAGGCGGGGTTGACCTCGGCGGAGGTCGCGGAGCGGGTCGCGGACGGGCGGACCAACGCCGTCGCGTCCCGCACCAGCCGCGGTGCCGGGCAGATCGCGCGGGCGAACGTGATCACGCCGTTCAACGGGCTGCTGACCGCGTTGTTCCTGGTCGTCCTGACCACCGGGCGTTGGCAGAACGGCCTGTTCGGGCTCGTCGTGGTGGCCAACACGGCGATCGGCGTGGTCCAGGAGCTGCGGGCCAAGCGCACCCTCGACCGCCTCGCCGTGCTCAACGCGCCACACGCCCGGGTGACGCGCGACGGTGTGACGTCCGAGATCGGGGTCGAGGAGGTGGTGGCCGACGACCTGATCGTCCTCCGCACCGGGGACCAGGTCGTGGCCGACGGCGCGGTCACCGACGCCGACGGCCTGGAGGTGGACGAGTCGCTGCTCACCGGCGAGTCCGACCCGGTGCACAAGGCCGTGGGCGACGAGGTGCGCTCCGGGTCGGTCGTGGTCGCCGGATCGGGCCGGTTCCAGGCCACGGCGGTCGGCGCGGACGCCTACGCGACCCGCCTCACCGCCGACGCGCGCCGGTTCACGGTGGTGCGGTCGGAGCTGGTCGCGGGCACGAACAAGCTGCTGCGGTGGATCTCGCTGATGATGCTGGTGGTCGGCCCGCTGCTGCTGTGGGGCCAGCTGCGCAGCCCGGACACCGACGACTGGCAGGAGGCGATGACCGGCGCGGTCGCGGCGCTGGTCGGCATGGTCCCCGAAGGCCTGGTGCTGCTGACCAGCCTGGCGTTCATGGTGGCCGCGGTGTCCCTCGCGCGGAAGCGGACGCTGGTGCAGGAGCTGCCCGCCGTGGAGGTGCTGGCCCGGGTCGACGTCGTCTGCCTGGACAAGACCGGCACGCTCACGCACGGCGACATCGTCTTCGACCGGCTGATCGCGGACGGCCCGCAGGACGACGTGCCGGAGGCGCTGGCGTTGCTGGCGACGGCTCCCGACGCGAACGCGACCTCCGCCGCGTTGGCCGACGCGTTCTGCTCCACCACCTGGCGGCGCACGGGCGGCGTGCCGTTCTCGTCGGCCCGGAAGTGGTCCTCCGTGGACACCGACGGGCACGGCACGTGGGTGCTCGGCGCGCCGGAAGTGGTGTTCCCCGGAGGCGGTCGGCTGTCCGAACGCGCCGCCGGCATCGCCGCGCAGGGCAGGCGCGTGCTGGTGCTCGCCTCCGCCCACTCCCCCGCCCGGGACTCGGCGCTGCCCGCCGACCTCGACGGACGGGCGCTCGTCGTGCTCGCCGAGCGGATCCGCGACGACGCCGCCGACGCGGTCCGGTACTTCGCCGAGCAGGGCGTCACGCTGCGGGTGATCTCCGGCGACAACCCGCGCACGGTCGGCGCGGTCGCGGTGTCGGTCGGCGTGCCCGGCATCTCCGACGCGGGCGAGGCGGTGGACGCGCGCACGTTGCCCGACGACCCCGACGCGCTCGCCGACGTGCTGGAGACCTCCGCCGTGTACGGGAGGGTCACGCCGCAGCAGAAGCGGGCGGTCGTGGGCGCGTTGCAGCGGCGCGGGCACGTGGTCGCGATGACCGGTGACGGGGTCAACGACGCGATGGCGTTGAAGGACGCCGACATCGGCGTGGCGATGGGCAACGGGGCCGCCGCGACCAGGGCGGTGGCGCAGCTCGTGCTGCTGGACAGCCGGTTCGCGCACCTGCCGGACGTGGTCGCGGAGCGTCGGCGGGGGAAAAGCCAACATCGAGCGCGCGGCGAACCTGTTCCTGGTGAAGAACGTGTACTCGCTGGTGCTGGCGCTGGTCGTGCTGGCGAGCGGGCTCGCCTACCCGTTGGCCCCGATCCAGCTCACCATGATCTCGACGTTGACGATCGGCGTCCCGGGCTTCGTGCTCGCCCTCGCCCCGAACCGGCGTCGTTACGTGCCAGGGTTCCTGGGGCGCGTGCTGCGGCTGGCCGTGCCGATCGGTGTGGTGATCGGGCTGGCGGCGTTCGGCGGCGACCTCGCGATCCGCTCGCTCGACCCGGGCGGTGGCCGGGTGGCCGGTCAGACGGTGGCGACGGTCGTGGTGCTGGTGGCGTCGTTGTGGACGTTGTCGCTGCTGGCGCGGCCGTTGACGGGGTGGAAGGTGGCACTGCTGGCGGGCTTGACGACGGCGGCGGCGGTGATCCTCACCGTGCCGGTGCTGGCGACGGACGTGTTCCTGCTGCACGTGACGCCGCAGCGGCTGTTCGTGGGCGTGGTCGTCGGCGCGGTGGCGGCGTGCTCGGTGGAACTGGTGGGCCGGATCAGCCGCCCCACCGCATCTTGACCTGCGCAGTGGTGCCGTTACGCGCCGACCGTGCCGTCGATGCCCTCGCGCAGGAAGTCGGCGTGGCCGTTGTGCCGGGCGTACTCGTGGATCACGTGGAGCATGACCAGGCGCAGCGACACGTCCTCGCCCCAGCGCTCGTGGTGGCCCGTGACGTCGAGCGACTCGGCCTCCCGCTCGATGCGACGGGCGTGCTCGACCTCGGCCTGCCAGGCCTCGAACGCCTCGGACCTGGTCGCGGTCGAGGCGTCGTAGGCCACCTGGAAGTCGCAGTCGGGCGACCACACCAGCGGGACGTCCTGGTGGTCGATCACGCGCCGGAACCAGGTCCGCTCGACCTCGGCCAGGTGCCGGACCAGGCCGAGCAGGGTGAGCGTGGACGGCGGCATGGAGCGGCGGCGCAGGTCCTCGGTGGACAGGCCGTCGCACTTCATGGCCAGGGTGGCGCGGTGGTAGTCGAGGAACGCGCGCAGCGTCTCGCGTTCGCCGGCGCGCAGGGGTGGGCCGACGCGTTCGGTGGTCATGGGCCCATCGTGCCCGCAGGGCTAAGGTCGCCTGCCATGGACCCGCTGGTGCCCCGGTACGGGGGCGGATCGCTGGCCGACGTCGTGCCGTCGTTGCTGGCCGGGCTCGGTGTGCCGGGGATGGTGGACGTGCTCGGCATCTCCGGCCCGTCCCGGGTGTGCGTGCTGCTCGTGGACGGTCTCGGGTGGCGGTTGTTGCGGGAGCACGAGGCGGACGCGCCGTTCCTGTCGTCGTTGGCGGGTCCGCCGATCACGGCCGGGTTCCCGTCGACCACGGCGACCAGCCTGGCCGCGTTGGGCACCGGGGTGCCGACCGGTGAGCACGGGCTGGTCGGGTACTCGTTCGCCGACGGTGGCGAGGTGCTCAACGCGCTGCGGTGGTCGCGGTACGGGGCTACCCCGCACGTCGACTTGCGGGACGTGCTCGTGCCGGAGGAGGTGCAGCCGCGGCGGACGGCGTTCGAGGCGGCGGCCGAGGCCGGGGTGGCGGTGCGGCTCGTGCTGCCGCGCGAGCAGAAGGGCAGCGGGCTGACGCGGGCCGTGCTGCGGGGTGGGCGGTTCCAGGGCGTGCTGGGGTTCGGCGACCTGGTGGCGCGGGTGGCGGAGGCGATGCGGTCGGACGACCGGGTGCTCTGCTACGCCTACCACGCCGACCTGGACGCGCTCGGGCACGTGTACGGGCCGGGCAGCCAGGCGTGGCGGTGGCAGTTGCGGTTCGTCGACCGGTTGGCGGCGGCGGTGGCCGACGGGTTGCCGGCCGGTGGGGCGTTGGTCGTGACGGCGGACCACGGGATGGTGGCGGCGGACGACCGGGTCGACTTCGACACCGACGACGTGCTGCGGGACGGTGTGCGGGTGCTCGGCGGCGAGGCCCGGGTGCGGCACGTCTACACGTCCAAGGCGGAGGCGGTGCGGGCGCGGTGGGCCGAGCGGTTGGGTGATCGCGCGTGGATCGCGTCGCGCGCGGAGGCCGTGGCGGCGGGGTGGTTCGGGCCTCGGGTGGAGGACCACGTGCTGCCGCGGATCGGCGACCTGGTGGTGGCGGCGAAGGGGTCTCTGGCGGTGGTGCGTTCGACAGTGGAGCCGGGACTCACTACCTTCGTCGGGCACCACGGCTCGCTGACGGAGGAGGAGCAGCACATCCCGGTCCTGAACACGATCGGGTGATCATGGCCGGAAAATGTACGGGAACAGTGTTCTCGTACATCGGTTGGATAGACCGAGCGCCGACCAGCCCCGCCCCGTCACCACAGGGCCCCGGCGAGGTCGCCGTCACGTGAGCTCCTCGCGCCGTCACGTGAGCTCCTCGCACAGGGCCCAGATGGCGTCCCGGTTGCGTTGGTCGAGGACCGCGTCGGGCCACGACGCGCGCCGGCAGCGGCTGGTGAAGTAGGCCCCGTGCACGCCCTGCGCCTGCGGGCTGGAGGCGAGGTAGATGCTGGATCTCGACGCCTTGACCACCGCCCGGTGTCCGTACAGGACCGGCATGGCCAGCCGCAGCAGCGGCACGATCGGTCGGGCCGGCGGCGGGTAGGCGCCGATGGTCAGGCTCTTGTTCATCGAGGTGTAGGCGTGGCCGGGGTAGGCCACGTTGAGGGTCACGGCGGTCCCGGCCAGGCGTTCGGCGAAGGTGTGGCTCATCGCCATCAGCGCCAGCTTGGTCTGGTTGTAGAACGACAGCCCGACGTATGACTTCTCGCCCTGCAGGTTGTCCAGGTCGATCCGTCCACGTGGGACACCACCGGTGATGTTGATGATTCGGCCGGATGCGGCGGTCAGGGCCGGCAGCAGGAGTCGGGTGAGCGCGTAGGGGGCCAGGACGTTGGCGGCGAAGGCGGTCTCGATGCCGTCTTCGGTCAGCTCCCGCCGCTCCTTGGTCACCCCCGCGTTGTTGATCAGCACGTCCACGCGGTCGCACCGGGTGGTGACCTGCTCGGCGAGTCGGCGCAGGTCGCGCTGCCGGGTCAGGTCGGCGGTCAGCGCGTCGACGTCGCCGTTGCCGGTGTCGCGGCGAAGTTCGTCGGCGGCCGCGTCGGCTCGGCCCCGGTCGCGGCCGACCAGGATCACCCGGGCGTTCAGCCGGGCCAGCCCGCGGGCGGTTTCCTTGCCGATCCCGCCGGTGCTGCCGGTCACCACGACGG
The DNA here is from genome assembly GCF_040656635.1 of Actinosynnema sp. NPDC049800. Classification (NCBI taxonomy): domain Bacteria; kingdom Bacillati; phylum Actinomycetota; class Actinomycetes; order Pseudonocardiales; family Pseudonocardiaceae; genus Actinosynnema; species Actinosynnema sp. NPDC049800. The sequence goes on along the minus strand of NZ_JBFAMT010000064.1, from coordinate 34,485 downwards.
TCTTGCCGGTCAGGGTCATCGCTGCCTTCTCCCCTCGTGCAGGTCGGTCCAACTATATGTCACCCGGTGACAAGTTTGACACCCGATGTCGCTAAGTAAACTCCGGTGCATGGCAGCAGGGCTACGGGAACGCGCCCGACGGGCGGTACGGGCCGAACTCGCGCAGATCGCGTTGGGCCTGTTCGCCGAACGCGGGTTCGACGAGACCACCGTCGGCGAGATCGCCGAGTCCGCGGGGCTGACCAAACGGAGCTTCTTCCGGTACTTCCCGGCCAAGGAGGACGTCGTCTTCGCCGGCATCGACGTCACCGGCGAACAGGTCGTCCAGGACATCCGCGCCCGGCCCGCCGACGAGGACCCGTGGCAGTCCCTGCACCAGGTGCTGCGGCAGTGGCAACAGCAGATCCGCGCGTCCGAGCAGGCGCTGGCGAGCCTCCGCCTGATCGAGTCGACCCCGTCGCTGCGCGCCCGCCTCCACCAGAAGCGGGCGCAGTGGCGCCAACAGGTCAGCGACGCGCTGCGCGACCGGCCCGGCGCCGACCTCGACCCCTTCACCGCCGACCTGCTCACCAACGCCGCGACCGCGGTCCTGGACACCGTCTCGCAGGAATGGCTGCGCACCGGCGGCGCCGCCGACCGGGCCGCACTGCTCGACCGCGCCTTCGCCACCCTGCGGCCAACGCGGCCGTGAACGACGACCGGCCACCCCGCCCGTCACCGCGACAGCCGCTCGGAGCGGGCTCGGCATAGCATCACGTGTCGGCCGCCAGGGGACGCCGGGCGCTCCAGGGGGGCGCCGGGCCGTGCCGGGAGGCCGCCGACACGACCGCGGCCGGGGACGGGAGGCGACGAGTGGAGCACGGGTCGCCGGTGGTGGACACGTCGGTCGCCGGGGTCGTGGAGGCCAGGTGGGGTGTCCGCCCGGAGCCCGCGATCGCGCGGTACGCCGAGCCGGGCTGGCAGCTCTCGCCCCTGCCCATCGACCGGCGGTGCCCGAAGTGCGAAGGCGAACTGCACGGCCTCTACCGCGCCCACCCGGATCGCGGCAGGCAGCAGCTCCAGGCCGCCGTCGTGTGCCCCGCGTGCCCCGCGTCGTTCACGCTGCGGGAGTTGAAGCTCGCGCAACGCTCGGTGCTCGGCGACCTGCGCCCGGCCGCCGTCTCGCGCCGCCTCGCGGAGGACGCCCAGCTCGAAGCCCTGGCCCGCAACTCGCGCGCCGTCCGCCCACCGGCCGCCGATCGGCCCCGGAGCGCGCCGGCCGAGCCCGACGGACCACCGCGGAACCCGTCGACTCGCCCTGCGGCATCGGAGCCGGGTTCGCGGCGACCGGAGTCTGGCGCCGGGTCGCCGGAGGACGGTTCGCGACGGCCGGGGGCGGCGGGTTCCGGGCGACGGCGGGCGGAGTCGCGGCGGGCGGAGCGGGCGCGGGACGACGCGGATCCGCGACGGGCGGGCGGATCGCACGGTGAGGCGGAGGCCGAGTCGCCTGCGACTGAGGGTGGTGCGCGAGGCGGGACGGTTGCGGACGGGGCGGTTGCGGACGCCGAGGTGGAGGCGGCGGACGGGGCGGCGGCGAGCGCGGACAGCACGGCCGACAGCGCGGGCCAGGCGCGGGTTCGGGTGGGGCGGCGGGTGTCCACCGTGGCGATGGCGGCTCGGATCCGGTCGATCCTCAGCGGGGCGGAGGTTGCGCCGGCGGCCCGTTCGGCGGCGGTGCCCGTGTTGCCGCCGGCGTTGGCGGCGTTGGAGTCGCGGCCCGTCTGGTGGTGCAAGACGGTCGACCCGGCGTTCGACCTGACCGACGTGCCGGCCGGCGTGGACGCTCGGGTCGTTTTGCCCGATTCGCCCGAATTCACCCCTGTGAAGGAGCGACTCGAAGCGGCCGGGGTGCCGTTCCGCGCCATCCGCCACTGGCTGGAGCAGGAAGAAGTGTCCGCGACCGCCGCCACCGCCTGGCTGTCCGATGTCGGCGGTGTCGTGCCCGAACGGTGCGAGTCGGTCGTCGGCGACGGAGCCCGAGCGGCTCGCCTGGCCTTCGAGATGCTGTGGGACCTGCACGAACCGACCGACGCCGACGTGCCCGACCCCGTTCCCGTCGCACGGCACGTGCCCGCCGACTGGGCGCGGTTCCTGCCCTTCCCCGTGCTCAACCCCGCCCAGGCCCAAGCCGCGCCCCACCTGGTGGACGGCGACTCCCACCTGCTGATCACCGCACCGACCGGCGCGGGCAAGACCGCGATGGGCATGCTGGCCGTGCTGAAGGCGATCCTGCACGAGGGCCGCAAGGCCGCCTGGCTCGTCCCCCAGCGCTCGCTCACCGACGAACTCGACCGAGAACTGGAGACCTGGCGCGACGAGGGCCTCCGCGTCGAACGCCTCTCCGGCGAGTACGCCGTCGACGTCGAGGCCGTCAAAGCGGCCGACCTCTGGGTCGCCACCACCGAGAAGTTCGAGGCGATCTGCCGCGCGTCGTCCCTGCAGGCCGCGCTCGGCGAGGTCGGCTGCCTCGTCGTGGACGAGGTCCACCTGCTCGGCAGCCCCAACCGCGGCGCGTTGCTGGAAGCCCTGCTGGCCCGGGTCCGCGGCATCGACTCGCCGGTCCGGATCGTGGGGCTCTCGGCGACCGTGTCCAACGCCGCCGAGGTCGCCGAATGGCTGGAGGCCGACCTCGTGGCCACGACCTGGCGGCCGTCCAAGGTGACCTGGCAGCTCCCGACGATCCCGGCGGCCTCCGGCTTCACCGCGAACAACCGCCTGCGCGAACAGGTCGTGCTCGACCTGACCCGGCGGCACACCGCCGAGGGCGGCAGCGTGCTGGTGTTCTGCGGCTCCAAGCGCAACGTCCGCTCCACCGCGATGGCGATCGCCGCCGACCGGGGCGCGCCCGTGCACACCGTCGCCCCCGACGACGTCGACGGCCTGACCAAGGCGTGCGCGGAGGTCGGCGTCCGCCTGCACTACGCCGACTACGAGCACAAGCACGCCGCGGAACGTGCCTTCCGCGCACGTGAGGCGGACGTCCTGGTCGCCACGTCCACCGTCGCCGCCGGCGTGAACCTGCCCGCACGGGCGGTGATCGTGCGCGACGTCTCCATCGGCGGCGAGCCGATCGACACGTCCACCGTGCTGCAGATGTTCGGCCGGGCCGGCCGCATCGGCGCGGGCGAGACCGAGGGCTGGTCGTACCTGGTCGTCGACGAGACGCAGCGCGCCGACTGGCAGACCAGGCTGGTGGCCGGGTACTCGGTGTACTCGCGGATCCGCGACTCGCTGCCCGACCACGTGCTGGCCGAGGTGCTCCAGGGCCGGATCGGCACGACGGACGACGCGCAGGCGTGGTGGGTCGAGACGCTCGCGCACGCGCAGGGCGACGACGACCTGGAGCCGGTGCAGGAGGCCGTGGCGTTCCTGGTGGACGAGGGCCACCTGACGGCGACCGGCGACCGGCTCGACATCACCGAGCTGGGCCGGCTGACCGCGCGGATGATGGTGTCCACCCACACCGGCCACCGGTTGCGCCGCACGCTCGGCCTGCTGCCCGTGCCGCACGACCCGGACGAGGCGGAGAACGCGCTGAGCCTGGTCCTGTCGGTCGCCGTGCGCGACCTGGCGGGCATCCCGGTGCCGGAGCCGGTGCGGCCGGCCGTGGCCACGGTGATCAAGGCGGGCGGCAAGACGTCGCAGATCACCAACACGACGTCGGTCAAGGGCCTCGGCTCGCAGACGACCACCGCGCCGGGCGACCTGGCGTGGGCGGCGCTGCTGCTCGCGGCACGGTCGCCGCACCTGTTCGACTCGCCCGGACGGCGGGTGGCCGGCGGCATCCCGCTGGCCACCCTGCACCCGGTGTACGAGCAGGCGCCGAGGTTCCTGGCGTGGCTGGCCGCGCAGGGCGTGCTGGGCACCGTGCACCCGTGGATCGCCGTGGTGGCCGCCGACCTCGACCACCGCGTCCGCTGGCGGAGCCTCGCCCCGGGCCGCGGCGCGGGCCGGCTGCTGTGGATGTGCGAGGAGATGGCGACCCGTGCCCACCTCAGGGAGGTGGTGCCGGGCCTGTGGCGCTCGGCGGTCGCGCGGGGTCTCCGCGCGCCGGACTGGCCACCGGGGCGTTCGCCGGCGGGCTGCGTCCTGGACCACGCCGGCTACACCGCGCTGCTGCGCGAACGCACCACCAACCACACCCTGACCGCGCACGCAGACCACGCCACCGTCACCGGCGGCACAGGCGCGACCGCGATCGCCTGGCGCGGCCGGACCTGGACCACACCGACGACCTCCGCGACCGTCCCCTACCCACCGGCGGACGACGACGACCCGAGCGAAACCGGGGTAGCCGTCTTCACCCGCCGCGGCGACTACCGCGCCACCGGCTGGCTCACCGCCTACACCGCCCTCGACACCGAAGGCACCCCACCGCCACCGGCGCGCACCCGCCGAGGGCTGGGCCGATGACTACTCGCGGTCGAGCGCCTCAGCCAACACCGGCGCGAGGCTCCGGCTGAACGCGGCGTTGAGGTGGTCGGGGTCGTAGTACACGGTGATGTTGCCGACCACGCCGTGGCACTTGTGCACGTCGCAGAAGTAATCGGTGAAGTCCACCAACGACACCATCTCGTTGTCGCTGGTCCGCGCGACCTCCGACAACGGGTCCGAAGGCTGCGCCGTCGCACGGTCCACCGCGCACACCCCCGGATCACCGGGGTTGAGCGCCACGCACTGGTGGTCGCGCACCTCGCCGTTCAACGGCGGGTCGCCCAGCACCACCACGCGCGCACCCGCGTCGGTCCACCGCTTCCACCGCGGTTCGAGCCCGTCGCGGTACTGCTCGGTCTGCGAACGTCCGCTGCCGTCGTCCACGCGCTCCTTGCGGGCGTAGAACGAGGTCAGCACCAGCGACGGCGAGTCCTCCGCGATCACGTCGGTCATCCGCGCGGTCCAGTCGGCGCACTTGCGCCTGGCCTCGTCGGTCGCGACGCCGCGGTAGCCGACGAAGTCGACCTCCGCGAACGGACACCCGCCCAGGTAGGCGTACTTGAGCACCCAGCCGTGCTCGCGGGCCAGGTCGACCACCGGTGGCTGCCACTGCTGGGCGTGCGAGTCGCCGACGAGCCAGACCACCCGCGCGGACGCCGATCCACCGCTGTAGTCACACAGCGAGACGTCGGCCACACCCTCGACATCGACGCAACCGGGCGGAGCCTTGAAGTACTCGTTGACGGGTCCCATGTGCACGACCTCCGCCGGGCCCAACGGGTTCGGGCAGCCGTTGGTCGGGATCAGGGCCTGCCCGCCGACGCACACCCCGACGCCGCGCTCCTCGGCCTCCCGCTCGGCCTGCGCGACGTGCCGCCCGTAGGTCCAGTTCAACCCGGCCGCGGCCGCGGACACGACGAGCAGGCCGACCACCATCGCGGCGAACGTCCAGCCCGTCCCGAGGCGGACCGCGATGCCCCTGTCCTCGACCAGCACCTTCGACAGGTACGCCAGCACGAGCGACACCCCGAGCACCGCGAGCAGCAGTGGCGTGGTCATCCGGCCCGCCTGCAACGCGTCGGCGAACACGAACGGGGCGACCATGATCAACGGCCAGTGCCACAGGTACAGCGAGTAGCTGATGCCGCCCAGGAACTGCACCGGCGACGACGCCGTGACCGCGGCGTGCCACTGCCGCCCCGGACGTTGCCCGGACGCGATGACGAGGGCCGTGCCGACGGTCGGCACCAACGCGAGGTAACCGGGGAACGGCGTCGCGTGGTCGTAGAGGAACGCGGACCCGAGGATCATGGCGAACCCGACCGCCGAAGCCGCCCCGGCCAGCCGCTTCGACAACTCGACGCCGGTCAGCGCGATGAGCGCGCCCAGCGCGAACTCCCAGACGCGGCCCTGCGTGACGAAGTACGCCTGGTTCGGCTCGACCTGCGTGTAGTGGACGCTGAACGCCAACGACGCCGCGCCGACCAGCGCGATGCCGACGACCTGCGCCCGCCGTTGCCGGACCTTGAACAACACCACCAGGAGCAACGGCCAGACCAGGTAGAACTGCTCCTCCACCGACAGCGACCAGTAGTGCTGCACGAGGCTGGCCGCCGTGTTGGCGGCCGAGTAGTCGACCGACTTCGCCGCGAGGAGCCAGTTCTCCCAGTACAAGGCCGCTGCGACCGACTCGGCCGCGGTCGCCTCCCACCGCGGGTACGGCAACAGGAGGTACGCGGCGACGACGCTCACGCCGAGCACCAGCAACGCGGCGGGCAACAGCCGGCGGATGCGGCGGGCGTAGAAGCGGCCGAGGCGGACGCGGCCGGTCGAGGTGATCTCGCGGTCGAGGTGCGAGCTGATCAGGTAGCCGGAGATGACGAAGAACACGTCGACGCCGACGTAGCCGCCGGTGAGACCGCTCGGCCAGAGGTGGTTCACCACCACGGCGAGCACCGCGACGGCGCGCAACGACTGGATGTCGGTGCGGAACGCCGACTGTCTTCGCGCCTCCACGGGGGCGTGTTCCTCGACGACTGTACTCACTCTTCAGCCTGTCCCTCGAACGTGTCGCCTGACTACAGGCTGATTGGCGCAGGAGAGTACCTGATCAGCTGCGCCGACCAGCCACTTGTTCCGGAAGCCCGAGTTCACGGCCCCTTGGACGAGCGGGTAGCCGCCGGGGTTGGTCAGGCCTCCCGCCGCGGCACGGGTCACGGTCGTGTGATGCCCAGATCCTCCACGGTGATCGGCTCGGCGATGTCGGCGCTGTCCGCGTAGATCCACAGCGCGCCCAGGTCAGTCTGCCAGTTCGGCTCCCGGCTGCCCGTGCGCAGCAACGTGTTCCGGCGGATCGAGGTGGTGCCGGCCAGGGGCACCGGGTCGACCTCGTGCCGACCGCGATACCCGCCGCCGAGGTCACGGTGTCCGCGACGTGGTCGCCCTCCGCGCGGTTGCCGGTGCCGCGCTGCGGTCGTGGAGCCTGGACGGCGCGGCGGTGCCCGACGACGTGTCTGTGGTGGGGTTCGACGACCTCGACCTGTGCGAGTACGTGACGCCCGGGTTGACGACGGTCGCGCAGGACGTCGCGGGCAAGGCGATCACGGCGATGCGGATGCTGCTGGACTCGGTGGAGACGGGCGAGTTGCCCGAGGAGCCGGTGACGATGGGCGTCCGGCTGGTGGAGCGCGAGTCCACCGCGCCCGTGGGCGGTCAGCCGGCGCGGCGGCGTCGGCCGTAGTCGCCCGGGGTGGTGCCGCGCCAGCGGCGGAAGGCGTGGATGAAGGCCGCCGCCTCGGCGTAGCCCAGGCGTGCCGCGATCCGTTCCACCGGCAGGTCGGTCGTGGTCAGCAGCTCCTCCGCGCGCGCCGCCCGCGCCTCGTCCAACAGCTCCTGGTAGCCGGTGCCGCGGGCGGCCAGCCTGCGCCGCAACGTCCGCGCGCTCATCCCCAACTCCCCCGCCACCTCCGCCACCGTGACGTCGAAGGCGTCCGACCCGGCCAACCGCGACCGCACCGCCGCCACCACCCCGAGCCGGTCCCGGCGGCGGGCCACCAGGTCCCGGAGCTGCGCCTCGCACATCGCGCTGGTCTCGGGGCTCGCCAGCGGCAGGTCCCGCCCCAGCAACGAGATGTCGAACGACGACCCGCACCGCGCCGCCCCGAACGTCGGCCGCACCCCGAACACGGCCTCGTGACCGTGATCGGCGGGCTCGGGGAACCGGAAGTCCACCTCCAGCACGGGCACACCGCCGGGCACCAGCTCGCCGATCACCGTGTGGATCGCGGCCAGGTCCCGTTCGGCCAGGAACCGGGCCACCCCGGCGGGCAGCGCGGTGTCGTCCAGCTCCACCCGCACCCGGTCGCCGTCGACCGACGCGGTCGGGTTGGTGAACGCGAAGCTCAGGTCCAGGTAGCGCAGCGCGGTGTCGACGGCGTCCCGCACGGTGGCGCAGCTGAGGAACGCGTAGCCGAGGATGCCGAACGTGGTCGCGTGGTACCGGCGGCCGACGTCCACCCCGTTGTCCGGCAGCACGGCGACGAGGTTGCGCACGACCCGCAGCTCCTGGCGCGCCTCGACCTCCGCGGCCGGCTCGGCCAGGTGCGCGGCGTCCAGCCCGCTGCCCGCGAGCAGCCGGTCCGCGCCGATGCCGTGGTCGGCCCCGAAGCGCACCAGCAGCGCCACGCTCGCGATGCCCCGGCGGAAGTCCCAGTGCCGCACCGCCGGCTCGGTCAACGTCGCCATGGCCACCATTGTCAATTACCCGGCCGGTGATGTCCTGGTGCGTTCGAGGGGTTCCTCCCTACCGTCGCCGGGGTGACGGCGGTCGTGGTGATCGGGGCGGGGTTCGCGGGCATCGGCATGGCGCTGGGCCTGCGCCGGGCCGGGTTCACCGACGTCACCGTGCTGGAACGCGCGGACGACGTCGGCGGCGTGTGGCGGGACAACACCTATCCCGGCGCGGCGTGCGACGTGCCGTCGTCGTTGTACTCGTACTCGTTCGCGCCCAACGCCTCCTGGCCGCGCCGGTACGCCGCGCAGCCCGACATCCTCGCCTACCTGCGCGACGCCGCGGCCCCGGTGCGCGACCTCGTGCGGCTGGGCTGCGACGTGACCGGCGCCGCGCGCGAGGGCGGTCGGTGGCGGGTCGAGCTGGCGGGCGGCGAGGTGGTCGAGTGCGACGTGCTGATCAGCGCGGTCGGGCAGCTGTCCCGGCCGGCCGTGCCCGACCTGCCGGGGCGCTTCGGCGGGCCGGCGTTCCACAGCGCGCGCTGGCGGCACGACGTGGACCTGCGCGGACGGCGAGTGGCGGTGATCGGCACGGGCGCCAGCGCGGTGCAGTTCGTGCCGCACGTGCGGCAGGTCGCGGAACGCGTGACGGTGTTCCAGCGCACCGCGCCGCACGTGCTGCCGAAACCCGATCGCGCCCGCCCGTCGCGGTTGCTCGGCGGACGGGTCGGCCGCGTGGCGACGTGGCTGACCGGCGAGCTGCTGACCGCCGCGCTGACGTCGGGCCCCGGCTCGCGCAAGGCGGTGGAGGCGTTGACCGCGCTGCACCGGTTCTGGCGGGTGCGCGACCCGGTGTTGCGGGCGAAGCTGACCCCGGGCGCTCCGGCCGGCTGCCAGCGGCTGCTGTTCTCCAACGACTGGTACCCGGCGTTGACCCGCCCGGACGTCGACGTCGTCACCTCGCCGGTCACCGGGCTCACCGAGCACGGCGTGCGCACCGCCGACGGCGTCGAGCACCCCGCCGACGTGCTGGTCTACGGCACGGGCTTCGCGGCGGCCGACTTCCTCGCGCCGCTGCGCGTCCGCGGCCGGGACGGGCGGGAACTGGCCGACGCGTGGGCCGGCGGCGCCCGCGCGCACCTGGGCGTCACCGTGCCCGGCTTCCCGAACCTGTTCCTGCTCTACGGCCCCAACACGAACCTGGGCGGCAACTCGGTGCTGACCATGATCGAGGCGCAGATCCGGTACGTGCTGCGCGTGCTCGACCGGCTCGTCCGCGCGGGCGTGGCCGGGGTGGAGGTGCGACCGGAGGTGGCGGAGGCGTTCGACGCCGAGGTGCAACGCCGCCTGCGGCACAGCGTGTGGAGCCTGTGCTCCAGCTGGTACCGCGCGGACGGCGGCCGGATCACCACCAACTGGCCCGGCCTGGTGTGGGAGTACCGGCGGCGCACGGCACGGGCGGACCTGGCCGACTTCCGAGCGGTGGGAGGGTGAGGGTGGACTACGACGTGCTGGTGATCGGGTCCGGGTTCGGCGGCGGCGCCACCGCGTTGCGGCTGAGCGAGAAGGGCTACCGCGTCGGGGTGCTGGAGGCCGGCCGCCGGTTCGCCGACGAGGACTTCCCGCGCACGTCCTGGCAGGTGCGCGACTACCTGTTCGCGCCGTCGCTGGGCTGCCTGGGCATCCAGCGGGTCGACCTCCTGCGCGACGTGCTGGTGCTCAGCGGCGCGGGCGTGGGCGGCGGGTCGCTGGTGTACGCGAACACGTTGTACGAGCCGCCGGAGGCGTTCTACCGCGACCGGCAGTGGGCGCACATCACCGACTGGCGGTCCGAGCTGGCGCCGCACTACGACCAGGCGTCGCGGATGCTCGGCGTGACCGGGAACCCTCGAACCACGGCGGCGGACCGCGTCCTGCGTGCGGTCGCCGAGGAGATGGGCGTCGGCGAGACCTACCACCGGTCGCGGGTCGGCGTGCACTTCGGCGCGCCGGGCGACCCGTTCTTCGGCGGTGTCGGGCCGACCCGGTCGCCGTGCACGCACTGCGGGCAGTGCATGACCGGCTGTCGGCACAACGCCAAGAACACCCTGGTGAAGAACTACCTCCACCTCGCCGAGCTCGCGGGCGCGCGGGTGCACCCGTTGACCACGGCGGTCGACGTGCGGCCGGCGCCCGGCGGTTTCACGGTCGCGACGCGGCGCACGGGCGGTCGGCGCGGACGGGACTTCACCGCGCGGCAGGTCGTGTTCGCGGCGGCGTCGCTGGGCACGCAACGACTGCTGCACCGGCTGCGGCGCACCAGCCTGCCGCGCCTCTCGCCGAGGCTGGGCACGTTGTGCCGCACCAACTCCGAGGCGGTGCTGGGCGTGCGGGTGCGCGACGGTGGCGCGGACCACTCGCTGGGCGTGGCGATCACCTCGTCGTTCCACCCGGACGAGCACACGCACGTGGAACCGGTGCGGTACGGGCGGGGCAGCAACCTGATGGGCCTGCTGATGACCGTGCTGGTCGACGGCGGACCGCGGCGGTTGCGACGCGGCGCGCGCGAGCTGGCGCGCGGGTGGCGCGACTTCGGGTGGCTGCACGACCCGCGCCGGTGGTCGGAGGAGACGATCGCGTTGCTGGTGATGCAGAGCCTGGACAACTCGCTGACCACGGTCGAGCGCCGGGGCGTGCTCGGCAGGCGGATGACCACGCGGCAGGGCGACGTGCCGAACCCGACGTGGATCCCGCTCGGGCACGAGGTGGCGCGGCGGATCGCGGCCCGCGTCGGCGGCGTCGCGCGCGGGGCGTGGCCGGACCTGGCGGACGTGCCGCTGACCGGTCACCTGATCGGCGGGTGCGTGATCGGCGACTCGCCGGCCACCGGCGTGGTCGACCCGTACCACCGGGTGCACGGCTACCCGGGCCTGCACGTGGTCGACGGTTCCACGATCCCGGCGAACCTCGGCGTGAACCCGGCGCTGACCATCACCGCGCTCGCCGAGCGCGCGATGTCGTTGTGGCCCAACAATGGTGACCGCGACCCGCGTCCGGAGCCCGGTGCGGCGTACGTCCGGCTGAACGCGGTCGCGCCGCGGAGCCCGGTCGTGCCGCCGACCGCTCCCGGGGCGCTGCGCCTGACCGTGAGGGGTGATCGATGAGCTATCCGCCGGAACCGTGGCAGCTGCACGGCCGCGCGTGCGTGTCGGTGTGGCTGGTCCGGGCGACGGCGCTGCCACCGCTGCCGGTGCGGCCGGTGACCGTGTTCGGGCGGGCCGTGGTCGGCACGGCGTTCGTGGACTACCGGCCGCCGGGCATGGCCTACCACGAGGTGCTGGCCGCCGTGCTGGTGCGGCGTGGCCTGCGGTTCGGGGTGTCGATCCCGCGCATCTGGGTGGACAGCCCGGCGTCGCTGGCGGGTGGCCGCGAGCTGTGGGGCATCCCGAAGGAGCCGGCGGAGTTCGAGTGGGGTCGGGACCTCGCCGCGTCGGCCCGGGACGAGCACGGTCCCCTCGCCTCGGTCCGCGCGCGGACGCCCCGGTTCGACGTGTGGCTGCCGGCGGCGGGGTCGACGTGGCAGGCGTTCGGCGACGGCCTGGCCCGCACACCCCTGCGCGCCACCGGTCGGGTCGCCCCGGTCCGCGCCCGCTGGCACGTCGACCCGGCGGGCCCGCTGGCGTGGCTGCTCCCGCACCGGCCGCTGGTCGGCGTCGCCGTCCGCCGGCTGCGCATGACGTTCGGGCCGCGCCGCCGCTAGGACCAGACCGGCTCGGGCACCTCCTCGACCCGGCCGTCCCGGTCGACGTGCAGGAACCGGTCGAAGTCGGCGGCGAACCAGCGGTCGTGGGTGATGGCCAGGACGGTGCCGGTGAACGCGCGCAAGCCCTCCTGCAAGGCGTCCGCGGCGGCCACGTCGAGGTTGTCGGTCGGCTCGTCCAGCAGCAGCAGCGTGTCGCCGGCCAGCTCCAGCAGCAGGATCTGCAACCGCGCCTGCTGGCCGCCCGACAACGTCTCGAACGGCTGCCGCCACGCGGGGGCGAGCTCGTAGCGGGCGAGGGCGGCCATCGCGTCGTCGCGCTCGATCCCGTGGTCCCGCGTGACGATGTCGGCCACCGCCCGTCCGACCAGGTCGGGGCGGGCGTGGGTCTGGGCGAAGTGGCCGGGCACGACCCGCGCGCCGAAGGAGATCCGGCCCGAGTGCCGGGTCGCGGACGGGTCGGCGAGCACGCGCAGGAGCCAGGACTTCCCGGTGCCGTTCGCGCCGAGGACGGCGATCCGCTCGCCGAACCACACGTCGAGGTCGAACGGCTCGATCAGACCGGACACCGCCAAACCCTTGCAGCTCAACGCCTGCTTGCCGGTGCGACCACCCTGCAGGCGCATGCGGACGGTGCGCCGCTTCGGCGGCCGTTGCGGCGGGCCGGCCTCCTCGAACCTGGCCAGCCGGGCGCTCGCGGCGCGGTAGGCCGAGGACACGGCGTCGTTGCGGGCGGCGTTCTGGCGCAGGGCGTGCACGGTGGTCTTCAGCCTGCGGTGCTCGTCGCGCCACCGCTTGCGCCGCTCGTCCAGCCGGTCGATCCGGTCGTGCCTGGCCTGGGCGAACGTGGCGAAGCCGCCGCCGTGCACCCAGACGTCGCGGTCCTCGACGGCGACGATCCGGTCGGCGGCGTCGGCGAGCAGCTGCCGGTCGTGCGAGACCAGCAGGATCGTCTTGCGGCTCGCGGCCAGCTCCCGCGCCAGCCACTGCTTGCCGGGCACGTCCAGGTAGTTGTCCGGCTCGTCCAGCAGCAGCACGTCGTCCGGGCCGCGCAGCAGGGATTCCAGGACCAGGCGCTTCTGCTCGCCGCCGGACAGCGTGGCCACGGGCCGGTCGGCGGCCCGGGCGAACGGCAGGCCGAGCGCGACGGTCGTGCAGGTGTCCCAGACGACCTCGATGTCGTAGCCGCCCGCGTCGACGTGCTCGGCGATGGCGTCCGCGAGGGCCAGTTGGGTGTCCTCCTCGTCGCGCCCGGCCACCGCGGCTTCGGCTTCGGCCAGGGCCTTCGCGCTCGCCCGGACGCGGTCCGGCGCGACGGCGAGCAGCAGGTCGCGGACCGCGTCGCCGGTGATGAACTGCCGCATCACCCCGACGCCGCCGCTGGTGGCGATCTCGCCGGCCGCGGGCCGCAGCTCACCGGCCACGAGCCGCAGCAACGTCGTCTTGCCCGCGCCGTTCGGCCCGACCAGCCCTGCGGTGACGCCCTCGCCGACGCGGAACGACACGCGGTCCAGCAGCACGCGCCCGTCGGCCAGGGCGTAGGTCAGGTCGGACACCTCGACGTGAGCCATCGGCCACCCTCTCGAACGTTGGTCGAGAACCCGACCAACGTACTAGAGTCCCGATCGTGGACGCGACGGGTTATAAGGGCGGGGTGTGGTTGAGGCCGGCCAGGGGACGGCGGGACGCGCCGCTCACGGTGGACCGGATCGTCGTGGCGGCGGTGGCGCTGCTGGACGCCGAGGGCCCGGCCCGGCTCACCATGCGCAGGCTCGCCGAACGCCTCGACGTCGCCCCGCCCACCCTGTACTGGCACGTGAAGACCAAGGACGACGTGCTCGACCTGGCCGTGGACGCGATCTTCGCCGAGGTGCGGGTGCCGGACGGCGGCGAGTGGGCGGACGCGGTCCGGGCGCTGGTGCTGGCGTGGCGGGCGACGATGCTGCGCCACCCGTGGTCACCGCCGTTGCTGGGTCGGCCGACGCTGGGCCCGAACGTGCTCCGGCGCACCGAGTTCCTCCAGGCGACGCTGGCCGGCGCGGGCTTCCGGGGCGTCGACCTGGCCGCCGCGACGCACGGCCTGGCCAACTTCGCCATCGGCTCCGCCCTGACCCAGTCCACGTGGCGCAACGCGGCCGTCCGGGACGCCGCCAACGCGCACGTCCGGGCGAACGCCGACGCCTACCCCACCCTGGCCGCCAACGACCACCTCGACGACCCCGACTGGGACGCCCTGTTCAGCCAGGGCCTCGACCGCTTCCTGACCGGCCTGGCTGGCTCCCTCTGACCCGGCGGAGGCCGGTCCGGGCGCACACCCGGACCGGCCTCCACCGATCGCGCGTCCGTTCGTCCAGGGTTCGCCGGCTCACGCCCGACCGGAGCGCACGAACCCGGCCACCCCGTCGAGCAGCCGGTCCACCTCGGCCTCGGTCGAGTACGGCGCGAGGCCGACCCTCAGCCCGCCGGTGTCGCCGAGCCCCAGCCACCGGGACGCCTCGATCGCGTAGAACGAGCCCGCCGGCGCGTTCACGCCCAACCCGGCCAGGTGCCGGTACACGTCCGCCGCCGCGTGCTCGGCGAACGTCGCCAGCACGGTCGGCGTGCGCAGCCGGGCCCGCGACCACACCGTCACGCCGGGCAGCGCCGCCAACCCCGCCTCGACCTTCTCCCGCAACCGGTCCTCGTGCTCGGCCACCGCCGCCAACGACGCCGCGATCCGCTCACGGCGGGTCCCGGTCGACGGCGCCAGGTCGGCGATGAAGTCCACCGCGGCCGTGCAGCCGGCCAGCACCTCGTACGGCAGCGTGCCCAGCTCGAACCGCTCCGGCACCGCGTCCGTCGACGGCAGCAGCTTGTCCGGCCGCAGGTCCGCCAGCACCTCCGGCCGCCCCGCCACCACACCGCAGTGCGGCCCGAAGAACTTGTACGGCGAGCACGCGAAGAAGTCCGCCCCGATCGCCTCCACGTCCACCGGGTGGTGCGCGGCGAAGTGCACTCCGTCCACGTAGAACAGCGCGCCGGCCTCGTGCGCCGAAGCGGCGATCCCGGCCAACGCGGGCCGCGTGCCGATCAGGTTCGACGCCGCCGTGACGGCCACCAGCCGGGTCCGCTCCGACAGCACGCCGGCGACGTCGTCCAGCTCGCCGGTCGCCGGGTCGAAGCCGACCCACCGCACCACCGCGCCCACCGCCTCGGCCGCCTGCACCCACGGCCGCACGTTCGCGTCGTGGTCGAGCCTGGTCACCACCACCTCGTCGCCGGGCGCCCAGGTCCGCGCCAGCGTGCGGGCGAAGTCGTAGGTCAGCTGCGTCATGCTGCGCCCGAACACCACGCCCTCCGGCGGCGCGCCGAGCAGGTCGGCCACGGCGCGCCGGGCGTCCAGCACGATCGCGTCGGCCGCCCGTTCGGCGTCGGTCACCACGCCGCGGTTGGCCAGGGACGAGGTCATCGCGTCGCGCACGGCGTCCGCGACGGCGGCGGGCACCTGCGAGCCGCCCGGACCGTCGAAGTGGGCGGTGCCGGTGGCGAGGGAGGGGAAGCGGGCGCGGACGGAGTCGACGTCGTAGGTCATGCCACCACTCTGGCCGCCGATCCACATCGGACTCCAGTGGTGCGGGTCACGTTCTGCCCTTGACATTGGTCCAACCATCGCACAACGCTATGGAAGCGCTCTCACGGACCCGTCCGCGTCGGCGTCCGACCGCTTGGCCGCCCTGGAACCGGCCGGGAGGTCGGGACAACCTTGCCCTGCACCGAGGAGTCGCAACCATGCGCACCCTGACGAAGTGGTTGAGCGCGTTCGCCGCGCTCGCCACGTCGGCGTCACTGGCCGCCGCCACACCGGCCGCGGCCGTCGGACCGGACCTGCTGCCGATCACGATCACCAACAACAGCGGCCGTGCCGAGGCCGTCCACCTGTACGTGCTCGGCACCGACATCCGGCCCGGCGGCCGGCTCGGGTACGTCAACCAGTCGGGCACGTTCACGCCGTGGCCGGCCGGGGCCAACCCGCCCTCGCCCGCGCCGGACGTGTCGATCGCGGGCCCGCCCAACGGCGGCTCCGTCACCCTGCGCGTGCCGCGGTTCATCTCCGGCCGCGTCTACATGTCGTTCGGGGAGAAGCTCAAGTTCTTCCTCACGCCGGACGGCCTGGTGCAGCCCGCGCCGTGGTCGCCGAGCGACCCGAACCGGGACATCCTGTTCGACTGGAGCGAGTTCACCTACAACGACGCCGGCCTGTGGTTGAACAGCTCGCAGGTGGACATGTTCGCCGTGCCGCACGCGGTCACCGTGACCGGGGCGAGCGGCGTGACGAAGAAGACCGGCGAGCTGGTCGCGAACGGCCGCGACAACGTGATCAACGGCGTGCGCAACCAGGCCGGCTGGGCGAACTCGGTCCGCACCCGCGCCGACGGCACGGTGGTGCGCGTGCTCGCGCCGGGCAAGGCGGCGGACGCGGGCCTGTTCGACCGCGCCTACCTCGACCCGTACATCACGCAGGCGTGGAACGCCTACACCACCAAGACGTTGACCGTGGTGCCGTTCGGCGACCGGCCGGACATCCGCTACTTCGGCCGCACGTCGGGCACCACCATGAACTTCACCGACTCGTCGGGACGTCAGGTGGCGTCGTTCGCCAAGCCGTCCACGTCGAACGTGTGGGGGTGCGACGGGGCGCTGCACGCGCCCAACGACCAGGTCGTCGGGCCGATCGCGCGCACCCTGTGCGCCGCGCTGCACCGCTCCACGCTCGGCAGGATCGACACGCAGCCCGGCGGCGGGCCGGCCGACTTCTACCAGGGTGCGCTCACCAACCACTACTCGCGGCTCGTGCACCAGAACATGGTGGACGGCAAGGCTTACGGCTTCGCGTTCGACGACGTGCAGGCGCAGGAGTCGTTGGTGCACGACGGCGACCCGCGTTCGGCGGGGATCATCCTGACGTCGTTCACGGGTGGTGGCGGCACCCCGCCGCCGGGGCCGGCGGGCGGCATCGTCAGCGCGTGGCACGGCAAGTGCGTCGACGTGCCGAACTGGAACTTCACCGACGGCCAGCGCCTGATCGTGTGGGACTGCACGGGCGGCACGAACCAGCAGTGGGAGTCGACCGGCGGCACGTTCCGCACGCAGAACAACATGTGCATGGACGTGGCCTGGGGCTCGACCTCGAACGGCTCCGCCGTCCAGGTCGCGAGGTGCAGCGGGAACCCGGCCCAGCAGTTCGTCCTGACCGCCGCGGGTGACCTCGTCAACCCGCAGGCGAACAAGTGCGTGGACATCGCCGACTGGAACCCGAACAACGACGCGGTCCTGCAGATGTGGGACTGCGCCGGCACGGCGAACCAGAAGTGGCGTCGCTAGCACTGACCTGGCGGCCGTGACCGCTTGAGCCGGTGTGACCGGCTTGACGGCCGTGCTGGTGGTGGACGGCCGGGCGCCGCACTCGCCGGCGCTATCACCGGCCGGCCGGTGGGCCGTCCACTACCTGTCGGACGCGGCGTGACGCGGGTGCCCGCGTTTGCGCCGCGTCCGGTGGGACGACGGCGGGGTCGAGGAGCTGACCGCGAGCCCTCGGGGCTGACCGACCACCGGCCGCTCGTCGGTCGGCCTTCCAGCTCCGGGCTCACACTTGGGTCGCACGCACGTCGAGGCGCATTCTCCGGTGTGGTGGCATGATGATCAGGGATGGCGACTGGCCTACCTGGCCACGACCCCTCCGAGCCTGGAAGGGAGGCCGAGCGATCTTCCACCTCCCACCCCGAACCAGGTCCCCCAATGGGGTGATCCTGAAAATGCCCTCAAAGAAAACACCGTTATCGCCAACCTCGAACGTCGGTTGAAACAACGAGGCCGGCAACCAACCGCCGCACCGCCGACCAGACCCTCGAACCGCGCTGATCCTGCAAGGCTCACATCAGCGGACCCGGGATCAGAGGAAGTCCCGGAACCACGAACCCGCCAGCTGCGCGACCTGGTCCAACGCCCCCGGCTCCTCGAACAGGTGCGTCGCGCCCTCCACCACCTCGAGCCGCCACAGCACCGCCAACTCCTCCGCCGCCGCACGGTTCAGCTCCAGGACCTCCTCGTCACGACCGCCGACCACCAGCAACGTCGGCGCGCGCACCCGCGACAACGCCCGCCCAGCCAAGTCCGGCCGACCGCCCCGCGACACGACCGCCCTCACCAGGTACGTCCCGGCCGCCGCGACCAACGCCGCCGCCGCGCCCGTGCTCGCACCGAACAGCCCGATCGGCAACCCCCGCGTCGCCGGCGCCCGCGAAGTCCACTCCACCGACGCCGCCACCCGCTCCGCCAGCAACCCGATGTCGAACCGCAGCCGCCCGGTGACCCGGTCCTCCCGCTCCTCGCGCTGCGTCAGCAGGTCGAGCAGCAGCGTCGCGTAGCCGTCCCGCCGCAACGACTCCGCCACGGCCTGGTTGCGCCCGCTGTGCCGCGAGCTGCCCGAACCGTGCGCGAACACCACCACCCCGGCCGGATCGGACGGCACGCCGAGGTCAGCGGCCAGGTCGACACCCCAGGCGTCGACCGACACCGCCATCGTGCCGCTCCTCGTCATGCCCTCCAGGTTTCACCGGCGCACGCGCGAGCAAACGGGCAGTGTCCGATCGGGGCACACGGGTAACCCGTCTGTGTGCCCCCTGCCCGGCACGGGAGGAGCGACCATGGCCGACGAACGAGCGCACGCCCGAGGAGGACCGATGTCCGAGCAACAAGAGGCGATCGAGCCGCGATGGGGCACGGGCGAGGGCTACGGCCTGCGACGCGACTCCGAAACACCCGGGCCGCAGTTCTCCGCGCCCGACGACGACGGCGACTTCATCGACGAGGAACCGACCTCGATCGCCGACGAAGCCGGGTCGAACTACCTGCGCGGCCCCGAGGACGCGGCCATGCACATCGAGGACGAGGACGGCCGCCCTCTCGAATGACCTGATCAGGTGACCGCGCCACGATCAAGTGATCCCCGATCGGGCACGCTCAACGCATCGGGCGCCCGCGTGCCCTCGCGTGCCACGGACCCGACGGCGCGCGCGAACTGCTCGGCGCCGCCCTGTGTACCTGCTCGCGGTGGTGGGCGCGTACTCGGTTGGTTCATGCCACCAGAACGCGGTCCAGCGCGGCGTGACCCGCGGGTTCCCAGGTCGGTTTGCCGCCGGCGAGGCCGAGCCGGCCGTTGCGCCCGATCCCGATCAGGACCAGGGCGCGCAGGACGGCCCAACCGCGGGCCCGGGTGACGGTCGCTTCGTCGGCCTGCCCGTAGGCGTCGAAGAATCGGCCCGCCGCGCCGGCGGGCAGCAGGACCCAAGCGGCGGCGAGGTCGGTGGCGGGGTCGCCCGCGCACAGCTCGCCGAAGTCGATCACCCCGGTGAGCGTCCCGTCGCGGACGACGACGTTCGCCGGGTGCAGGTCACCGTGCAGCCACCGCGGCGCGCCCGGCCAGTCGGGCGCCGCCACGGCCTTCTCCCACACCTCACGCGCGCGGTCGGCGCCCGGGTGGTCGGCGATCAGCTCGAACCAGCCGTCGATCCCGTCGCGCAACCCGACCAGGGGGATGCCGCGGGTGGGGTTGACCGGCGCGTCGGCGGGCGCGGGTTCGTGCAGCGCGCGGAGGAACTCCGCGAGGACGTCGGCCGCCTCGACGCGGGTGATCGGCGCGTGGTCGGCAGGCTCGCCCTCGACCCAGCGCGCGACCGTCCAGGTGTCCCCGAACAGGTTCGAAGGTCTGCCGAGGCGCACCGGGACGGGCGTGGGCAGCGGCAGGCGGTCGGCCAGCACCGGCAGCCACGTCTGCTCGGCGTGCAGCATGGCGGGCCCGCGATCGGTGCGCGGCAAGCGCACGGCCAGCTCGTCCCCGAGCCGCCACACCTGGTTGCCCCAGCCCCCGTCGACGTCCCGGAGTTCGAGGTCCGCGAGGTCCGGGTGCTGATCCCGCAGCAGCGCCCGGACCAGGTCCTGGTCGAACGTGACGTCCCCCATCACCGAGGCCCCGATCGCCGCATGGCCGGGCACGCTAGCACCGGCCGACCGGTAAGATCGCCGGGATGCCAGGTCGAGCGCGGGCCCGCACGCTCGCCGAGGTGTACCGGCGGTTCGGCGACGCCGACGCCGGGACTTCGCCGTTGCACGGGCGCGTCGCCGTCGCCCTGAGCGGGTCTGACGCGGCGTTGCGCGCCATCGAGTCGGCGCCGGCGGGCAAGCGGCACCCCGCGGTGATCCTCGCCGCGCTGCACGACCTCGCCCTCGCCGGCCACGCCCCGGCGCTCGCCGCCGCCTATGCCGCCGGGGACGGCGACGCCGCCGCCGACGCCGCGATCGACGCGCTGCTGCGCCTGACCGGCCCGGTCGTGGACCTCGCCGTGCGACGGCGGCCCCGCACCGACGAAACCGGGCGCGGCGCGGTGCTGTACCCGGCCATCGCCGAGGCGGCACGGCGGGTGGGCGCGAACGCGGTCGGGCTGATCGACGTGGGCTGCTCGGCCGGCCTCAACCTCACCGTCGACCGCGTCGGCATCACCTACGACAACGGGGACCTGCTGGGCGACCCGTCATCTCCCGTTCAGGTGTCGGCTTCGACCGTGGGCGGCCGGCCCGTCCCGACACAGGCGCTACCCGAGGTCGTCGCCAAGGTGGGCGTCGACCTCGATCCGCTCGACGTGACGGACCCGGACGACGCCCGCTGGTTGCGCGCCTGCCTGCCACCCGACGAGCCGGCGCGGCTCGCGAGGCTCGAAGCGGAGATCGCGTTGGCGGCGACGGACCCTCCGCTGCTGCTGCGCGGTGACGCCGTCGACGTGCTGCCCGACGCCGTCGCCCTGGTACCGGCGGACGCGCTGCCGGTCGTCACCACGACGTGGGCGCTGTCGCGGTTCCCGCCGGAGAGCCGGACGCGCTTCCTGCACCGCCTCCACGAAGCGGCGGCGGACCGGCCGGTGGCGTGGGTGTCGGTGGAAGGGGTCGGGGTCGCACCGTCGGTACCGACCCTCGGCGATCGGCGCGCCTCCGGCCACAGCATCATCGGCGTGGCGGTGTCCCACGGGTCGACCCGGCACGCCGAGGCCGTCGGCCGCTGCTGGTCGCGCGGCCGGCTGCTGGCGTGGCTGGCGGAGCCCTAGTGCGCTGACCCGCCGTGGGCGTCCCACCAGTCCAGCACACGGGTCCCGTACAGGGTCAGCCATTTCGACGGCTCCCCCGCCGGCACGTCGACCTCGAACCACACGCGTCCGGGGTGCCTGCGGGCCTGGAGCCACGTGCCGTCGGGCTGCCGCTCGGCGCGGACGAGCTCGATCGCGTCGGCCAGGCGCGGGTCCGGCGGGGTGCCGTCGAGCAGCCAGACCTGGCGGAAGTACTCGGCCGCGTTGAGCACGTTGTAGTACCAGCGGAACGGGTAGGAGAAGCGGTTCACCCACGGCGCCACCGGCTCGCCCGTGGACAGCCGGCGGAACAGCCCGCGGGCCAGCAGGTACTCCTCCCCGGCACGGCGGGCGGCACGCGTCGCTTCCGTGCCGCCGGTCGCGGCGTCGTAGGCGAGCAGTCCCTTGAGGGAGTTGAGGGTCGAGTGGAACGACGACCGCGTCGAGCCCTCGACCCACTCGCAGTTCCAGCCGCCGTCGGGCAGGCGGTGCTCGACGAACCAGTCCACGATGCCGGTGACGTCCGCGCCCAGCCACAGGCCGTTCTGGACCGTCCACGCGTTGATGCAGCAGTCGACCTCGCCGCCCCAGTACGGCAGGTCGTCGTACTCCCAGCGGCAGTTGCGCTCCAGCAGCTCGGCCGTGCGGCGTTCGCGCAGGACCGCGGCGTCCAGGCCCCACTCCCGCAACGAGCACAGCGTCCACGTCGTCGCGGTCCACGGCTGGCCGGCGCCCTCGGCGGCTTCCGGGCCGTGGAAGTCGAAGCCGGCGGGGAAGAACGCGCCGCCCGCCCACTGGCCGTCCGGGTCTTGGAGCGCGAGCAGGCGTGCGCCGAAGCCCTCGGTCGCGATCCTGGCCCGCGTCGCCTCCCAGACCTCGGGCGGTTCGCCGACGAGGTCGCGCTCGACCTGCCAGCGCAGCGCCGGATCGGCGTCGAGCAGCCAAGGCACCCTGGTCATGGCGTGACCCTAGTCGACCTGCTCGTCCTCGGGGCTGCCTTCGGCGAGCGCGGCGAGCACGTCCAGCGCGGCGGCCAGGGTCGGCGTCGACGCGGAGGCGAGGGCGAGGCGGACGGCGTTGGGCGCGTGGCCGGGCCCGACCGCGAACGCCGCGGCGGGCGTGATGGCGATGCCCCGCCGTGCCGCGGCGGCGACGAACGTCTCGGCCCGCCACCGGTCCGGCAGCCGCCACCAGCAGTGGTAGGAGCCGGGGTCGGCGCTGATGTCGAAGCCCGCCAGGCGGGCGCGCACGAGCTGCTGCCGTTCGTGCGCGAGGGCGCGTTTGCGGTCCACTACGGACTCCACGGTGCCGTCGACGAGCCACTCGGTCGCGGCGGCGAGCGCGAAGTGGCCGACGGCCCAGCCGCCGGAGCGCGCGGCGGCGGCGACCCGGTCGACCAGGTGTCCGGGCGGCACGGCGAACCCGACCGTCAGGCCGGGCGCGAGGCGCTTGGACAGGCTGTCCACCACGGTGGTGCGCTCGGGCGCGAGCGGCGGCAGGTCGGGGCCCAGGAAGGCGTAGATGGCGTCCTCGATCACCTGGACGTCCAGGTCGCGCACGGTGTCGGCGAGCTCGGCGCGGCGTCGTTCGGGCATCGTGGTGCCGAGCGGGTTGTGCAGGGTCGGCTGGAGGTAGACCGCGCGCACGTCGGCCGCGCGCACGGCCTTCGGCAGCACGCCCGCGTCGTCCACCGGCAGCGGCACGAGCGTGACGCCCAGCCTGGTCGCGATCGCCTTCACCACCGGGTAGGTGACGGCCTCCACCCCGAGCCGCCCGCCGACCGGCACCAGCGCCGACACCGCGGCCGCGATCGCCTGCCTGCCGTTGCCGGTGAACAGGATGCGGCGCTCGTCCGGCGCCCACCCGCCCCGTGCCAGCGTGCGTGCGACGGCCGCGCGTGCTTCGGGCGTGCCGCGGACACCGACCGGCCCGAGCGCGTCGCCGAGGCCGTGCCGGACGAGCCGGTCGAGGCCGGGAGCCAGCAGGGCCGGCTGGTCGGGCAGCACGCAGAAGTTCAGCTCCAGGTCGACCCGCGCGCCGCCCGGCTCGGCCAGCGCGGGCTCGACCGGTGGTCGGGTGGCCCTCACGAACGTGCCGCGGCCGACCTCGCCGACCGCGAGCCCGCGTCGGATCAGCTCGCCGTACACGCGGGCGGCCGTGGAGCCCGCGATGCGGTGCCTGCGGGCGAACGCGCGTTGCGGGGGCAGGCGGTCACCCGGCTTGAGCCGGCCGGCCGCCACCTCGGCGGCGAGCCGGTCGGCGATCAGGCGGTAGTCCGCCACGCGGGCACCCCACATTGCACCGAGAGCATTGTTTTCATTGCACCGGCCATGGTGGCCTTCCTAGGCTGCTGCCGTCAACCGGCGCAAGGGGAGGTCATGCGGGTCAACGACATCGACATCGCTTACGACGACGAGGGCGACGGCGTCCCGGTGCTGCTCGTGCACGGCCACCCGTTCAACCGGACGATGTGGCGGCCGCAGGTGGAACGGCTCCGCTCCCGTTACCGGGTCATCGCACCCGACCTGCGGGGATATGGCGAGACGACGGTCGTGCCGGGCACGACGCCGTGGGGCGTGTTCGCCGACGACCTGATCGGCCTGCTCGACCGCCTCGACCTGGACCGGGTGGTGGTGTGCGGGCTGTCGATGGGCGGCCAGATCGCCATGGAATTGCACCGATCGCACCCGTCACGGGTCCGTGCGCTCGTGCTGGCGGACACGTTCCCCGAGGCGGACACGACGGCGAGCGCTGACTTGAAGCGCGAGCTGGCGTCACGCGTGCTGCGCGAGGGCATGGGCCCCTACGCCGACGAGGTGCTGGACAAGATGATCTCGCCGCACAACGTCGTCGCCCTGCCGGCCGTCGCCGAGCACGTGCTGGGGATGATGCGCGGCACGTCGCCGGAAGGCGCGGCGGCGGGGTGGCGCGGGCGTGCGGAACGGCCCGACTACCTCGAGTCGCTGGCCCGCGTCGCCGTGCCCGCGCTCGTGGTCGTCGGCGAGGAGGACGAGTACACGCCGGTCGCCGTGGCCGAGCGGATGCACGCGACCATCCCCGGTTCGGCGCTCGCGGTGATCCCCGGGGCGGGCCACCTGCCCAACCTCGAACGGCCGGCGGAGTTCACCGACGCGGTCGAGCGGTTCCTGGCGGCGCTCTAGGCGGGGCGGGCGGGCGTCCGGACACCGCAGAGGAGCCGGTCGCGCGGCAGGGCGGCCGGTGCGGGGCGCAGCTTGTCGGCGACCTGGGCGGCCGTGGGGCGGCGACGGGGGGACAGCGAGGTCATCTGCGCGAGCAGGCGGGCCAGGCCGGCGGGCACGTCGTGCGGCACGTGGGGCGGGCGGTGCAGGCGGGCGATGGCGGCCTCGACCCGGTCGCCCTGGTACTCGCGGTAGCCGGTCAGGCACTCCAGCAGGAGCAGGCCGAGCGCGTAGACGTCCGCGGGCGGGCCGACCTCGTCGCCGCGCACCTGCTCCGGCGCCAGGTAGGCGGCGGTGCCGACGACCTCGCTGGTCTTGGTGATGCGGGTCGAGCCGAGCGAGCGGGCCAGGCCGAAGTCGGCGAGGTAGGCGGTGTCGGAGCCGTCGAGCAGGACGTTCGACGGCTTCACGTCGCGGTGCACGACCTGCTGTTCGTGCACGTGGGCGAGGGTGTCGGCGAGCTGGTGGCCGAGGGCGCGCACCTGCGCGGGCGTGAACGTGCCGTCCAGCAGCCGGTCGCGCAACGTCATGCCTTCGACCAGCTGCATGACCACGAACGACGTCCCCTCGCACGTGCCGACGTCGTAGACGGACAGCAGCCCGGGGTGCGACAGCCCGGCCAGCGTGCGGACCTCGTTGTCGAACCGACGCCCGTCCACGTCGTCGCCGTCGAACACCTTGACCGCCACGAACCGCCGGAGCAGCAGGTCCCACCCCCGGTGCACCTCGGCCGCGCCACCCGCGCCGAGCCTGCCCGCCAACCGGTAGCGACCTTCGAGCACTCGGTTCTCGGTGGCCAACGACATGGCCCCACCCTTCGGTCGCCGATCCGGACGTCTGGCGAATTCCCGAACGGCGACGACGCCAAACGCCGGCGTCACCGGGCAGAGGTTTCTCCTCAGAGGACATCCAGGCGAGGCGCGGCGCCGGCCCGTTCGAGGGCTTGTGCCACGTCGGGCCGCGGGGTCGGGGCGGGCGACGGCTGGACCGGTGGCGGCGGAGCGGCCGGCCGCACAAGCCGCTCGCCGGGTCAGCCGCCCATGCCGCTCGCACGCCACCCACCAACTCGATGGCCCGGGGGTGCTCGGCGCATCGGCCGTGCACGTGCCTCAGCGGGCCCTCCGACAGCCCTCTCGGCAAGTCCCTCAGCCGACCCCCGAACAGCCCCCGCGGCAAGTCCCTCAGCCGATCACCCCACCGACCGGTCAGCCGGCCGCTCGGCACCTCAGTCGCGCAGGGTGGCGCACTGTTCCGTTCCGACGCAGTTCCGCAGCAGCCGCACCTGCGGCGGGAGGGTGATCGTGGCCGGCGGGTCGACGGCGTTGCCCGGCCAGCGGATCGAGACGGTCATGGCCGAGGCGTTGTTCGCGTACGACTTCTCGACCAGGGTGCGGTCGCCGTTGACGATGTTCACCACGTCGTAGACCCCCGACGGCACCTTGCTGATGTCCAGCCACTGGAAGTCGACCGTGTGCGGGTAGTCGTCGCCCGAGCCGACCGAGATGCCCTGCACCACGCTCAACGCCTCCGGCTCGTGGTGGCCGCACCGGTTCTTCCGCAACAACGCCGCCAACTTCCCCTGCGGGGTGTCGTCCAGGGCCGGCCGGTTCGGCACGCGGCCGTCGACCCCGTACCGGTCGCCGAGGCAGAAGCCGTTCTTCCGGTCGGTCACCACCGTGTCACCCGAGAGCGTGCGGAGTTGGAAGTGCTCGAAGCCGAGCAGGTGCCAGTGCTCGTGCGTCGCCGCCGGCTCGTAGTACATGGTGGCGGGGATCGGGTGCTGCGCCCGCGCGTAGTCCATCGGGATCGAACCGTCCACAGCGGACTGGAACGCCTGCCGCGCCGCCATCTCCCGCTGCCCGACCCCACCCCGGCTGCCGTGGATCAGCAGCGGCCCGTCGCCGATGTTGTCCGCCGATGTGGTGAACCTCAACCGGACTGCCCCGATCGGGCCCACCTGCACGCACTCGCCGTTCGGCGCGGCCGGGTCGGCCACCGGGCACACGTCCCAGTCGACGCACCGCGACGGGTCGCCGGAGAACCCGCCGGCGCACCCCACCGGCGCCTGCCGGAGGTCGGGCAGCAGCACGGTCCGGGACGCCTGAGCGTGCGCAGGGCCCACCAACCCCGCGACGAGCAACGCCGTGGTGATCAAGGCCGCGTGTCTTCGCAACATCGAAAATCCGTCCACTCCAGAATGATCCACTCACCAATCTACTGAGCCACACCGACAACTCGGCCCCTACCACCGCCAGGTTCACTCGATCGACTGAGCCACAACGGAAATCGGCCCCTGGGACTCTAACCTTCACCGCGATCGCGCCCCGGGCGCGCGTCATCCGCGACTGGAGGTGGGTCCGATAGACCAGGGAGTTCCCGGCACCGTCACGATGGTGTGCGGCACCAGGCCGGAGCTGATCAAGCTCGCGCCGCTGATCCGCGTGATGGGGGCCGACGCCACCGTCGTCTACACCGGACAGCACTACGACACCGCGATGTACCACCGGATCCGGCAGGACATCGGCCGCCCGGGCCGGTTCCACGAGCTGGCCGTCGGCGGCGGCAGCCGCGGCGGCCAGCTCGGCGCGGCCATCGCGGCGGTGGACGAGCTGCTGGCGCAGCACCCGACCAGGGCGGTGATCGTGCAGGGCGACACGACCTCCGCGCTCGCGGGCGCGTTGGCCGCCAACGCCAACGACGTGCCGCTGGTGCACGTCGAGGCGGGTCTGCGCAGCTACGACCGGGCGATGCCCGAGGAGCACAACCGGGTCGCCATCGACCACCTCGCCGACCTGTGCTGCGCGCCGACCTCGCTCAACCACGCCAACCTGCTGGCCGAGAGCGTCCCCGAGGAGCGCATCGCGATCACCGGCAACACCGTGGTCGAGGCCCTCCAGACCGCTTTGCCCGGGCATGACGAGGAGGCCGTCGTCCTGGCCGCGCACGAGCTCGAGCGCGACGGCTACGTGCTGGCCACGGTCCACCGGCCGGAGAACGTGGACGACCCGGCCAACCTGGAGACGATCCTGCGCGAGCTGAACCGCCTGCCGCTGCCGGTGGTGCTGCCCCTGCACCCGCGCACGGCCAAGCGGGTCGAGGCGTTCGGCCTCACCGCCCTGCTGCGCCGGCTCAAGGTCGTCGAGCCCCAGGCGTACCCGGCGTTCCTGGCGCTGGCCCGGTGCGCCGCCGTGGTCGTGTCCGACTCCGGCGGCATCCAGGAGGAGGTCAGCGTCCTCAAGCGGCCGGTGGTCGTGGTGCGCCGCAGCACGGAACGCCCCGAGATCGAGGGCACGTTCGGCACCCTGGTGCCGCCGGGGCCGCGGGTGTGCGCGGAAGTGCTGCGGTGGCTGGACGACGTGGCGGGCCACCGGGAACGCCTGGAGCACATCCCGTCGCCCTACGGCACCGGCTCGCCGTCCGCCCGGATCGCCGACGCGCTCCGGCAGCTGGTCCGCGGCGAACCGGTGCACGCCCGGCGGCTCAGCCCGGAACAGGTTGTGGTGCCTCCGCCAGCCTCGCGGCGACCCGTCGCGCGAGTCCCGCACTCGAGTTCCAGCTCGTGACGTCCGGGTAGACGTGCGCGGTGGTCGCCAGCAGCAGCGGGGTGCCGGCGACCACCACGGGCGGCCGGCGCGCCAGGTACCCGAGCGGGTACACCGGTTCCACGAACGGCGCCTTGAACACCCGCACGTCGTCCACGTCCTCGCGGCACAACGCGGGGTGCAGGGCCAGCAGCTGCGAGGTCCACCGCGCCGCGATCGCCGCGTCGTCCTCCTGGAACAGCGCGGACTCCCGGTCGGTGTACCGCATCGCGTAGACGAGGTGCCTCCCGTCGTACCGCTCCACGCCCGCGAGCGGCGTCATCTGGATCAGGCCGTCGAACTCCGTGCCGGACCGCACCACCGGCGTCCAGTAGTGCCCGGACAACGGTCGCCGCAAGAAGAACAGCGCGTTCACCACGCCCTGGTACGGCAACCGCACGTCGGGCAGCCGCGCGGCCAGGTCCTCGTCGGCGAGCCGCCGCAGCAGCGGCAGGGGCAGCGTCGACACGACGTGGTCCGCCGACACCGACTCGCCGCCGTCCAGGGTGATCCGCATCCGCCCGCCGGTCACGCCCATCCGCCGCACCGGCGCGTCCAGCCGCACCACGCCGCCACCGGCCTCGATCGACGCCCTGAGCGCGTCGATCACGGCCCGGTAGCCGCCTTCGGGGTACCCGCGCACCGACACGGCGCCTTCACGCCCCAGGCGCTGCCACAGGTACAGCGCGGGCACGTCGCCGAAGCGCGCGCCGAACTTCGCGCCGAACAGCGGCGCGAGCAGCAGCTCCCACACCCGGTCGCCGTACAGGCCGCGCAACCAGTCCTCGGTGCGCGTGCGGTCGAGGTCCTTGCCCTTGCCCAACCGCCGCAGCAGCACCGAGACCGCGCCGAACCTCAGCCGGTCGGGAACGCCCAACGGGGTGAACTTGAGCAGGTCCAGCGCCGTGTTGAACGGGAACGCGCGACCGTCCACGACCATGCCCATCCGGGTCGGCCGCCAGCTGATCGAGTCGCGCAGCCCGAGCTCGCCGAGCAGGTCGAGCAGGTGGTCGTCGGTCGGCATCACGCAGTGGTAGAAGCGCTCCACCCAGCGGTCGCGCCACGCGAAGAACGTGCCGAGCCCGCCGAGCTGGTCGCTGCCCTCCAGCAACGTCACCCGCGTGCCGGCGCGCACCAGCCGGTGCGCGGTGGCCAGGCCGCAGATGCCGCCGCCGACCACCACGACGTGCCCGCGCTCCGCCCGCCGCATCACAGCGCCCGGTACGGCGCGGGCGTGAGCCGGTCGCGGACCAGCAGCTTCGCGTACTGCCCGACGGTGCGGGCGATCCGGATCTTGCTGGGGCCGTGCTTGCGGTCGTAGCGCAGGGCCAGCGGCACCTCGGTGACGACCGGCCGGCAGTGCCGCAGCTTGAGCAGCAGCTCGACCATGCAGGCGAACCCGCGCTCCTCGATCAGCCGCTCGCCCCAGTGCCGCTCGGCGCGGGCCAGCAGGCTGACCCGGTAGGCGCGGAAGCCGCTGGTGCAGTCGCGGACGCCGTCGAGGCGCAGCACGCGGCGGAACAGCACGGCCGCGCCGCGCGACAGCAGCCGGCGCAGCGGTGGGGCGGTCGCGTCGTCGCCGCCGTCGACGAACCGGGAGCAGATCACCACGTCCGCGCCGGCCGCGATCTCCCGCTCCATCCGGTCGATGAGGGCCGGGTCGTGGGTGTCGTCGGCGTCCATCACCACGACGACGTCCTCGTCGCCCGCCTCGGACAGCACGGCGCGCAGCCCCGATCGGACGGCCTGGCCGAGGCCGAGGTTGACCGGGTGGCTGACCAGCCGCACGTCCAGGCCGGGCCACCCCTCGGCGACGACCTCGGCGGTGCCGTCGGACGAGCCGTCGTCGACGACCCAGGCGGTGATCTTGCCGGCGAGGGTCGCGTCGGCGAGCCGGGTCAGCAGCGGCGGCAGCGAGGCCGCCTCGTTGTAGGCGGGCAGCACGACGTGGGCGCGGGCGTGGGTGCGCGCGCCGTCGGAAAGGGCCCGTCCGCCCTGTTCCGACGTGGCGCGCACGTCTCCTTCATCGACGCTCAATGGGCCCCATTTCACTGGATGGCGGATGACGGTCCAGAATTATTCGCCTCCGGACCGCGACGGGATTCGACCACCCCGGGGGCATCTCGTCGCGCGTCTGGCTGAATTACCGCAGAAGCCGAGCCCGACCGTCACCAGAAAGGAGAACGGTGATCACCGAAAGAGTGAATTAGGTCCTCAAAATCACGCTTGATACACACCGAGTGAGCAGAGAGGCCCGTTCGGATGGTCTCGAACGGGTGACCAAATAATCGGGTTCATGGTGGGAAGGACGTCGTCCGAATGTGGTGTGGCGTGGACGGGACGCGCTCGGTCCCTGGCAAGGGCGGTCCGAGGTGAACGGGGTCGGCTCGGCGACCACCCCGACCCTGGTGTCGCGGTGGCGGCAGCAGAGGCCCCGCGAGGCCGCGGGGTCGGACCTGCTGCGGCGGGTGAACGCGGTGGCGGTGCTGCTGGTCGCGGTGGACGCGACCGCGGTGGCCGCGGTGGCGGCCCGGTACTCGCCGGGCGCGGGGTGGACCGCGGTGGTGGCGGCGGCGCTGCTCGGCGTGCGGGCCGCGTGCCGGCTGTACCGGCGGCGGCTGTGGCTGTCCTGGTTCCACGACCTGCCGCGCTCGGTCGGCGCGACGGCCGTGGCGTTCGCCCTGGTCACGCTGGCCGGCCTGGTCAGCGGCGCGCCGCCGGGCACCACCCTGGCCACGCAGTGGGCGGTGCTGGCGTTCGCCGCGCTGAGCGAACCGGCGCGGCTGCTCGTGTTCGCCTTCGGCCGCTGGTGCAGGCGGAAGTACGACCGCTGCGACCGCACGATCGTGGTCGGCGCCGGGAAGGTCGGCGTCGACCTGGTCGGCGCGATGCTGGCGCACCCGGAGTTCGGCCTGCGCCCCGTCGGGTTCGTCGACCCGGAGCCGGCGCTGGACCGCACGGCCCTGCCGGTCGCGCTGATGGACGAGGCCCTGGCCGACGCGATCACCCGGTTGGGTGTCGGCACGGTCGTGCTGGCGTTCTCGCACGCCCGCGAGTCGTCGGTGGTCGACTCGGCCATCACCGCGCACCGGCTCGGCTGCACCACCCTGGTCGTGCCCCGGATGTTCGAGCTGTACCAGGACGGGCCGGACATCGAACGGCTGCGCAGCTACCCGCTGATGCGGCTGGGCACCGCGCCGACCAGCAGGCCGAGCTGGTGGGTCAAGCGCGCCATGGACGTGCTGCTGGCCGCCGTGGCGCTGGTCGTGCTGTCCCCGGTGATCGCGCTGTGCGCGCTGGCCGTGCTGCTGGAGAGCGGCCGGCCGGTGATCTTCCGCCAGGTCCGGGTCGGGATGGATGATCAGCCGTTCGTGCTCTACAAGCTGCGCAGCGTGAGAATGAACGGCGAAGACGATTCCCAAGTCACCTGGTCGGTGGTCGGAGATCGCCGGGTCGGGCCAGTCGGACGTTTTCTGCGTAGCAGTTCGCTGGACGAACTCCCCCAGTTGTGGAACATCATCAAGGGCGACATGTCCATCGTCGGACCACGCCCGGAGCGACCCGGTTTCGTCCGCGAATTCTCGGCCATCCACGAGCTATACTGGGCCCGGCACCGAGTTCCGACGGGGCTGACCGGGCTCGCGCAAGTGCACGGGCTGCGGGGTGACACGTCGATTGTCGACAGGTCTCGATACGACAACTACTACATAGCCAACTGGTCGTTGTGGCTGGACGTGAAAATCCTGTTGCAGACGGTGGGTGAGCTGTTGTGCCGAAGGAATCGCTGAACCGGCGACGATCCCGCCGCGTCCTCGGCCTGGTGTGCGCGGTCGCGCTCCTGGTGCCGAGCGCGGCGTGCACGACGACCGCCGCCGCGGGCAGACCGACGCCACCGCACGCCCCGCTCGGTCCCGTGCCGAAGCCGCTCGCGCCGTGCGGCTGGTGGTACGGCATCGGCGAGCCGCCGACCGGCCGGGACATCACGTTCGCCGCGCAGCACTACAGCCTGGTCGTGCTCAACGCGACCGAGACGTCGTCGCTGCGCCGGCTCAAGCAGCTCAACCCGAAGATCAAGGTGCTGGTCTACAAGGACTTCTCCAGCGCGCGCAACTACCCCGGCGCGGTCAACGGCGAGGTGGACGCGCCGTTCCTGCCGACCGGCATCGGCTACTTCAAGGCCCACCGCGAGAACCCGAACTGGTTCGCGGTGGACACCAAGGACAACCGGATCGAGTGGAACTCCTACCCGAAGCACTGGCAGATGACCGTGTGGGACCCGGCCTACCAGAAGGCGTGGAGCGAGGCGGTCACCGCCGAGGTGGTGCGCGAGGGCTGGGACGGCGTGCTGGCCGACAACGACTTCAGCTCCCTGAAGTACTACTCCTCGGCCGTGCTCAAGGGCGCGGAGGACGCGGCCGAGTCCGACCGGATGATCCGCGAGGGCATGGACACGTTCCTCACCACGGCCGGTGACGCCCTGCACAAGGCCGGGAAGATGCTGATCCCGAACGTGTCCGAATCCCACCTGACCGCGGGAAGGTGGACGGCGCACTCGCGCTACGACGGCGCGATGGAGGAGAACTTCGGCCTGCGCGACACCGGCACGGGTGAACTGCTCACCTTCAAGGGCAACGAGTGGAAGGAGCTGCGGTCGCAAGCCGCCCTCGGCGAGACGTGGCTCCTGCTGATCACCCACACCAAGGGCGCCAGGGAGGAACGAGTCGGCTACGCCACCGCGGCCCTGCTGGCGAGCCCGCACACGTGCTGGTCCGGCGCGACCACCAAGGACTACCGCAACCCCGACTGGTCGCGCTACCAGGACGCCCCCTTGGGCGAGGCGACGGAAACCGCGAACCGCCTCCCCTCCGGCGTGTGGGACCGACGCTTCACCGGCGGCTACGTGGCCGTGAACCCGACCGGACAACCCGCGAGGGTCACACCCCCACCGGGCCTGGTCAACATCGACGGCGGCGCCGCCGCCCCGGCCACGATCGAGATCGCCGCCGGCGACGCCATCGTCCTCGTCAACCCAACCCACATCACCACCACCGCCGCAACAGCCACCACCAGCTCAACCACCACCACCAACCCCGCCACCACAAACCCAAGCACCACCACCCCATCCACCACCAACCCGTCGACCACCAACCCACCCACCACCAACCCATCCACCACCACCAACCCAACTACCACCAACCCCGTCGTCACCACCGCCCCGACCACCTCACCACCCGACCCATCACCTCCTCCCTCCTAACCACCGCCTCACAACCGACATCACCCCTCACCCGACCTCACCGACTCACTTCATCATCGGCTCAACCCACGAGCTGCCCATGACCTCGCGGTAGAGGGCGAGGTGGCGACGCGCGCACACGTCCGGCGCAAACCGCTCCCGCGCCCGCTCAGCGAGCTCCAACCCGATCCGCCCGGGATCGGGCTCCGCGAACAACTCCCGCAACCGAGCGGCCAACCCCTCGACATCACCCGGCACCGCCAACGCCCCAGCCGCCGCCCGGTCCCCCAGCATGTCCGCCACCCCACCGGTGTCCGTCGCCACCACCGGCTTGCCCGCCGCCATCGCCTCGGCCACCACCAACGGCTGCTGCTCCATCGTGGACGGCAGCACGAGCGCGTCGTGGTGCCGCAGCAAGTCGGGCACATCGCTCCGGAAACCCAAGAACTCCACCCTGCCGCCCAACTCGCGCGCCAACGCCTCCGCCTTCCCCCGCTCGGGCCCGTCCCCCACCACCGTCAACCGGGCGTCCGCCGGCATCACCCCGGGCAACGCCAAGGCCGCCAACAGCGTGGCCAACCCCTTGCGCTCCACCAACAACCCGACGAACACCAACCGCCGCACCCGTCCCGCCGGCGGCTGCACGTGCGCGGGCTCCACGCAGTTGTCGATGTGCGCCAACCTCGACGCGGGCACCGTCAACCGCGCCGACAGGAACCGCCCCATCGCCCGCGCCGGCACCACCGTCCGATGCACCACCCGCGCCACCACGGCATCCGCCGCCAACACCACCCGCGTGTAAGCCGAAGGCCCCACCGCCCCCGGCACACCCCGGAACCACTCCTCACCCACATCGTCCGGCACACCGTGATAGGTCTGGATCACCTTGTGCCGCAACCGCAAGCCGGCACTCACCAACCCGGCACGCCGATCCTGCGCGTGCACCACGTCCGGCCGCCACTCCCGCACCACCGCCCGCGCCCGCCGCCCGGCCCGGACATCAGCCTTGTCGCCCACCTCGACAACCTCGTGGTGCCCGCTCAACACCTCCGCACCCCTCCGGGGCAAGGGCCCGAACACGCGCACCTCCGCCTGCCCGGACCCGATCACCGCCCGCGCCAACCGAACAGTGACGTCCACCGGCCCCCCACTGTCCTGGGTCAACAGATACGCAACCCGCAACCGACCGCTCACACCCACCACCAATCCTCTCAACCACAACGGACCCGAAACACGACCCACCGTGGCCCGATTTGACATGGGTTCGGGCGCTTTAGGCTGGTCGAAGCCGGCAGGCCTGGCGGGACGCTCTTCCCCGCCGGGCCTGCCGGCTTCGGCCTGCCTGGAGTGCCCGTAAGGGCCCCATGTCAAATCG
>NZ_JBFAMT010000063.1:0-47838 GCF_040656635.1 Actinosynnema sp. NPDC049800 | reverse complement strand
ACCCCCAACCCCCCCCCCCCCGCCGCCCCCCCCCCCCGCCCCCCGCGGGGTGGGTAGGACACGCGGGTTCACCAGGTGGTTCGGCCGGAGCCGTAGGGGTAGAGGGGGTTGCCGTAGGTGGTGGGTACGGGGGCGCCCGAGTCGATCCGGGCGCGGATGTCGGCTCGTTCGGCGGCGGTGGCGCCCAGGTCGTACGGGACGTCCCAGTGCTCGGTGGCGTCGGCCGGGATGTCGGTGCCGCCGGGGCGCAGGACGTCGGTCAGGGCACGCGGCAGCTGCCACGGCAGCTTGCCGGTCGGGGTGTAGTCGCCGAACAGCAGCGACGCCAAGGCGGGGCCCATCTCCTCGCCGCCGCGGTACGTCACGACGATCGCGCTCGCCAGGTCGTGCCACTCGGTGATCACGTACGGGCGGGGCAGGACCAGGGCGACCACGACGGGGATGCCCTGGCGGTGGAAGTCCTGGATCACCGCGAGCTGGTCCGGGGGCAGGTAGGGCTGCTCCTTCGGCCAACTCGTCGCGTGGGTGTACGAGGTCTCGCCCACCGCGACGATCGCCAGCTTCGGCGACGGCCCGGTGTCCTTGTGGACGTTCACCCCCGCCTGCGCGGCACGCGTGCGGATCGCCTGCAACATCGTCTGCGACCCGTACTCCTGGTGGAAGTAGCTGGTCCAGATGCAGCACGCGGCCGTGTCGTCGGCACGCGGACCGGCCACCACGATGTTGTCACCGCGGTTGAGCCGCACCGGCAGCACGCCGTTGGTGTTCTTCAACAACGTCATCGCCTCGCGCGAGGCCTGGTTCGCCAGCGCCGCGTACTCCGGCTTGTGGAACCGGTACGGCCCGTTCACCGGGTCGCCGTACGGGTTCTCGAAGATCCCGAGCTTGAACTTCAACCGCAGCACCCGCCGCACCGCGTCGTCGATCCGCGCCGCCGGCACCGCCGAGGTGAACCCGCCGATGGTGAACCCGGGCGCACCGGGGTCCGCGCCGCCCATCACGTCCGACCCCGCGTTCGCCGCGCCGACCCACGACCCCGACGGCAACCAGTCGGTCGTGATCAGCCCGGTGTACCCGAGGTTCTGCCGCAGGTACGCGAGGATCTTCGCGCTGTCACCCGCGCCCGGACCACCGGGGTCCAGCAGCGAGCTGCCCGCGTACCCCGGCATGATGTTCACCGCGCCGGCCTCCATCGCCGCCCGGAACGGCGCGGTGTGGTACTTGATCGTCACGTTGTCGTACACGATCAACGCCTCACCGCCCGCGCCCTCGCCCGGCCAGTGCTTCACCGTCGCCAGCACCGAACCCGGGCTCAGCTCCGGCCCGCCCTGCAACCCGGCCACCAGTGCCCGGACCTGCGCCGACGCCACCTCGGAACTCTCGCCGTTGCCCTCCTGGATGCGCGGGTACAGCACCTTCGTGCCCACCTCGGCCAACGGCCCCAGCACACCGCGCGCGCCGACCTCCAGCTGCTCGCGCCGCTGCATGTCGCCGAGCTTGTACTGCAACGGGTAGTTCCGCGCCGCGGCCAACGCGCTCTGCAACGGGTACGTCGTCTTGTACCCGGCGATGGTGTCGCCCGCCGACACGAACGGGATGCCGAGCCGCGTGCCGCTCGACCCGAGCAGCGCGGTGTGCAGGTCCTGCGCCTCCGCCGGCCCGAAGTGCCAGCCCGAGCGCGGGAACACCTGGGCGTTGTAGAACATCTGGTAGGCCTTCTCCTCGATCGTCATCCGACCGAGCAGGTCGTTCACCCGCGCCTCCACGGGCTGCCGCCAGTCCTCGTACGGCTCGATCGCGCCGTTCTTGTTCAGGTCACGGCTGCCGCTCACCACCCGCACGCCGTCGTCCACCGAGGTCAGCGTCGGCACGTACACGCTGAACGTGCGGATGTTCGACGCGCTGGTGCCGCCGGAGCCGTCCACCGCGACCACGAACCACTTGTACGTCCACCGGTCGGTGATGTCCCACGACGGCGTGTAGCCGGTGCCGGTGGGCTCGGCGACCTTGGTGTAGAGGTCGATCAGGTTGCCCGATGCGGTGAAGTCGTAGTCCGTGCGGCTGACGTTGAGCCAGACCTGGTAGCGCACCGCGCCCGGCACCGCTGCCCACGAGAAGGCCGGCCGCCGGGTGGACGTGATCATCGCCTGGTCGGCCGGCGCGGACAGCGCGAACCGGCCCGTCACCGCGGGCGCCTTGGTCGGCGGCGACAGCAACGGCGGGGTGGCCGCGGAGGTGTCCACGGTGCCGAAGACCTGGAACTCCCAGAGCGAGACGCCGTAGCCGGTGGCCCGCGCGGTGGCGAACAACCGCAGGTAACGGCCCGTGCCGCCGACGGTGAGCCGTTCCACGCCGCCCGTGCCGGTGGTGGTCGCGTAGACCTGCGTCCAGTTCACCGCGTCGTTCGACAGCTCCAGCCGGTACCCCTTCGCGTACGCGCCCTCCCAGTTCAGCACGACCTGGTTGACCGAGGCGACGCCGCCGAAGTCGACCCGCAGCCACTGGTTGTCGGCGAACTGGCTGGACCAGCGGGTGTTCGGCCGGCCGTCCAGCGCCGCGGCGGGCGCGTTGCCGCCCTCCCACGTCGAGGCCGCGACCTGCTTGTACTCGGAGATCGGCGTGCCGGCGGCGGGCCCACCGGTCGTGCCGTAGACCTGGAACTCCCACAGCGAGTAGCCGTAGCCCGTGGCGCGGGCGGTGCCGAACAGCCGCACGTGCCGACCCGTGCCGGTCACCGGGATCGACTGCGTCCCGCCCGTGGCGTCGGCCGCGGTGTGGACCGTGGTCCACGTGGCGCCGTCGGCCGAGGTCTGGAGCTGGAACGCGGTCGCGTAGGCGGCCTCCCAGGTCAGCACCACGCGGTCCAGCGTCGCGGTGGCGCCGAGGTCGACGCTCAACCACTGCGGGTCGGCGAACGCGCTGGACCAGCGGGTGCCCGCGTTGCCGTCGGTGGCGGCGGACGCGGCGGTGCCCGCGTTCTCGGTGGACGAGGCGGTGGTCGGTTTGCCTTGGGAGAGCAGGACCCCGGCGGCTCTCGCTTCCCGTGACGCGGTGAGCTGCCCGGCGATCAGGGCGGCGAGGACGACGAGCAGGGGCAGGACCCGGCGGCGGTGCCGGGCGGGCGCTTCGGGCATGGCGACTCCAGGCAGGGGTGACCCGCGGCCGGTGTGCCGCCGGCCGCGGATCGTCGACAAACGCTCGGAGAGCGCTCTCCCACAGCGAACTTCACCCGCCGTGCCGCCGTCAAGAGACCGGCGGACCGGTTCTCCCGCGCCCGGTGGCCCGGTTCCGGTCGGGTCCGGGAGCGGCGCATAGGATCGCCCGGTGACGATCGCGATTCCCGGCTTCGGCGAACTGACCCCGGTGGACCACGCTCCCGAAGGCGTGGCGTGCTGGAACACGACCGCCGCCGGGACGTCGGTGAGCGTGCTGGTGGAGGAACCGGCCACCACCGACGACCTCGACCTGCCGTTCATCGGCTCGGTCCTGCGCGACCGCCAACGGCTGCTCGCCACCGCCCACGAGGCCGTGGCCGACCACCTGCGCGACCACCCGGGCTACGGGCCGGACGCCGTGGCCGACCCGGAGTTCACCTTCCACCCCGGTCGGGACTGGCTGGTCCGGTTCGCCGAGTGCCGCGTGCCCGGTTTCACCGAGCTTGGCCTGGTGGTGGTGTTCAACGGCGGTGACGTGGTCGGCGTGGACGACCTCGCCGACGTCGACCTCGCGGACGAGACCGAGGGCTGACCGGCGGCGGTCGCCGCGTGCGGCCGGCCGGTTCCGGGACTTCGGCGCGCGGTGAGCGCGGGTACGTGCGGCGCGTTGCCAGGCGTGCGGTGGCTGTGCTGTGATCGGGGCGCCGCCGTGTGGAAAGCGTTTTCCGCGAGAGGGAGAACCCCGATGCGAGCACTGCTCCTGGCGACCCTGCTGCTCCTTGGCGCCGGTACCGCCCAAGCCGCCCCTGCCCTGGCCGCACCTGCACTGGCCGAGCCCGCCCAAGCCGCGCCCGCGGCGATGGACTACTGGCAGTACATGGCCACCTTCGCGACCGAGGAGGAGTGCGAAGCGGAGGGCGCGAAGATCCCCGAGGGCGTCGACTACTACGTCTGCTGGCCGAACGGGGACGTCTGGGACTTCTACTGGGTCTTCCTGACCTGACCTCGCCTGATCGCCGCCGTCGAGCCCGGTGGCGCGGGGTGAGCCGGTCACCGCGCCGCCGCGGACGTCCCTCGGTCGTGCACGAACCGGTCGGGGCGCAGCACGACGACGTCGGTGCGGTGGCGGGCGAACCAGGCGGTGAGCGCGCCGGTGACGTCCACCAGGTCGTCCTCGGCGCAGGGCTGGCCGTCGGCCACCACCCGCAGGAACCGCGCGGGCGGACCGGACCAGTCCCGCGCCGTGCCCGCGTCCACGCCCGGCCCGATGACCGCGAAGTCGGGGCCGAGGACGTCGTCGAGCAGCAGCCTCGCCCCGCCGACGACCACCTCGGGCTGGGGGAACATGACGCGCCCGTCCGGCAGCGCGGGCAGCGGCTTGAACTCGAAGTGGCGCACCAGGCGGCGCACCCGCGGCACGGCCTGCGCCGCGCGCAGCACCACGTCCCGCAGTAAGGCCGCGAACCTGTTGCGCACCAGGAAGACCCGGCCGAGACGCACGCTGGTGAGGGCCATCGCCTCGGTGTGCGGGCGACGTTCGGCCTCGTAGCTGTCCAGCAGCGACTCGGCGTCGTCCGATCCGAGTGCCAGGGCGAGCTTCCAGGTGAGGTTGGCCGCGTCGCGCAGCCCGCTGCACAGGCCCTGGCCGAGGAACGGCGGCATCTGGTGCGCGGCGTCGCCGAGCAGGAACACCCGGCGGTCGCGCCAGCGCTCGGCGACGAGGTGGTGGAACGTGTAGACGATCGCGCGCGTGACGGTGAAGCGGTCCGGGTCGACGTAGGGCGCGACGAGCCGGGCGACCGTCGCGGCATCCGTCATGTCCGCGGGGTCCTCGTCCGGGCGCAGCATGAACTCCAACCGGTAGGTGTCGAACGCGCCGGGGGAGACGAACGCGGGCCGCCGCCAGTCGCACACGAACGTCGTGTGCGGCACCCGCACCGCGCCCGGCGCGACGTCACCGGAGACCGCCAGCCACGGTTCGGCGTAGGACGTGCCGGTGAGCGCGATGCCGGCCGCGACCCGGGTGGTGCTGCGCGCGCCGTCGCACCCGAGCACGTACTTCGCGCGCACCTCGGTCTCCGCGCCGGTGCCGAGGTCGCGCAGGACGACGGTGGCGGCCTCGTCGTCCTGGGTGAGCCGCATCAGCTCGACACCGGTGCGCAGGGTGACGTGCGGGAACCGGTCGAGCCCGGCGCGCAGGGCCGCTTCCAGGCGCGGCTGGTCGAAGAAGTGCAGGGGACGGCCGCCCAGGCCGAAGTCGACCTCGTCCAGGGCGATGGTGGCGAACACCCGGCCCTTGGCGTTGACGTACTCGGCCCGTCCCGGCGGGTGCATGTCGGCGGCCACCTCGGTCCGCAGGCCCGCCTGCTGGTAGATCCGCAACGCCTCGTCGTCGCAGGAGAACGCGCGCGGCTGCCGGTGCGGCGCGGTGTCCCGTTCGACGACCAGGGTGCGCACGCCCCGGCCGCCGAGCAGGTTGGCGGTGAGCGCGCCGACCGGCCCGCACCCGACCACTACGACGTCGAACTCCATGCGTCCTCCCTCTGGTGTCGGGTGACATGTCAGCGGAGGGCTGTTGGAGTTCTGTTGGATCAGCGTGGGAAGCGCGCTCGCACCAGGTCCGCGCCCTGTGCCTCGGCCAGTCGCGCGCCGGTGACCAGGTCGGCCCGGTCGTCGGTGGCCAGGCCGCGGACGCGGTGCAGCTCGGCGGCGAGGACCCGTTCGCCGGTCCGCTCGGCGAGGGCGAGGCCTTCGTCGGCCAACGCCGCCGCGGTGGCGTGGTGCCCGGTCGCCAGGTGCGCGTCCGCCATCGCGGCGAGGGTGATCGTGCGGGTCGAGCGCAGGCCGAGCCGGTGGATGCCGTCCCGGGCCGCCCGCATCGCGTCGCGGCGGCTGTCGTCCCCGCCGCGCACCGCGGCCCACTCGGTGAAGAAGTCGGCGGTCGTGACGAAGTGCGGCATGTGCTGACGTGCGCCGATCTCGCGGCACCGGCGGGCGGCGACGACGGCGGCGGTGACGTCGTGCTCCTGCATCGCGGTCCACGCGGCGAACAGCGCGGCGTTGGCCCGGCCGTACGGGTCGTCGGCGCGTTCGGCGAGGGCGTGCGCGGCGGCGAGGTCGGCGCGGGCCGCGTCCGCGTCACCGCGCAGGGAGCGCACCAGGGCGCGGAAGTCGTGGGTCGCGAGCGTGGGCGTGCGACCGGCCCGTCCGACCAGCTCCCGCGGGTCCAGCTCGTGCAGCCGGTCGATGGCGGCGGTGAGGTGGCGGTCGGCCTCGGCCAGGCGGCCGGTGAAGTAGCCGACCACGCCCAGCAGGTAGTGGCCCGCGGCGCCGATCACGCCGTCGTCCGCGGCGAGGCGGCCCGCGAGGTCGGCGGCGATGGCGAACTCGGCGCGGTTGCAGGCCAGTTCGCCCAGCGTCCACAGGGCGGTGCGCACGTCGGTTCCGGTGTCGACGCGCGCGAGCAGTTCGCGGGCGCGGGCGGCGGCCAGGTCGACGGCGTCGCTGCCGATGCCGACCGTGATCTGGAGCAACGACGTGCGGTGCAGCTGCACGGCCAGCTCCCGTTCCGGCGAGGTGAGCAGGGTGGCGGCCCGGTCGAGGTGCGCCAGGGCGTCCTCGTAGGCGAGGCGGCGGGTGGCGTCGTCGGCGGCTTCGAGGGTCCAGCGCAGGTGGTCGCCCTCCCGGCCGCGGGCCCGGCCGTAGTGGTGGGCCAGCTCGGCCGGGGTGAGGGCGTGCGCGCCGGCGTCGGCGAGCCGGGCGTGCAGGTCGGCACGGCGGGTCGGGGTGAGGTCGGCGTAGGCGGCCTCGGCGAACAGCGGGTGCCGGAAGCGCACCACGCCGGCGTCGGGCTCGGTGACCAGGTGGGTGACGTGCGGGGTGAGCCGGACCTCGGCGGCCGTGGCGGCTTCGAGCAGGTCGACGTCCAGGTCCCGGCCGGCGACGCTCAGCACGTCGAGCCAGTCGCGGGTGCGGTCGTCCAGGGCGTGCAGCCGGCGGCGGACGGTGTCGCGCACGCTCGGCGGCGGCGTGCCGGTCGGATCGGCTGAGGTGAGCAGTTCGGTGAGGAAGAACGGGTTGCCGCCGGTGCGGGTGAGGAGGTCGAGCACCAGGTCGGCCGGTGCGGGCGCGCCGGTGTGCGCGCGGACCAGGCCGGCGACCGCGTCCGCGTCGAGGCCGGCCGGTCTGAGCTGTCGGCAGCCGGGGCTGCGGGCCAGGTCGGCGAGGGTGGCGACCAGGGCGGGGGCGTGCTCGTAGGGGCGCAGGGTCGCGACGACCAGCGCGCGGGACGTGTGCACGGTGGTGGCCAGGTAGCGCAGCAGGAGCAGGGAGTCGGCGTCGGCGGCGTGCAGGTCGTCCAGCACGAGGACGAGGCCGGTGGCGCGGGCGGCGGCGTGCACGAGCGCCGAGACCGCGTCGTAGGTGCGGAAGCGGGCGGTGGGGTCGATGTCGGTGTCGGCGGTGGGGCCCGCGCGGAAGCCCGCCAGTGCCGGGTCGGCGCCCGCGTCGCCGGCCAGGGGCACGAGGGCGCGCACGACCTGGGTCCAGAGCCAGAACGGCGGCGCTTGACCGAGGTCCGGGCAGCGGCCCCACGCGACCGGGACGCCGGCGGCGGAGGCGCGGCGGGCGATGGCGTCGGCCAGGGTGGTCTTGCCGATGCCCGCCTCGCCGACGATCGCCGCGAACCGGCCACCGGTCCGGCCCGATGCCGCGAGGAGGTCGGCGAGGAGGGCGAGCTCGGCCGTCCGACCGACAAGTCGGTCCGGCGGCGGGAAACCGGTGGTGTCGGCGGGTGAGGTGTCGAGGCGGTCGGTCGGGCTGGTGGGCGCGGTGGCGTGGGGGAGATCAGGCGGGCTGGTGGGTGGTGCGGCGTGGTTGAGGTCGGGTGCGGCGTTGGGTGCCGTGGTGCGGCGGTGGTCGGGCGTGGCGGTGGGAGTCAGCGGGGAGGTGCCCGTACCGACCGGTGGCACGGAGTGGGCCAGGACCTGGCGGTGGAGGTCGCGCAGGGCCTCGCCCGGTTCGACGCCGTGCTCGTCGGCCAGCAGCCGGCGGCCCTCGTCGTACACCGCCAGCGCCTCGGTCTGCCGACCCGCCCGGTAGAGCGCGAGCATCAGCTGCGCCCGGGCGTTCTCCCGGTTCGGGTTGGCGGCCACGAACTGGCGCAGGTCCGGCAGCACGGCCTGGTGCCGACCGGCGGCGACGGCGGCGGTGAAGAGGCCTTCGCCGGCCGCGGTCCGCGCCTCCGTGAGGCGTGCCGCGTCCGGTCGCACGGCGGCGAGGTCGGCGGCGGCCACCTCGCCCCGCCAGAGGGCGAGCGCGTCGGTGTAGTGGCGTCCGGCCGCCTCCCACTCGCCGTCGGCGAGCGCCCGCGCGCCCTGCCCGGCCAGCGCGGTGAAGCGCACGGCGTCCACGGCGTCCGGTGGCACGCGCAGCTCGTAGCCACCGGTGTGGCCGCGCAACAGCTCCGCGGGCGCACGCCGTCCGCGCTCCGGTTCGAGCGCCCGGCGCAGCACCGCCACGTACGACCGCAAGGTGACCTGAGCGCCGGCCGGCGGCCGCCCGTCCCACAGCGCGTCGACCAGCCAGTCGGCGCTGACGAACC
Source organism: Actinosynnema sp. NPDC049800 (assembly GCF_040656635.1). NCBI lineage: Bacteria > Bacillati > Actinomycetota > Actinomycetes > Pseudonocardiales > Pseudonocardiaceae > Actinosynnema > Actinosynnema sp. NPDC049800. The sequence goes on along the minus strand of NZ_JBFAMT010000063.1, from coordinate 39,081 downwards.
GGTTGGCGCGCAACACCAGCAGCGTCAACAGGTCACGCTGCCTCGGCCCGCCGAGCGCCGGCCGCCCGCCGTCGCGCTCCACCGTCAACGGCCCCAGGACCCCGAACCGCACCGCGCCGGACACCCGCAGAGGGTAACCGCGATGGGACGGCCGTCCGGGCGGGAACGACAATGTGGACATGACGACTCCTCAGGTCGCGAGGCCCTCGATCCTCACCGTGGACGACGACCCCGGCGTGTCCCGGTCCGTGGCGCGCGACCTGCGCCGCAAGTACGGCGAGCACTACCGGGTCGTGCGGGCGGAGTCCGGTGAGCAGGCGCTCGACGCGGTGCGCGAGATCAAGCTGCGCGGCGAGGAGGTGGCGGTGCTGCTGGCCGACTACCGGATGCCCGGCATGAGCGGCATCGAGTTCCTGGAGGCCGCGATGGACCTCTTCCCGGCCGCACGGCGGGTGCTGCTGACCGCGTACGCCGACACCGACGCGGCGATCCGCGCCATCAACGTCGTCGACCTCGACCACTACCTGCTCAAGCCGTGGGACCCGCCGGAGGAGAAGCTGTACCCCGTGCTGGACGAGCTGCTGCGCGCCTGGTCCGCGGCCGATCGCGGGCCCGCCCGGCAGGTCCGGGTCGTCGGGCACCGCTGGTCGTCGCGGTCCTACGAGGTGCGCGACTTCCTGGCCCGCAACTCCGTCCCGTTCCGCTGGCACGCCGTGGACGACGGCGACCCGGAGACCGGGCGGCTGCTCACCGCGTGCGGCGAGGACGGCGCGCGGCTGCCCGTGGTCGTCACCGCGGACGGCGAGGCGCTGGTGGAGCCGTCGGACGCGGAGCTGGCCGCCCGGGTCGGCCTGACCACCCGGCCGTCCACCGACTTCTACGACCTGATCGTGGTGGGCGGCGGTCCCGCCGGGCTGGGCGCGGCGGTCTACGGCGGCTCGGAGGGACTGCGCACGGTGCTGGTCGAGCGGCGTGCCACCGGCGGTCAGGCGGGCACCAGCAGCCGGATCGAGAACTACCTCGGCTTCCCCGACGGCGTGTCCGGCGAGCAGCTCACCGACCGCGCCCGCCGGCAGGCGCTGAAGTTCGACGTCGAGGTGCTGACCGCGTGCGACGTGGTCGGCCTGGAGGCCCGCGGCGCGGCACGCGTGGTGCGGCTGGGCGACGGCACGGAGCTGGCCGCGCACACCGTCATCCTCGCCACCGGCGTGTCCTACCGGATGCTGGACGCGCCCGGCCTCGGCGCGCTGACCGGCCGGGGCGTGTTCTACGGCGCGGCCACCACCGAGGGGCCGAGCTGCGCGGGCCAGGACGTCTACCTCGTCGGCGGCGCCAACTCGGCGGGCCAGGCGGCGCTCTACTTCGCCGCGCACGCCCGCCGCGTGGTGCTGGTCGTGCGCGGCGACTCGCTGGCCCGGTCCATGTCGCACTACCTCGTCGAGCAGCTCGCCCGGGTCGACAACGTCGAGGTGCGCACGTGCACCGAGGTCGTCGGCGGCACGGGGGAGGAGCACCTGGAGACGCTGACGTTGCGGCACAACAAGACCGGCGAGACGACGACCGTGCCCGCGTCCTGGCTCTTCGCGTTCATCGGCGCCGCACCTCACACCGACTGGCTCACCGGCACGCTGGCCCGTGACGAGCGCGGGTTCGTGCTCGCCGGACCGGACCTGGTCACCGACGGCCGCCTGCCCGAGGGCTGGGGCCTCGACCGGCCGCCCTACCACCTGGAGACCAGCCTGCCGGGCGTGTTCGTCGCCGGCGACGTGCGCGCGGAGTCGGTGAAGCGGGTCGCGTCGGCGGTCGGCGACGGCGCGATGGCCGTGTCGCTGGTCCACCGCTACCTGGAGAGGTCGTGATGGAGAACCTGACGGTCGACGACCTGCGCGGGCTGTTCCTGTTCGAGCACCTGTCGGAGGAGCAGCTGGCGTGGCTCGTCGCGCACGGCCAGGTGGAGACGCACGCGGCGGGCTCCCAGGTGCTGCGCGAAGGACAACCGGCGACGTGCTTCTTCGTGCTGCTGGACGGCACGGTGGCGCTCAGCCGCGTCATCGGCGGTCAGCGCGTGGAGACCAACCGCACCGACCACCGCGGCGCGTACTTCGGGGCCACCCAGGCCTACCTCGGCTCCGACGTGGAGGCCAGGACGGTCTACCAGATGACCGCCGACGCGGTGACCGACGTGCGGCTCTACCAGCTGCCCGCGCACGACTTCGGCGCGATGTTCCGGTCGTGGTTCCCGATGGCCATGCACCTGCTGGAGGGCCTGTTCTTCGGCATGCGCAACACCGAGCGGATCGTCAGCCAGCGGGAACGGCTGCTCGCGCTGGGTTCGCTGTCGGCCGGGCTGACGCACGAGCTGAACAACCCGGCCGCCGCGGCGGTGCGGGCCACCGGGGCGTTGCGCGAACGGGTCGCCGGGATGCGGCACAAGCTCGCGCTGCTGGCGAGCGGCTCGCTCGACCCGGCCACCCTGCCGGTGCTGGTGGAGCTGCAGGAGAGCGCGGTCGAGCAGGTGGCGAAGGCGCCGAAGCTCGGTCCGATGCAGACCGCCGACCTGGAGGACGAGGTCGCCGACTGGCTGGACGCGCACGGCGTGTCCGGCGGCTGGGACCTGGCGCCGGTGCTGGTCGCGGGCGGGCTGGACGTCGAGTGGCTCGACCGCGCGGCGGCGTTGTGCCCGCAGACCGCCACCGAGGCCGCCGTGCGCTGGCTGGCCTACACGGTCGAGACCGAGACGTTGATGAACGAGATCGAGGACGCCACCACCAGGGTGTCCGCGCTGGTCGGCGCGGCCAAGCAGTACTCGCAGGTCGACCGGGCGCCGTTCCAGGTCGTCGACGTGCACGAACTGCTCGACTCCACGCTCGTGATGCTCGGCGGCAAGCTCCGCGACGGGGTGCGCGTGGTCAAGGACTACGACCGCTCCCTGCCCCCGCTGCCCGCGTACCCGGCCGAGCTCAACCAGGTGTGGACGAACCTGGTCGACAACGCGGTGGCCGCCATGGCCGGCGGCGGCACGCTGACCGTGCGTACGTACCGCGCCGGCGAGGACGCGGTGGTGGAGGTCGGCGACACCGGCGTGGGCATCCCGGACGAGGTGAAGAGGCGCATCTTCGAGCCGTTCTTCACCACCAAGCCCGTGGGCGAGGGCACCGGGCTGGGTCTGGACATCTCGTGGCGGATCGTGGTCGACCGCCACCGCGGCGACATCCGGGTGGAGTCCGAGCCCGGCGACACCCGCTTCCGGGTCCACCTGCCGTTGACCGCGCCGTCGGCGGGCGATGCGGAGGACGTGGCCCGGCCGGGTGACTGAGCCGGGTTTCCGGTAAAAGGCGAAGGCGAGGAGATCGCGCCCTTCCGCCACTGTCAACTTATAGCTCATCGGGGGTCTTGCGGCAAGGCCCCCGTGGTGCCGCAGAATGTCCCGCCGAAGCCCTCAACCTGCGGAAATGAGTGTCGGTAAACGCTGTGACAACACATGGACGAGTTCAACGGCCGGCGGTGCGGACGAGGAGCGAGCAAGCTTTGACGGGGCGGACGGAAGGTGAACGGGTGGGCGACTACGTGCTCGATCTGCGGGAGGTCGACCGGACGCAGGTCGCCGTGGTCGGGGGCAAGGGCGCGCACCTGGGAGAGCTCGCGCGGATCGACGGCATCCGCGTGCCGGCCGGTTTCTGCGTCACGACGGACGCCTACCACCGGATCGTGCGGGAGGCGCCGTCGCTCGGCGACCTGCTGGACGGGCTGTCGCGCCTGAACCCGGACGACCGGGAGGCGATCCGCACGCGCAGCGCGGAGATCCGGCAGACCCTCGAAGGGATCGTCGTCCCGGACGACGTGGCGGCGGCGATCACCGGCGCGCTCGCCCGGCTCGGCGAGCGGGACGCCTACGCCGTGCGGTCGAGCGCGACGGCGGAGGACCTGCCGGGCGCGTCCTTCGCGGGCCAGCAGGACACCTACCTGAACGTCGTGGGGCCGGCGGAGGTCGTCCGGCACGTCAGCCGGTGCTGGGCCTCGCTGTTCACCGAACGGGCCGTCACCTACCGCCTGCGCAACGGCTTCGACCACCGCAAGGTCCACATGGCCGTGGTCGTGCAGCGGATGGTCTTCCCGCACGCGTCCGGCGTCCTGTTCACGGCCGATCCCGTCACGTCCAACCGGAAGGTCGCCACCGTGGAGGCCGTGTTCGGCCTCGGCGAGGCCCTGGTCTCCGGCCTGGTGAACGCGGACGCCTACCAGGTGCGCGACGACGAGGTCCTCGCCAAGTCGGTCGCCGCCAAGGAGCTCGCCGTCCTCGCCTCGCCCGACGGCGGGACGCGGGAGCAGGTCGTCGAGCCCGAGCGGAGCGAGCAGCCGGCGCTGACGGACGCCCAGGTCGTGCGGCTGGTGCGGCTCGGCCGGCGGCTCGAAGCGCACTTCGGCCATCCCCAGGACGTCGAGTGGTGCCTGGTCGACGACGACTTCCAGGTCGTGCAGAGCCGGCCGATCACCACGCTGTTCCCCATCCCGGAGACCGACGACGGGGAGAACCACGTCTACGTCTCCGTCGGTCATCAGCAGATGATGACCGACGCCATGAAGCCCTTGGGGTTGTCCGTGTGGCAGTTGACGACTCAGCGGCCCATGGCCGAGGCGGGCGGGAGGTTGTTCGCCGAGGCCACCCGGCTGCTCGCGTCGCCCGCGAGCCGCCCCGGCTTCCTCGAGGTGGTGGGGAAGTCCGATCCGCTGATCGAGGACGCGCTGCGGACCGTCGTCGAGCGCGACGGCTTCCTCCCGTCGGTCCCGCAGGACGGTCCCGTCCAGCCGATCCCCGGCGCCGAGCCGATCACGATCGAGGCCGACCCGGCCCTCGTGACGGAGCTGATCGGGCAGGGCGAGGCGTCCGTCGCCGCGCTGGAGCGCGAGATCAGGACGAAGTCCGGCTCCGAGCTGCTCGACTTCATCCTGGCGGACTTCCAGGAGCTGAGGCGGGTCCTGTTCGACCCGCGCGGCCTCAAGCCGATCATGGCGGCGATGCGGGCGACGTGGTGGCTCAACGAGCACCTGCACGAGTGGCTGGGCGAGAAGGACGCGGCCGACGCGCTCTCGCAGTCCGTGCCCCACAACGTCACGTCGGAGATGGGACTGGCGCTCCTCGACGTCGCGGACGTGATCCGCCCGCACCCCGAGGTCGTCGCCTTCCTGCGCGACGCGGCGGACGAGGACTTCCTCGACGAGCTGGCCGGGCTCGACGGCGGGCGGGAAGCGCGTGACGCCATCGTGGCCTACCTCGACCGGTACGGCATGCGGTGCGTCGGCGAGATCGACATCACCAGGCCGCGGTGGACCGAGCGGCCCACCACCCTGCTGCCCCTGCTCCTGTCCAACGTCAAGAACCTCGAGCCGGGCGCCGGCGCGCGACGCTTCGAGCAGGGGCGGCGGGAGGCGTGGCAGAAGGAGCAGGAGGTGCTGGAGCGCCTGCGGGCGCTGCCGGACGGGGAGCGCAAGGCCGAGGAGACCAAGCGGAACATCGATCTCGTCCGGACGTTCGCCGGGTACCGCGAGTACCCGAAGTACGGGATGATCCGCCGCTACTTCGTCTACAAGCAGGCCTTGCTGGCCGAGGCCGGGCGCCTGGTGAGCGCCGGCGTGCTCCGCGAGGAGGAGGACGTCTTCTTCCTGAGGTTCCAGGAACTCCAGGAAGTCGTGCGCACGCGCCAGGTCGACGACGAACTCGTCAGCCGGCGCAAGGACGAGTTCAGGTCGTACGAGGCGCTCACGCCACCGCGCGTGCTCACCTCGGACGGCGAGACCCTCAACGGGGCGTACCGGCGTGACGACCTGCCCGCGGGCGCGCTGGTCGGCCTGGCGGTGTCCGCCGGGACCGTGGAAGGGCGGGCCCGGGTCATCCTGGACCTGGCCGACGCCGACGTCGAACCGGGCGACATCCTGGTCACGGCGCACACGGACCCCAGTTGGTCGCCCCTGTTCGTCGCGATCGCGGGCCTGGTGACGGAGGTCGGCGGCCTGATGACCCACGGCGCGGTGATCGCGCGGGAGTACGGCCTGCCGGCCGTCGTCGGGGTGGCACGCGCCACCCACGTGATCAGGGACGGGCAGCGGATCCGGGTGAACGGGACCGACGGGCACGTCGAGGTCCTCACCGAGCCGTGACGAACCCGGGCCGGGCGCGGCCGGCTGGTCGGCGTTTCCCCCGGCCGGGGTGAAATGTGGCGAAGGGAATGCGGTCCGCGGCGGTTGTCGCGCTGTTCCATTCAGATCCGTGAATCGGCCGGACGTTCGCCGGGAAGTCGCGTCGTGCCCGCGTGGGCACGGCGCGTCCGGCGGTTCATGATCGTGAATTTTGTTGCCTGTCGCACGAGGTTGCGCAATGCTCGCCGGGAGCTTTCCGCAGGCTTGAGTTGCCACCGCTGATTTCGTCCGCCGCCGCGATCGGTGCTGCCGCCGCCGAGTGGGACCACGTCGTCCACCCTTCGAAGACGCAGGAGACGAAATGAAACGATCAGTCGCATGGCGGATCCCCGCGGTCGTGGCCGCGTTGGCCGTCGCGACCTCGACCAGCGTGGTGCTGGCGATGTCACCGGCGTCGGCGGCGGCCGGCGCCGCGACCGGCTACGCGTCCCAGAACGGCGGGACCACCGGCGGCCAGGGCGGGGCGACCGTGCGGGCCACCACCGGAACCCAGATCCACCAGGCGTTGTGCGGTCGGGCCAGCAGCTCCACGCCGATCGTCATCGAGGTCTCCGGGACGATCAACCACGGCAACACCGCCAAGGTCTCGGGCAGCAGCTGTGAGACCGCCGCGGGCGTGATCGAGCTCAAGCGGATCAGCAACGTGACGATCATCGGCGTCGGCAGTGGCGCGGTGTTCGACCAGTTGGGCATCCACATCCGCGAGTCCCGCAACATCATCATCCGCAACGTGACCGTGCGGAACGTCAAGAAGTCGGGCTCGCCCACGTCCAACGGCGGTGACGCCATCGGGATGGAGAGCAACGTCCGCAACGTCTGGGTCGACCACGTCAACCTGCTGGCGTCGGGTGGTGAGTCGGAGGGCTACGACGGCCTGTTCGACATGAAGAACAACACGCAGTACGTGACGTTGTCCTACAGCACCCTGCGCAACTCCGGTCGCGGCGGGCTGGTCGGGTCGAGCGAGAGCGACGTCTCGAACGGGTTCATCACCTACCACCACAACCTGTACGAGAACATCGACTCCCGGGCGCCTTTGCTGCGGGGCGGCGTCGCCCACATGTACAACAACCACTACGTGAGCCTGAACGAGTCGGGCATCAATTCCCGGGTCGGCGCCAAGGCCAAGGTGGACAACAACTACTTCAAGAACTCCCGTGACGTCCTCGGCACCTTCTACACCACCGAGGCCGGCTACTGGCAGGTCAGCGGCAACGTCTTCGACAACGTGACCTGGTCGGCGCCCAGCAGCGACCACAGGCCCGCCGGTCCCGACGTCAAGTCCACGACGACGGTCAACGTGCCCTACAGCTTCCGGCTCGACCAGGCCACCTGCGTGCCGAACGTCGTGAGCCGCACGGCGGGCGCCAACACCGGCCTGAAGGAGTCGGACGGCAGCTGCTAGCAGCGCGGTCGGACGGGCGCGTCCCCGGCGCCGAGCACGAGCTCGGCGCCGGGGCGCGAGGGCCGGGCCGCGGTCAGGCGGCCGTCCGGGACCACTGCTGGTTGGTGCCGGTGTTGCACGTGTACTGCTTGAGGATCACGCCGTCCGCGGTCGAGGCGCCCGGGACGTCCACGCACTTGCCGCTGTGCCGCGCGCGGAGCTGGAAGTAGTTGCCGTTGGCGACCATCTGGAACTGCTGGTTGGTGCCGCTGCCGCAGGTGTACTGGACGAGGTCGGCGCCGTCGGCGGTGGAGGCGCTCACCACGTCCAGGCACTTCCCGCTGTGGCGGCTGACGATGCGCCAGTAGCCGCTGCCGGCGTCCTGGAACTGCCACTGCTGCCACGCGTTGCCGCTGTAGGTGTACTGGCCGACGCGCGCGCCGTTGTCGGTGTTGGGCTGCTGGACGTCCATGGACTTGCCGCTGTGGCGTGCGGTGATCAGGTAGGACGTGGGCGGCGGAGTGGTGGTGTTGTCGCCCCAGCCGTAGCGGATCCGGTCGGCGCCGGAGGTGTTGCGGATGGTCAGGTTGAGGTCGGTGCCGCTGCCGCTCAGGGCGTACATCGAGTACCAGTCGTAACCGAGGTTGTCCTTGTACTTGCCACCGAGCGCGGGCCAGTAGGTGCCGCCCATCTGGTTGTCCCGCATGACCTGGGCCATGGCGCGGATGTGGCGCACGAAGTTGTCGCTGCTGTTCGCGTCGCCGTAGTTCAAGCCGGTGGACATCGGCGCGCCGAACTCGGTCGCGACCGCGCGGGAGGCGCAGTTGCCCAGCCGCGTCTGGATGTGGCTGCGGAAGGCGTCGTAGGTCATCGGGCTGTAGAAGAAGGCGTAGTGGTGGAAGGACAGCAGCGTCGAGTTGAAGCGGCTGTCGTTGCAGATGTCCCGCAGGTCCTGGCTGAAGCCGGTGCCGCCGATGAGCACCCGGCTCGGCGGTGCCGAGTAGTGGTAGCTGAGCCAGTTCGCCGCGACGTTGCGCCAGTCCGCCGACGAGTAGCCGTGCGGCTCGTTCATCGGCTCGAAGTAGACGTTGTTGTTCGAGCCGTAGGTGTTGGTCACGCTGGACCACATCGCGTTCCACGCGGCCAGGTTCGTGATCCTGCCGCCGGACGCGGCGCCGTCCTCCCAGTAGGCGAGGATGACCTTGAACCCGCGTTCGGTGGCGGCGTCGATGGCGCCGCGGTAGGCGTTCCACCAGGTCGTGTTGGCCACCGTGTGGGTGTTGATCGGCAGCCGGACGGTGTTGACGCCCATGGTCGCGGACATGTCGTCGTACAGGGCGTTGGCCTTGGCCCGCACGGTCGCGTTGCTGTCGGACTGGCTCAGGCCCTGCACGACGAGCGTGCCGGTGCTGAAGTTGTCACCCATCACCGCCCAGTTCATGCCGCGGAACTGGCTCGTGGCCGCACTGGCCGCCGGTGTGGTGACGACCAGGCCCGTCGCCGCGGTCAGCGTGGTCACCGCCAAGGCGACCAGCGACCGCCGCAACGACCGGGTGCTCCGGGATGGTCCTGACGAGTGGCCGTCAGACGCCATGGTCAATCTCATGAGATGTCCAATCACTAGAGCTGCTGCACGGCGGTCCGACAGGTGCGATGCCCATGCCGCGGGCGTCCCACCTGGGTCACTGGGGTTGCTGCGAGCCGCCGGGCGGGAACCACGCCCGGCGTTCGCGGTGTCGAGCGCCTTGCCGGTCCGGCTCAGACCTGGGTGCGGCTCCACTGCTGGTTGGCGCCGCTGCCACAGGTGAACTGCTGGATGTCGGCGCCGTCGCCGGTGCCGGAGGAGACGACGTCGAGGCACTTGCCGCTGTGCCGCGCGACGAGCCGGAAGTGGCTACCGGTGGCCTGCCACTGCCACTGCTGGTTGGCGCCGCTGCCGCAGGTGTACTGGATGATGTTCGCCCCGTCGGCGGTGGAGGCGCTCGGCACGTCCAGGCACTTGCCGCTGTTCTGGTTGACGATCCGGAAGTAGCCGCTGCCCGCGTCCTGGAACTGCCACTTCTGGTTCCCGCCGCCGTTCCAGGTCCACTGCTTGACCTCGGCGTTGTTCGCGGTGGACGCGGAGACGACGTCCATCACCTTGCCGCTGTTGAGGTTGGTCACGCGGTAGACCGGCGCCGCGCCGGGCACGTCGGCCACCGGCAGGATCGTGCCGTGGCGGCAACCGGGGCAGGTGATCTGGCTCAGGCCCGACCAGGAGTCCAGGTTCGAGCTGGTGGCCGTCCAGATGCCGCCGTTGGTGTACTTGTCGATCCAGATGCGCCAGGAGCCGTCGCTCATCCGCAACACGGCCGGACCCTCGTAGCCCGAGCTCCACAACTGGCCCCGGTTGCCCCACCCGGCGGTGAGGCTCGTGCTGGTCCAGTGCTCGATGTACTTGGAGGTCTCGTTCTTGGTGAAGGCGTGGTAGGTGCTGCCCGACTTCACCACGTAGGTGTCGATGTAGTTGTAGCCGAGGCCGCCCATCTGCACCGGCCCGCTCCACGAGGTGAGCGCGCTGTTCTGGGCGGTGAAGACGTACGGGCGGAAGCAGTTGGAGCACGTGGTCTGGGCGATGCTCACGATGATCCGCACGGTGCCGCCCTCGACGTAGAACTCGGGGGCCCACGTGAACCGCGTGTTGGCGACTCCGGAGTTGACGCTGGTCACGTGCGTCCAGTTGACCAGGTCCGGGCTGGAGGCGATGTTGAAGTGTGTTGAGTTCGTGGTCCACGACTGGACGGTGTGCGCGACGTAGTAGAGCCCGTTGTGCTGGATGATGCTCGGGTCGCGCAGCACGCCGGACGGGCCGCGGTAGTCGGTGTCGGCCAGCACGCTGAAGTTCGTGCCGTTGGCCGAGGAGTACACCCAGAGCTCCTGGTCGGCGGCGGCGTCACCCTTGAACGTCGTGTAGACGTAGCCGGGTGCTGCCTGTGCGGGCGCCGCGACGGCCACCGCCGTGGCGGCGACGGTGAGCGCCACGACGCTGAGTCGGGCCAGCAGGCGCCTGGCCCTCGGCTGTCTGGTCACGGATGATCTCCTCGCAGGTGGGGTGCGGGCGAACGTCGGCCTGGTGCGGGGCGACCGCCGGGCAGGGCGCTGTGGCTGCCGGTCGGGCTGTCGTGCGGCCGCGGTCAGCGGCGGGAGTCGCGCCGCCGCGCGGTGACCGGGCGACCTCGGGAACCCGAGGCCCGTGGCGGGTGCGCGCGGCACTGGGCGGTCGACATCGGCGTCTCCACTCGTGTGTCCGCCGACGTCGTCGGCGCAGGCGGCGGCTCGGCCCGGGATGCGGTGCGGTGGGCCTGTCGCGGAGGGCCCTGGTTGGCGGTGTGACGGGCGCCACCGTTCCGTGTGAACGCTAACAGGACCCTGCCTAGTCGCTCAAGAGTGAACTGTGGGTTACAGGAATCAACACGCCCAGGTGGTCGGGTGCCCGCCCGGGAGGCGTCGACGACCACGTGCGCCCGAACCCGCCGAGCGCGGTGACCCGGCCGTCGTGTCCACTGTGGATGGTGGGACGCGGAAACGGGTGGCGGGGCATCGGGGACGCGTGGTGGGCTGTGGGGGTGGTGGGGATCGGGTGGGAACGACCGCTGCACCAGGCCGGCTCTGGTGTCGACGTCGCCGTGGGCTCCGGCACGCTGGTCGTCCACGAGCGGAACACGAGGCTGGTCGGCCTCGACCCGGAGGACGGGTCCGTGCGGTGGGACGTCGCGACCGGCAGGTGGCTGCGGGCGATGTCCGTTGCCGGGCAACGTCTGCTGGTGCTGCCGCAGAGCACCGACGAGTTGGCGTGCCTGGACCTCGCCACCGGGCGGGACGTCTGGAGGGTCGGTCTGCGCCGGTGGACCGGGCACCTTGTGGTGGATGGCGACCTGGTGCTCGTGGGTGGCTGGCGCGGGTACACCCCGTTGCGGGCGGTGGACGTCGCCACGGGCCGGACCCTGTGGGAGGCGGAGCACGACGTGCGCACGGTGCGGCCGGCCGCGGGAGGCGGCGGGTTCCTGGTCGGTGAGCCCGGCGGTGCGCGGGTCCGGTTGATCGATCGACGCGACGGGCGGGAACTGCGCGCCTGGTCGTTGCCGCACCCGCTCGCAGACCACGACCATGAAGCGGCGTTCACGGCGGTCGGGGGTGATCGCTTCCTCGTCCGGTGCGGTGAGGACGCCGTGGTGCGGATCGAGCCGTCGACGGGGGCCGTGAGCGGACTGGTCCTGGCCGGGACCCCGCTGGTGGCCTCGGCGCCGCGGCACGTCGGTGGTCTGCTCTGGCTGGGGGAACGCGGGACCGGTTTCACCGTGGCAGATCCCCACGACGGTCGCGTGCTGTGGCGGATCGCGGTGCGGCCGGCCCCGTTCGGACAGGTCGTCGCCGACGACCGGGGACGTGGCGACGGGTTCGTGCTCGCCGACGCCGGCGGCTTCCTGGTGTTCGTCGACCCTCGCGGTCAGGTCGTCGAGCGGGTCGGGATCACCCGACGCATCCGTGCGTTGCGGCGCCTCGGTCCGGGTCGGGTGCTGGTGATCACGAAGGGGACGCTGCTCGCCGCCGCGCTCGGCGACGGCGCACGCCACGACGACCGGAGCTGATCACCTCCCGATCGGTCGCGGCTCGGCCGACTGCGGGTCTCCGTATAGGCCTTTCGGTTGAACGACCGCGTGATCCCGCGTGCGTGGGCTGCACCTTCGCCCGACCCGTCGTGGCCCGCTCCCCGGAAGGCCGGTGGAGAACGCCGTCGCCGACCTCTCATGATCGCTACCCTGGCCGAGCGGATCGACTGACGTGGATCTCCGCGCAGCGCTTCGCACCAGACTTCCGTTCCAGAGAGGACCGTTCTCCATGGCTGTCGCCGATGACCTCGACCGCGCCACCGACTCGCCAACGGACCTGATCGCCGAGCAGACGCGCAAGTACCTGGCCTCGGACGGCGCCGAGGGGCACGAGATGAACGGCGTCTACGTCCTCGTGCTCGCCACCACCGGTCGCAAGTCCGGCATCCCGCGTCGCACGTGCCTCATCTACGGCACGGTGGGCGAGGAGTTCGTCGTCGTCGCCTCCGACGGCGGTTCCGACCGGGACCCGTCGTGGTTCAGGAACCTCCAGGCGGACCCGAGCGTCGGGGTGCAGGTCGGCAGCCGTCGGTTCACCGCGCACGCCCGGGTCGCGTCCCCGACCGAGCGCGAGGCCCTCTGGGCCCGGATGACGAGCATGTTATCGCTGTACGAGGAGTACTCCCAGAAGACCGACCGGGAGTTCCCCGTCGTCGTGCTCACTCCTCAGGACTGACCCGCCGGCGCCCGCCCGGCTCCGGTCGGAGCGGTGGCGGGCGCGCAGGTGTCGTGCGGCCGGCCGGAGCGGGTCCGGTCGCACGATGGCACGGGCACGGGTCGTCCGCCATCGCGTCGGTCCGATCGGCCTACACGTTCGGGTGGACGTCGAGAGCCGGTCACGCACCGCCGGTGGTTCGGGCGACCCTCCACCTTGGACTTCCGGTGCGATCGGGTGCGCGTCGTGTCACCGGTTCGGTGGACACGGGGTGGCGTGACGACTGGTCACCCCACCCCGGCGGGCTTGCGACGTCTGCGGATCAGGTCGGCATCCCGTACGTTGCGGACGACTCGACTTCCAGCCGGAGGAGTTGCCCGTGGTCGTCGTTCGCGGTGGTCCGGGAACCCGCGGTGCGGGTGAGCGGCACCCCGGACCGGGCGCGGACCGGCTGGGCTGGCTGGCGTGCGCCGCGGCGGTCGCCGGGTTCCTGCTGTGCCTGCTCGGCGGGTTGGCCGGCGGTGGCGCGGTCTCGGTGCCCTGGGCGTCCAGCCTGGACCTGCGGCTGAGCTTCGCGCTCGACGGCCTCGCCGTGCTCTACGGCTTGCTGGCCACCGGTGTCGGCGCCCTCGTCTTCGCCTACGGCACCCGTTACCTGACCCTGCACCTGGAGCACCAGCGCCGCTCGGCGGTGGAGCGGTGGCGGTTCTGGCCGTGGATGGCGCTGTTCGCGGCGGCGATGGTGGGGCTGGCCACCGCGCAGGACCTCGTGCTGGTGTTCGTCTTCTTCGACCTGACCGCGGTGTGCTCGTACTTCCTCATCGGCTTCGACCGGTCCGAGCGGGCGGCGCGGACCGCGGCGTTGATGGCGTTGCTGGTCACGGTGGTCGCCGCGGTGGCGATGCTGGTCGCCGCGGTGCTGCTCTACTCGGTGCACGGGACGTTCTCGATCCCCGAGCTGCTGGCCCGCGCCGACTCCTCGGCGACCACGACGTCGGCGGCCGCGTTGCTGGCGGTGGCCGCGCTGGCCAAGAGCGCGCAGGTCCCGCTGCACTTCTGGCTGCCGCGGGCGATGGCGGCGCCGACGCCCGTGTCGGCCTACCTGCACTCGGCCGCGATGGTCGCGGCGGGCGTGCTGGTGATCGGGCGCGTGCACCCGCTGCTGGCCCGCAGCGAGCCGGTGCTGACCGGGCTCGTGGTCGTGGGCGCGGTGTCGGTGGTGGTGGGCGGGGTGTTGGCGCTGCGGCAGGACGTGCTCAAGCAGCTCCTCGCCTACTCCACCATCTCGCAGTACGGCTACCTGGTCATGTTGTACGGGATGGGCGGAGCCGAGGGCAACGGCGCGGCGGCGTTCTACGTGCTGGCGCACGCGGTGGCCAAGAGCGCCCTGTTCATGACCGCCGGGACGGTGACGATGACGACCGGCGAGGACCGGCTGTCCCGGCTGGGCGGGCTCGGGCGCCGGGCGCCGGTGCTGGCGGTGGCGGCCGGGGTGGCGGCGGCGACGCTGGCCGCGCTGCCGCTGACGATCGGGTTCTTCAAGGACGAGCTGCTCTACACCGCCGCGTTGCGGCACGGTCCGGTGACCGCGGTGGTGGCCGTCGTCGCGGCGACCCTGACGTTCGCCTACATCGGGCGGTTCTGGCTGGGGCTGTTCCTGGGGCCGCCGCGCGGGCAGGTCGGTCCGGCCTCCGGGCTGCTCGTCGCACCGGTCGTGATCCTGGCGGCGGTCGCGGTGTTCGGCGGCTTGGTCGTGGAGCCGTTCGCGCGGCTGGCCTCCGACGCGGCCGGCGTCTCGACCGGCGGACCGGTCACGATCGCACCCGGCTACCACTTCGACCTCCGGCCGGAGAACGTGATGGCGGTCGCCGCCTGGGTGCTGGGCGGGCTGCTGCTGGCCCTGCCGCGGGTGGTGGACCCGGTGGTGCGGGCGGTGGCCGCGGCGGGGGAGCGGTGGGGTCCCCGGCGGGCCTACGAGGCGACGTTGCACGCGTTGGACCGCGTGTCGGCCGCAGTGCACGACCGGGAGGTGAAGGACCTGCGCACCAGCATCGCCGCGGTGCTGGTGCCGGCCGGCCTCGTGGTCGGCCTCGCGTTCGCCGCCACTCCGACGACCGGCGCGTACGCGGTCGGCGTGGTGGCGGGCGCCGACTGGCTGATCCTCCCGTTGTTGGCGCTGGTCGTCATCGCGACCTTGGTGGTCGCCAGGGTCCGCTCGCGGCTGACCGTCGCGCTCGCCCTCGCCGTGGTCGGCTTCGCGCTGGCGGCGGTGTACGCGCTGGTCGGCGCCCCGGACGTGGCGCTGGTGGCCGTCGTGGTCGAGACCATGCTCACCCTGGTCTTCGTCGCGGCGCTGGCCCGGATGCCCGACGAGGGCCCGGTGCGGGACGCGGTCGTGCGGGTCCGCCCCCGGCGGCGCCGGCGGGACGGGCCGGCCGGTGTCGTCGCCGGGCTCGCCGTCTTCGCCTCGGTGTGGGGGTTCCTGTCCCAGCCCGCGCCGGACAGCGTCTCCGCCGAGCACGTCCGGCTCACCCCCGCCGCCCACGGCGGTGACGTCGTCACGGTGATCGTCGCCGACTTCCGCGGCCTGGACACGCTGGTCGAGATCACGGTGCTGCTGGTCGCGGTGGTCGGAGTGGCCACCCTGATGCGGCGCGGGAGGCTGTGGTGAGCGCGGACGGCGTGGACGCGCCGCCGGACTCGGTGGTCCGGGTCGTCGCCCGGCTGCTGCCCGGCCCCGGCCTGATGGTCGCCGCCGCCCTGATCGTCAAGGGGTACGCCGAGGTCGGCGACGGGTTCGCGGCCGGGGTGGTCGTCGCGCTGGCGATCGCGCTGATCTACGTGGCGTTCGGGGCCGAGGGCGCCGAGTCGGCCCTGCCGGCGCTGCGCCACGCGCCGAAGCTCGCGGTCGGCGGCCTGCTCCTGGCGCTCGCGAGCGGGTTCTTCCCCCTCGCGCTCGGCGAGCCGCCGGTGACCCACCGCCCCGGCCCGGGCGAGCACGTCACCAAGATCGGCGCGCTGGAGCTGTTCACCCCCCTGCTGCTCGACCTCGGGGTGTTCATGCTGGTCGTCGGCGTGCTGACGACGTTGGTGCACCAGCTCGCACGGCCGCTGGGGGAGGGGAAGCGGTGATCCTCGCCGTCGCCGTCGCCGCGGCCGTCCTGTTCGGCTCCGGCGCCTACCTGCTGCTCAAGCGCGACCTGATCCGCATGGTCGCGGGCATCATGCTGATCTCGCAGAGCGCCGTCGTCACGATCATCGCCGCCGGCTTGAGCCGCGGTCGGGCGGCGATCGCGGTGGTCCCCGGCGACGACGTCAGCGACCCGTTGCCGCAGGCGCTGGCGTTGACCGCGCTGGTCATCGGGCTCGCCACGGTGGCGCTGCTGCTCGCCCTGGTGCACCGGGCCATCGTGGTCTTCCGGACCGCCGAGCAGGACGAGCTGGCCGCGACCGAGGCCCGGCACGCGGCGGGCCTGGAGCGAGAGCGGCAGGCCGACCGCGAGGAGACCGAGGCCCTCCTGGCCGACGAGCTGCGGGCCGAGCGCGGGCGGGCCCGCTGATGCTGCTGTCGACCGTCCTCCTCGTGCCCTGGGTGTCGGGCGCCGTGCTCGTGGCGCTGGACGGGCGGCGGCGGGCGGTCGCCTGGCTCGCGGTCGCGTCGCTCGCGGTCACCCTCGCCGTGCTGGGCGTGCTCGCGGCGGACGTGTTCGCCGGGGGTGATCGGCAGGTCGTGACGGGCGGCTGGCCCGCGGGCGTGGGCATCGTGCTGCGCGCGGACGCCCTGGGTGTCGCCTTCGCGTTGCTGTCGGTGCTCGTCCTGGTGGCCGCGGCCGGGCACGAGGCGGCGGGCGGGGTGCGGTCGCGGACGTTCCCCGGCCTGGTCGTGCTGCTGGGCGCCGGGTTGACCGGACTGTTCGTCACGGCCGACGTGTTCTCCTTCTACGTCTTCTTCGAGCTCGCGATGACCGCCTCGTACGCGCTCAGCGCCTACGGTGGCAAGCGGCGCCAGCTGCGGGCGGCGCTGGTGTTCACCGCGGTCAACCTGCTGGGCTCGTTCACCTTCCTGCTGTCCGTGGCGGGCGCCTACCGGGTGACCGGCGCGCTGGCGATGGACCAGGTGGCCGCCCGGATGCTCGCGGTCAACCCCAACGCGGCGGTCCTGATCGCGACCGGGTTCTTCATCGCGTTCAGCGTGAAGCTCGGCCTGTTCCCCTTCCACTTCTGGCTGCCCACCGTCTACGCCGGCGCCCGCCCCGCGGTCGCTGCCGTCCTCAGCGGCGCCGTGGCGAACATCGGCGCCTACGGCCTGCTGCGCTTCGGCGCCGACCTGTTCCCCGAGCAGTTGCGGCTCGCCGGCGTCGCGCTCGTCGTCCTGGGCGCCGCCTCGATCGTCTACGGCGGGGTGCTGGCGGTCGCCCGCGGCGACGCCGCCGAGACGCTGGCCTACTCCGCGATCGGGCAGGTCGGGTACGTGCTGGTCGCCCTCGGCGTCGGCGGGCCCGTCGGGCTGATGGCCGCCGTGCTCTACAGCGTGATCAACTCGCTGAACAAGGCGCTGTTGTTCCTGGCCTCGGGGGTGCGGGGCGCGGTGGTCGCGGCGGCGTTCGCGGTCGGAGCGCTCAGCGTGGCGGGCGTGCCGCCGGCGGCGGGGTTCATCGGCAAGCTGGAGCTGTTCCGCACCGGGATCGCGGCCGGCAGCGTCGCCCTCGTCGTGCTGCTCCTGGTGGGCAGCGCCCTCTCCCTCGTCTACATGTTCCAGGTGTACCAGCGCCGGTTCTGGCGTCCCGACCCGCGGGCGACGGGTGCGGCGAGCCCACTGCCCCAGCGGCTGTTCACGGCGGCCTTGGCGTTGCTGGTGCTCGCCGCCGGGCTGTGGCCCGAGCCGCTGCTCCTGCTCAGCGGCCAGGCGGTCGACGCCCTGCTGGCCGGGGACACCGAATGACCACGGAGGTCGCCATGATCAGCCTGCTGCTGCGCGTCGTCGCGCTCACCTCGGTCTACCTGCTGGCGTTGACGAGCCTGCGGCCCGGGGACGTCCTCATCGGACTCCTCCTGTCCACCTCGCTCGTCGTCGTGGCCGGGCGGGTCCGCCCGAACGGGCCGCCGCGGACCCCGCTCGCGGAGCTGGGCCGCCGGCTCGCGGGGGTGCCGGCGTTGATCGGCGGGACGCTGGTCGACCTGGTGGTCGGCACCTGGCAGACCGCCGTCACCCTCGTCCGCCGGGGTTCGACCGCCCCCGGGCTCGTCGAGGTACCCATACCCCGCACCGGGCCCGTGCCGGCCGCGGCCTGGGCGGTGCGGGTCGGCTTCGTGCCGGACACCGTGGTGGTCGAGGTCGACGAGGAGCGGGGGCGGATGCTGCTGCACGTGCTCGACGCACGGGACCCCGAGGCCGTGGTCGCCGCCCAGCTCGACTCCTACCGGCGGCGCCAGCGCCGCGTCTTCCCCTGACCGCCGTGCCCGCCGTCATCGTCGTCCCCGCCCTCTTCTGGGTGACGCTGCTGCTGGTCGCCGGCGGACTGTCGCTGGTCCGCGCCCGGGACGTGCTCCAGCGCGTCGTGGCGCTCGACCTCCTCGCGACGATCGTCATCGCGCTCCTGGCCCTGCTGTCCTACCTGCGCGGGCAGGCCTACTACCTGGACGCGGCGGTGGCCCTGGCCCTGCTGTCCTTCATCGCCACCGTGGCGGCGGCCCGCTACCTCGACTCGGGAGGTCCGTTCGGATGATCTCGGTCCTGCTCGACGTGCTCGGGGGCGCACTGCTCCTGCTGGGCCTGGTGCTGCTCACGGTCAGCCTCGCCGGCGTCCTCCGGCTGCCCGACACCTTCGTCCAGCTGCACGCCCAGGGACTGGCCACCGGACCCGGGGTGATCGCGATCCTGGCGTCCTCGATCGCGACCGAGGACGCGACGATCATCACCTTCGCCGTGCTCGCGATCGCGTTCGTCGTGCTCACCTCGCCGGTGGCCGGCCACGCGCTGGCCCGTGCCGCCCACCGCCTCGGCGGCCGGGACGCGCGCGGGACCGACGGCGGAACGGACCGCGAGGGTGACCGCCCACCGGGCTAGGTCCTGGCGTGCGCCTCGTGTGCGCGCTTGAGCAGGGTCATCAGCTTCTCCTCTTCCCGGATCCGGGCGCGGTACTTCTCCGGGAGCTGCTTGAGCGTCGCTTCCTCGGCGAGCAGCGCGTCGAAGACCTCTCTGCGGCGGGCGGGGTCCGTCTCGATGTCCAGGTACTCGACGGCGTGCCGGCGGGCCGAGGCGATCACGTTCTGCGCCCGGCCCCACGGGCTGGTCATGGAGGCGACGACGGTGACGAACAGGACGCCGATGATCACGCTCAGGGACAGCCCGGTGCTGATCTCCACCACGTGGACCGGCTGCCCGTTGTTGATGAACGGCACGTTGTTCTCGTGCAGGGCGTGCAGGATGAGCTTCACGCCGATGAACGCCAGGATCACCGCCAGCCCGTAGGCGAGGTAGACCAGCCGGTTCAGCAGCCCGTCGATGAGGAAGTACAACTGGCGCAGCCCCAGCAGCGAGAACGCGGTGGCGGTGAACACGAGGTAGACGTTCTGCGTCAGCCCGAAGATGGCCGGGACGGAGTCCAGCGCGAACAGGATGTCCGTGCCGCCGATGGCGACCATCACCAGCAGCATCGGCGTCATGGCCCGCCGACCGTCCACTGTGGTGAACAGCCGGTCGCCGTCGTAGGTGTCGGTGGTGTGGAACAGCTTCCGGGCGACCCGGATGACGATGTTGTCCGCCGAGTGGCTGTCCTCGCCCTCCGGCTTGAGCAGGTTGCCGGCGGTGATCAGCAGGATCAGGCCGAAGAGGTAGAAGACCCAGGCGAACAGGTTGATGAGCGCGGCGCCCAGCAGGATGAAGCCGGTGCGGGCGATCAGCGAGAAGACGATCCCGAACAGCAGGACCTTCTGCTGGTCGGCGCGGGGCACCTTGAAGCTGGACATGATGATCAGGAAGACGAAGAGGTTGTCGACCGACAGGGCCTTCTCCGTCACGTACCCGGCGAAGTACTCCGTGCCCATCTTGGGGCCGCCGAAGACGAACACCCCGACTTCGAAGAGGATCGCGATCCCCACGTAGAGGGCCGACCACAGCGCCGCCTCGCGCAGGCTCGGCGCGTGCGCCTTGCGCACGTGCGCCACGAAGTCGAACAGGAGCAGGCCGGCGATCGCGGCGATCGTCAGCCACCAGACGACCTGAGGCACATCATCCACCGGCTTCGTCCACTCTCTGCGCGCCGAACTCGCCGCCCAGAGGACCACAGACCGTTGCCACCCGCAACCGCAGCGTGACCGGTCGCCGGGACCGCGTCGGCAGGGTCGTCGTCGATCGCGGTCACATCGTCCGCGTCCCATTCGTCAGGGCGGTGACAGAGCGAGCGAGGACGATGGAAGAGGAGAGCGAACGACGTGGAACCACGCATGAACCACCCCGCCGCGACGGTGCCCGGCACGATGAAGGCGCTGCTCGCGCTGGGGGAGACCGCCACGCGGGTCGGGCTGCCGGAGTCGCTGCTGGAGCTGGTCAACCTGCGCGCGTCGCAGATCAACGGGTGCGGCGTGTGCGTCGACATGCACGGGAAGGCCCTGCGGAAGCAGGGTGAGTCCGACGAGCGGATCTTCGCGGTCGGCGCCTGGCGGGACACGCCGTACTACACGGAGGCGGAGCGGGCGGCGCTGGCGCTGGCCGAGGCCGTGACCCGGCTGTCCGACCGGCCCGAACCCGTGTCGGACGAGGTCTGGCAGGAGGCCGCGAAGCACTACGACGAGCGGGAGCTCTCGGCCCTGCTGGTCGCCATCGCCACGGTGAACGTGTGGAACCGCCTCAACGCGGCCACCAAGCAGGTGGCGGGCGCCTGGGGCTGAGCCCGGGGCGGCGCGGCGCACCCTCGCCGCGCTGCCGGGTTCGGCCCGGGACGTGCCCCCGGCTCGGGCCTCGGCGTGGGACGCTGTGCTCGTCCACCTGGTGCTCGCGCCGACGATCCGGTTCCACCGGCCGGGGGATGAGCCGGATCGGCCGCTGCTCGGTCGAGAGGGGCTGCTCATGGTCGCCGTCCGCGCGTGGGTCCGGTGGCGGAGGAGGGTGTTCGGCGCTCCTCACCTGGTCGCGCACGACGGGCCCCGGTTCACCCGGTTGCTCGACCTGGCCGGCACCGCTCCGGCCGAGGTGGCGCGGATGGTGACGACGGGCGTCCGAGCCGGTGACCCGGTGGCCGCGTGGTCGATCGCCGTGCTCGCCGCCGGGGGGAAGGCACCCGAGGGCTCGGTGGCGCTGCTGCGTGACGCGGCGTCGGGTGCGGCAGGACCTCTCCTGGTCCGCGTCGCCCAAGCGCTGCGCGTGCTGACCGGTGACGAGTCGTGGGCCGACCCGATCGTCTCGGTCCTGGCCTCGGACCTGGGCGAGCGCGTGCGGTTCGCCGCGGCGACCGCCCTCGCCGACTTCGCCCCGACCCCACGGCTGGTCGAGGCCCTCAGCCAGGCGGCCCGCGATCCGGAGTACCTGGTCCGCTACCACGCCGCGGACACCCTGCGCCGCTACGCCGGGCACGACACCGGGATCGCGGACCTGCCCGAGGTGCTGGACGAGATCGCCCGGACGGCCGACGACGAGACCACGCCGGACCGGCGGGCCGACTGGGACGAGGTCGCGGACCGACTCGTGGCGGATGCCTTGCGCCGCTGCGATTGAGACCTTGCCCGGCGACGAGGCCGCGTTCCCCTGAGAGTGGGCGCGTGTCGGACGGCGGCCGATCGTCAGCCTCTCGATGCCTTGTCCAGCATTGCCGAGTTCTGGTGGCGTGGCTGTTCCGCGTGAGCTTCAGGTGCTGGTGGTGTCGCGATCGTCCTCGATCCCCGCGGTGGTCTCGCGGCTGCCGGCCTTCGTCATCTCCTGCTCGCGTGCGCGGAGCTCGGCCTCCCGGATCGCCAGGTAGCGGGCGCGCATCCGGAGGTCTCCGACGTGCTCGACGGCGGTGATCGCGGCGTCCAGCACGCGGTCCATCCACAGCCGGGAGACGCCGTGCATCTGCCGGTCGCCTTCCGCCAGGACCGTCCGGGCGGTGGCGCGGTCGGGCGCCATCGGGACGAGCTGGAAGTGCGCCCTGACGAAGTGCCGCCAGAGCCCCGCTTCCTTCGAGGACCGGTCGGAAGGCATGGCGCCGGCGCATTCGCGCAGCGTTTCCCACGCGTGGGTGAAGTCGCCGGATCTCCGCTGTAGTTCGACGAGGGTGAGCAACCCGACGGCCCTCGTCCAGCCCGGTCCTGCCACGGCGACGGCTTCTTTCTGCACCTCGATCGCCTCGTCGAGGAACCCGAGCTGGGCGAGGTGGAACTGGAGGGTGTTGAGGGTGTGCTCGGTGCGGGGCTGGTGGTCGGCCCACGCGAGCAGGAAGCGGCGGGACGCGTCGTGCTCGCCGAGGCGGGTCGCGTGGTTGGCCCAGGTCCGCAGGCTCTCGGCGGCGGGATCCGACGGGAAGCGCGCCCGTTGGGCCTCCAGCCACTCTTCGACGACGGCGTCGGTGTAGTGGGGTGTGCCGTCCGGATTCCGCGGACTGGCGATCTCGTGCAGGATGCGTTCCCGATCCGGGTGGGAGCTGGACCGCACGGCCTCCACCGTCGCGTCGACACCTGCCGTCAACAGGTGGTGGGCGCGGTAGCCGAGCGCGGTGTCGAAGCTGATGTTCTTGGCTTGCCAGTGCAGCCACACGTCGTCGAGTCGGCGGTGCTCGGCCACCAGGAAACCCGCCAGCTGCAAGTCCGGGGCCAGACCCGACGGCACGGTCTGCCGGTAGCGGCTGATCTCCTGCTGGAGCAGGAACCTCAGCAGCGGCAGGTCCTGCGGCCTCCGGTCGTACTGCAGTGCCCACAGCACGCCGAACCTCGCCTCTCTGTTGAGGTCGTAGGCGTGCCCTTGGTCGTTGCGCGCCGGGGCGAACGCCAGTTCCGCCCAGGTCGAGCGGTCCCGTCGAGCGCGGTCGAGACGCAGGCGTGGCGCTTCCAACAGGCGCTCTTGATCATCCTGTGGGGTCAACGGTTTCCTTTCTCGGGCGGCCCCGACTGCCCGGTGCTGCCCGAGAGCGCGGGCGACGGTCTCGAAGGTGACCGGGCGGCCTTGGAACACCACCGGTCGAGAGAACTAGAGGGGGTCGTACTCCTCGCCTTCCTCGTTGAGCAGCCGGAAGTCGGGCGACAGCTCGGTCAGGGCGGCGCGCAGCCGGATCAGCAACTCGTCGACGGGGACGCGGTCGAGGCCGAGTTCCGCCGAGACCTCGGCCTGGTGCCGGTCGAGGTCCGGCTCGTGCTCGAGGAACTCGGCGAGGGTCGACGCGAAGGCGGCGCGCATGGCGTCGAGGTCCGGTGCCCGCGTCACCACGTCGTGCCACGTCGGCACGCCGACGACCAGCTGGATCGCGGCGGTCGGGTCGGCGGCGAGGACGCCCGCCTCACCTTCGGAGCTCGCGTACAGCACGGGCCCGCCGCACGCGTAGAACGTGCCGCCCGCCGCGTCACCGGCGACGGGGCGGAACTCGCCGTCCCACGACGGCCACACGGGTTCCCCGTGCTCGGCCCGGTCGAGGTCGAAGTCGAAGACGGTCGCCAGCAGTTCCGCGGCACGGGCGTTGCCCTTGATGCGATCGAACACCGCGCAACGATACGTGGACGCCCGTGACGGACCGCGCACCGGTGACGACCGCTCGTGTTCTGGTGAGGTGGGACGGCACCGCGCGCCGCGGCGGCGCGTTCAAGTGGGTGTGAACGGGGGGAACGAGATCGAAGAGCAGCCGCAGCCGCCGCGTTGGGCGGTGTGGGTGGCACGTGCCGTCGCCGTGGTGATCGTGGTGCCGGTGCGGGTGGCGTGGGAGTGGTTGAAGGTCGTCGGCCGGGCCGTGCTGCGTCCGTTGGCGGCGGTGGCCAGGTGGGTCTGGGCCGTCGTTCGCGCGATGGGTCGGTGGGTGCGGCGGTGGGTCCTCGTGCCGCTCGGGGCCGGGGTGCGGTGGGTGGTGGGCGCGCTCGGCTCCGCGCTGCGGTGGGTCGGCAGGACGCTGGTGCGGTTCGTGTTCAGGCCGCTCGGGGTGGTGCTGCGGGCCGTCTTCCGTGCGGTGGACCGGGTGCTCGCGGTGGTGGGCGCCGGGGTGCGGTGGGTGTTCCGGGCCTTGGCGCGATTCGTGCTGCGACCCGCCGGTCGCGGGCTGGGCCGGGTGTTCGCGCCGGTCGGCCGGTGGTTGCGGACGGCGGACGTGGCCGTCGAGGACTTCGTGCGCCGGGTCGTCGGCGCGGTCGGGTGGGTGCTGCGGGTGGTGGTGCGCCGGCCGCTGGCGTGGTGCTGGCGGACGCTCGTCGTGGGGCCCGCGCGGTGGTTGTGGCGCGAAGTGGTCGTGCGCGTCGCGCGGGGTCTCTGGTGGCTGGTGCGGCTCTTCGCGAGGGCGCTGGGCTGGGCGTTCCGCCTGGTGGGGCGGGGGTTGGCGATGGTCGCGCGGGTGGCCGGGGACGCCCTGGTCTGGGCTTGGCGGCTGCTGGGGCGGGTGTTCCGCGCGGTGGTCGTGCCGCCGGTCCGGTGGGTCTACCGGGTGGTGCTGGCGCCCGTCGGCCGCGCGATCAGGCACGTGTGGCGCGCCGTCGTGGTCGCTCCGGTGCGGTGGGTGCGCGAGTCGGTGGTCGAGCCGGTGCGGTTGGCCGGTCGGCGGGTGCGCGCCGCGTTCGGCGGACGTGAGCGCTAGCGGGCGGCGAGCACGGCGGTGGCGATCGCCTCGTGGCCGGCGGGCGTGGGGTGCACGTCGGTGTGCTCGCAGAAGTACGTCAGCTCGCACACCTTCGCCACCGGGGTCGGTATCGCGCCGTAGACCGGGTCCTGGGTGGTCTCCGTCAACGGGCCGTAGCCGCCGGTCGTCGCGGTGACGTCGACGAACCGCGCCCCGACCTTCTCGTACTCGGACTTGAGGGCGGCGTTGAAGAAGTCGCGGAACAGCGACACCGACAGGCGCGCGAGGTCCTGGCCGTTCGGGAACGCGGGGGAGACCCACGCGCCGAGGAACACGTCCGGGTAGGTCAGGCCCACGATCGGGGTGTCGCCGGCGGCCTCGCGCAGGGCGGGCAGGGTGGCGGCCAGGTTGGTCCGGACGGCGGCCACCGCCTGGGACGCGCACGTCAACGCGTCCCGCGCCTGCGCGCACGGCGCCAGGTCGTTGCCACCGATCACCACGGTCACCAGGCCGATGCGCCCCCGGTGCTCGCGCAGCGCCTGCACGGCCGCGTCGAGCTGGGTGCGGCCGGCGGGGTCCGGCGCGCCGGGGCCCCGGTTGCCGGGCGCGCAGCCGGGCTCGGCGCGCAGCTGCGCGGACGTGGCGCCGCTGCACGCTAGGTTGATCAACCGCAGGTCCGACCGCTCGGCGACGAGGTAGGCGAAGCCGTCGCCGCCGGCGGGCGCGTTCGGCGGCCGGTAGCCCGTGGCGTAGGAGTCGCCCAACGACACGTACACGCGCTCGCCGGCCGGCGTGCCGGTGGAACGCTCCGTCGTCGGGGGAGTCGTGGTGGGCGCCTCGGTGCACGCTCCGAGGGACGCCAGCAGCACCCCGATCAGCGCGATCCGCCGAAGTCCCGGCACGGCAACCCCTTCCTGCCCGTCGTGTCCCGATCACCCAGGCTACCTCCCGGCGGAACGGTCCACCGGCCGTCCACTGTGGACCTACCGGATGGTCGCGGCCCACGCCCGGACGTCGTCCAGGTGCTCGGGTCCCAGCCCGCGGCGGGGGTCGACGTGGCACAGGTTGGTCGGCACGCCCGCCCGGTGCCGGACGAACCACGCCCGAGCGTCGTCGTACCCGACGTCGTGCTCGTCGTCGAACCACGCCAGCGGCCGCCCGTCCGCGTAACCCGCGACGGCCCGCCACTTCCAGTCCCCGTCGGGGCGCCACCCGTCGTCGAAGTCCGGGAACTCGATCACCGGCAACGCGGGCAGACCGATGGCGGGCGCGACGAGCGCGTTCGCCAGGTGCATCCACGTCGTGGCCCACACCAGCTCCAGGCCGGTGTCCTCGGCCAACGCCCGGAGCAGGGCGCCGTGCTCGGGGTTCAGCCACACCCGCAACCCCTTGTACCGGCGCGCGTCACGGCCGGAGTGCCAGGTCCCGCGCCGGGTGTGCCGGAACGTCCGGTAGCCGGCGGGGCGGCGGTGCGGGTTCGCGGCGTACGGGTTCAGCGGTCCGTCCACGTCCAGCAGCAGCAAGCCGCGCGCCGTCATGCCGACCGGCTCTCGGAGGCGTCGCCAACCGGGCGGGCCATCCCGGCGTGCCACCGCGTGCTCGAAGTCGCCGAGCTCGGCCCGCCGGGCACAGGCGCCACGTGCGGGTGGTGCTGCCCGTCGATGTCGGCGGCGTACGCGACGGTTGCGCCGTCCGGCGACTGGGCGACGTCGGAGCGGAACCTCTGTCTCGCCGCGTAGCCGCGGTACTCAGTCATGCTCTTCCCCCGGAAGTGGTGGCCGCAGCGGCCTCATCGACACCGCGACGCGGACAGGCTCGCGACACCGGCCCGAACTGCCTTTTGACCGGCCGGTGTCGCGTGGTCCGGGCAGGGCCTACTTGTACTGGGCGATCTGGATCAGGTTGCCGCAGGTGTCGTCCAGCACCGCGGTGACGACGGGGCCCATCTCCAAGGGCTCCTGGGTGAACCGGACGCCGAGCCCGCGCAGCCGGTCGTACTCGGCGCGCACGTCGTCCACGGCGAAGGCGGTGGCCGGGATGCCGTCCGCGACCAGCGCGTCCTTGTACGGCTTCACCGCGGGGTGGCCGCTGGGCTCCAGCAGCAGTTCGGTGCCGTCGGGATCGTCGGGCGAGACCACGGTCAGCCAGCGGTCCTCGCCCACCGGGACGTCGTTCTTCTTCACGAAGCCCAGCACGTCGGTGTAGAAGCTCAGGGCCTTGGCCTGGTCGTCGACGAAGACGCTGGACAGGTGGATCCTCATGGGGTGTTCTCCGGTGCTTCGGGCCTGAGCCACCGTGTCACGATGAGCTCGAGCGGTTCGGTGTTCAACTCGTGGAACTTGTAGCGGCCCTCGCGCCGCGACCGGACCAGGCCCGCCGCCTCCAGCACGGCCAGGTGCTGGCTGACCGCCTGCCTGGTCAGCCCGAGGTCGTACTTGGTCAGCAGCCGCGCGCAGATCTCGAACAGGGTCTGGCCGTCGCGTTCGACCAGCTCGTCGAGGATGCGTCGACGGGTGCGGTCGGCCAGCGCCTTGAAGAGTTCCTCCGCCACGACCCCACCATAGGCAAGTGACGGCTTGCCTGCAAGTGAGGGCTTGCCTGTCGTGCCTAGTCCAGGACGACGTCGTCCCCCGGCCGGCCGAGGTGCCGGACCCGGTAGGTGATCGTGGACAGCGGCACGTTGCGCACGAAGAACACCCTCGACGGCGTCCCGGTCGACGGCGTGATGCCGCTGCCGTCGAAGCAGAGGTCGTCGATGCCGAGCACGTCGTACAGGAAGTGGTCGGCGCCGTGCGGGGTGTACCGGCGTTCCCCTGTCGTGCAGCTGCCGTACCACCGGGACTGGTCGGGGGAGTAGTAGTCGCGCGGCGGGCGGCCGAGGGCGGCGAGCTCCTCCTCGGTCGCGGTGAAGCGGGCCGCGCGCCTCGGGTCGGACAGGATGCGGAACGCGGCCTTCCAGGTGCCCGGCATCAGGTCGAGCTTGCGCCGGTTCAGGTCGCCGACCTCGAACGTGAGGGCCGTCCACGGCACGTCGGAGTTCTCGACCCGGTCGAAGGCGTCGCCGATCAGCAGGTTGGACAGCACCTGCCGCAGCGTGCGGTGGCGTTGTTCGTCGTGGTCGCCGATGACCACGTACGCGCGAGCGGGCAGCCCGAGCCGGCCGTCCCGGTCGAAGCTCGCGGTCGGCACGAGGCGGACGGCCCGCCGGACCGCCGCACGGGCGACGTGCCGCCGCCGGATCTCCGCCGCCGACATGGCCAGCCGGGACCGCAGCGCGCTCGTCAGGCGATCGGCGACACCGGTGAGCCCGCCCGACTCGGCGACCGAGATGCCGTGCTTGAGGCGCAGGCCGTACGGCAGGTCGACGGTGAGGCCCGGCTCGTCCAGCAGGATCGGCACGACGCGGTGCGCGCCGTGCCCGCGGTCGTCCTCGTGGCCGTCCTCGCGGCGGGCGAGGTCGAGCGCCCTGGCGATCTCCTCGCGCTGGTAGTAGGCGGCGTCCGTGCGCGGGGAGATCAGCACGAGCGTGACGGCGGCCCGGCCCTGCGCGGCGGAGAGCCGGGCGCCCCAATCGTCGCCCGGCAGCAGGCTCCGGTGGTCGAGGAACACCCGGAACAGGGGGCTGAGCAGGTCGTGCAGGGTCGCCGCGGCCTCCCGGTCGGGGCCGGCGTAAGCGATGAAGAAGTCCCACCGGTCCTCGGCCACGCGCCCAAGCTACCGCCGCCGTGCCCGCACGCCACGCGGTTCGGAATTTGACCGGTCAGGGTGTGCGGCAGGGCTGGACGACCGGGGGAGTGGTGCGCGAGAGTCGAGGCCGGTGACCCGGGCACGCGGGTCGCCTGACAACGTTGTCACCCAGAGAGGTCACCCTGCCGATGCCGCTCAGACGAGGCAACACGCTCCTGCTCGCCGCCGCGCTGGCCCTCATGGGCGCACCGGTGGTCGCGGCGCCCGCCGCTGCCGCCGACGTGGACCCGACCACCTTGGTGAACCCGTTCGTCGGCACGCAGAACTTCGGCAACACCTTCCCCGGCGCGAGCCTGCCGTTCGGCATGGTGCAGGTCAGCCCGGACACCGGTGGCCAGGGCGGTTACGACTACGAGCAGCAGGAGATCCACGGCTTCAGCCAGACGCACCTGTCCGGCGTCGGCTGCGGCGTCGCGGGCGAGCTGCCGGTCATGCCGACGACCGGCCCGGTGGACAACGTTGACACCGCCGGTTACCGGTCGAAGTACTCGCACGCCGACGAGGAGGCGCGTCCGGGCTACTACCGGGTCGGGCTGTCCCGCTACGGCGTGAACGCCGAGCTGACCGCCACGCCGCGCACCGGCTGGCAGCGCCACACGTTCCCGGCGGGCACGCAGGCGAACGTCCTGTTCAACACCGGCAAGGCCAACCAGCAGGTGCTGGACTCCGAGGTGCACGTCGTCGGCGACCGGACCGTCGAGGGCCGGATCAAGGCCGGGCGGTTCTGCGCCGGGCACGACGAGCACACCGTGTACTTCACCGCCACGTTCGACCGGCCGTTCGCGAGCTTCGGCACGTGGCGCGGCACGACCCGCGCGCCGGGCGTGCCGGACGCGGCGGGCCAGGGCGGCAACGGCGCCTGGGTGACCTTCGACGCCACGGCCGACCGGGACGTGGTGCTCAAGGTCGGCCTGTCCTACACCGGGATGGACGGCGCGCGGAAGAACCTCGCCGCCGAGACCGGCGACTCCTACGACTTCGACGCGACGAAGGACCGGGCGCACCAGACCTGGGTGCGGCGGCTGGACTCCATCAAGATCGACGGTGGCGCGCCGGAGCGGCGGACCGCGTTCTACACCGCGCTGTACCACTCGTTGCTGCACCCGAACCTGGCCGGTGACGTGGACGGCCGGTACCTGGGCTTCGACGGGCGAGCGCACGTCGCGGACGGCTTCACGCCCTACCAGAACCTGTCGTTGTGGGACACCTACCGGCCGCAGAACCAGCTGTTGGAGCTGCTGGAACCCGAGGTCGCCCGGGACGTGGCCCTGTCGGTGGTGGCGAGCGGCCGCGACGGCGGGTGGTTGCCGCGCTGGGCGCTGGCCAACAGCGAGACCAACATCATGACCGGTGACCCGGTGACGCCGTTCCTGGTCGAGGCGTGGTCGAAGGGCCTGCTCGCCGGGCACGAGGAAGAGGCGTACGAGCTGCTCAAGCGCAACGCCACCAGCGTCCCGCCGGCCGACTCGCCGTACAACGGGCGGTCCGGTGTGGACTTCTACCTCGACCGCGGCTACATCCCGTCCGGCCTGAAGCTCGGCGTCGACTGCGCGCACAAGGGCGGCGACAACGACTGCGTGCACCCGGCGTCGGCGACGCTGGAGTACGCGGCGTCCGACGCGTCGCTCGCCATCATGGCGCGCGGCCTGGGCAAGCACGACGACGCGCGTGTGCTCGCCGAGCGCGGGCAGTGGTACCGCAACCTGTGGGACGCCTCGACCGGCCACTTCCGGCCCCGCACGGCCGAGGGCACGTGGGTGACGCCGTACAACCCGGTCGACGCCGGTCACCAGTTCCACGAGGGCGGCGCGTTCCAGTACCAGTGGCTGGTGCCGCAGGACCCGAACGGCCTGGTGCAGCTGATGGGCGGCCGGCGGGCGACCGAGCAGCGGCTGGACGCGTTCTTCGCCTACGACGAGCTGCTCGCCGACCCTGCCGGGACCGTGCGCGAGGACTGGATCACGCAGCCGTACGACTACTACGGCAAGCCGACGTACAACCCGAACAACGAACCCGACCTGCTCGCGCCGTACTTCTACCTGTCCACCGGCACGCCGTCGAAGACGGCGACCGTGGTGCGCGCGGCGATGACGTTGTTCACCACCGGTCCGGACGGCATGACCGGCAACGACGACCTGGGCACGATGTCGGCCTGGTACGTGTTCTCGTCGCTCGGCCTGTACCCGACGATGAGCGGCGGCGACTTCCTCGCGCTGTCCAGCCCGCAGTTCCCGGGCGCGACCGTCCGAACGGGGCAGAAGACGCTGACCATCACCGCGCCGGGGGCCAGTGACGCCAACCGGTACGTCCAGCAGGTGTCGTTCAACGGCCAGGACGTGCGCAAGACGTGGCTGGACTGGGACACCGTGGCGGGCGGCGGCACGTTGGCGCACCGGCTCGGCACCGCGCCGTCCTCCTGGGGCACCGGTCCCGGCGCCGAGCCGCCGTCGGTCAACCGCGCGCAGGCCGACGGGCGGCGGCACGTGGACGCGTCGCTGCGCCAGGCGTCGGCGGTCGTGCCGACGGCGGACGCGCCGCAGACCGTCGAGCTGACCCTGGACGTGCTCGTCCAGGCGCCCGGCACGGTGCCGGTCGGCATCACGGCGACCGCGCCGGACGGCTGGTCGGTGACGACCACCGGGCAGCTGGTGATCAAGTCGGGCCGGTTGCCGACCCAGCGGTCGGTGGGGGTGGTGGTGACGGTGCCGGCCGGCACGCCGATCGGCCGCTACCCGGTGCGGGTCACCGTCGCGGGGCCGAACACCGTGGTGCGCGAGGCGGTGGTGGACGTCCGGAAGGCGGCGACGTGCGCGGTGGCGGGCGCGCAGTGCGCGGTCGACCTGGCCGGTGAGCTCAACCACGACGGCACGGCCACCGTCGCCGCGTCCGACCAGGGCAACTTCGACGGCTCGGGCTGGAGTTACGACGCCGCGCTGCTGCCCGCACCCGGCCCGGTGGTGCTGGGCGGCGTGACCTACCAGGCGCCGGACGCGTCCGGCACGGCGGCGAACTTCGTCGAGGCACGTGGGCAGGCGATGCTGCTGCCCGGCGGCCGGCACTCGGCGCTGCGACTCGTGGCGGCGTCGCACAACGGCCCGGTGACCACGGCGGTGACCGTCCGGTACGCCGACGGCAGCACGGCGGAGGCGGCCATGACGGTCGGCGACTGGGCAGGCTCCGGCAGCACGGTGGTGCTGGAGATGCCCCACCGCATCAAGGCGGGTCAGGGCGTGGACGGCCCGCCGGTGCGCCTGTTCGGCCTCTCCCTGCCGCTCGACCCGGCCAAGGCGGTGCACTCCGTGACCCTGCCCGACGACCCGCGGGTGGAGGTGTACGCGATCACGCTGGCGTAGCCGACGCGGTCCACCGTTCGCCGGCAGCCAGGGCCGCGTGGCCCTGGCTGCCGGCCGTCCGTTCGACTCAGTTGTCGTCCGGCGACGCGAACGGCAGGTCGTCGACTCCGAGGTCCTCGGTCGCCGGCGCCTCGGCCGACCCGAGCGCGAGCACGTCGGCGTGCGGCGCGGCCCGCAGCGCGGACGGGTCGAGGCCTTCCGCGCGCTTCCACTCCTCGAAGCCCCGGTCGCGCCGGCGGCGTTCCTCCTTGATCCACTCGCGGCCCTCGACCGCCACGGCTTCCAGGATGCGCAGCGCCGACGTGATCCCGGAGGCGGCGAAGGCCAGTTCCTCCAGCTGCTCCGGGTTCTCCTCCTTGTCGCTGAGCTCCTCGAAGTTCTCCACGACCAGGCTGATGTCGCGGCTGTTCTGCAACGACAGGTGCAGTGCCCGGCTCAACACCGTGCCCTGGCGCGATTCCAGCAGGGTGGTGTCGTCGTTGTCCCAGACGAGGACGATCGTGCGCTTCTCGCCGGCGAACTGCACACCCACCTCCTTGACCTCCACGAGCACCAGCGAGCCGTAGCTGAAGGACGCGCGCTGTTCGTTGCTCACGGCGGCGATCTCGAACTGCAGGTCGAACCGGAACTCGCGCACGCCGTTCTCCGTCAGGAGGAACACCAGCACGAGGTAGTTGGAGTAGCGGGGCGGTCCGTAGATCACCCGGGCGCGCTTGGCCCGCGGCAGCCCTTCGGTGAGGACGACGTGCGCGATGACGTCCCGGTTGGCCAGCCCGGCCCGTTTCATGGCCACGGCCTTGAGGTGCGCCTTGTCGAAGTCGAACCACCGCGCCATCTCGGCGTCCGTGGGGCGGTCGGCGAGCTGTTCGAGGCAGCGCTCCCGTTCCGCCCGTTCCTCCTCCAACAACGCCTGGCACTCGGCGCGCTCGTGCGACAGGGCCAGCTTCCGGCCGACCAGGTCCGCCCCGCCCGTGCCGCCCACCACGACGCCTGCCACCGTCGCGCCCCAGATCGAGGTCACCGCGGACCACTCGCCCAGGGCCGCGTGGGCACCGGCGACACCGATGATCGCGACCAGCGCGCCCAGCAGCGCGGCCACGCCCTGGGCCACCTCGGCGTGCGAGACCTTGCGGAAGGCGAAGAACCGGCCGTCGGACCACCGGTCCGCCCAACGGGCGACGTGCATCCTGACGAGCCAGTGCAGCGTCCACGCGCTGATCTCGCGCTTGACGGCACGGCGGTAGGCGTCGCGGTGCTCCGGGTCGGGGATCACCGAGCCGTAGGTGCGCACCAGCCGCAGGTAGAGCATCTGCCCGCTGCGCTTGGCGTCGTCCTTCCACCGCCGTCCCTCGACGTGCTTGTCCGGGTGCTTCCGGTCGATCTCCCGCTCGATGAGCCCGAGTACGTCGGCGCGGAACCGCTTGCTGCCCAGCCGGCGCAGGTTCTCCACCGCTTCCGGGACGCGGCGCCCACCGTGCTCCACCTCCAGCCGCCGCCGGCGCCGGCGGGACGCCACGACCCGCCCGCCCAGCCACACGGTCGCCCCTTGCGCGAGGACGGCCAAGGCGGTCCACGCCGCGACCGCGTCCGCCACGCCCGGCGCCGCGGCGCTCAGCGGCACGAGGAGCCCGCCGATCAGCACGACGCCGCCGAGCACGGTGAGGGCCCACGTGCGCAGCGGCACCCGGCCGTCCTCGTACGGTGTGACGAGGCGGGGTTCGGCGGGCGTCGCCTCGAAGAACTTCCAGGCCCGCTCGGAGCGGTTGCCGGAGACGCGGGCCTCGGCGACCGCCTCGGAGTTGTCGCGGTCCAGCCGGTCCTGCATCGCGCCGCCGATGATCATGCCGAGGTGTCGCGTGATCTCCTCGCGGCGTTGCTTGGACAGGACGTTGAACCGGGCGAGCACCTCGTCGAGCGCCTCGCGGTCGGGTTCCCGCTCGTGCTCCTGCGCGGTCACGCACGCCATCAGGTCGCGGATGACGTCGAGGGCGGCACGCCACGAGTCGTGGGCGTACCGGTCGGCGATGCCCGACGCCGTCTTGATCTGCTCGAACTGCGCCGACCCGAGCTGGTTGATCGAGCGCTCGCTCAGGGTGGCCAGGGCGTAGTGGTAGGCGACCTCGGTGCTCGACAGGCCTGCCCGGACCACCTCGGTCAGCAGTCCCTCGGCGATCCTGGGCGAGCCGCCGGCGAGGTGGTTGCGCGCCACCTCGTACTTGCGCTGGGGCGGGTCGTCCTTGGTGAACTGGTACACCGTCGAATCGCCGTGGAACACCGCGCCACCGTTGACCACGCCCACCTGCGTGACGCGGTTGTGGTCGCCCTCGACGGTGTTCCTGACCTCGGGCTCGCCGTCCTGCCGGCTCACGGCGCGCCACCGAAGACCCGGGCGAGCAGGGCGAGCAGTTCGGGATCACCGGCGAAGTGGTCCGCGAGGCCGGCGCGCAGGGCCCGCAGGCGGGTGGTGTCGGTGGGCGCGGTGCTCGCCTGGTGGCGGAGGTCCACCAAGCCGAGCATCGCGCCGGTGAACGCCTCCACCGTCAGCCGGTCGGTCCGGCGGGCCTCCGCGACGGCGGTGGTGAGCCGTTCCAGGGCGAGGAGGTCCGGCCCGGGGGAGTCGCCGAACCAGACCCCTCCGTTGATCACCCCGGCCTGGATGGCGAAGTTGGCCGTGCCGGACACGCTGTTGTGGACCGACGTGCCGTTGCCGCTGCCGTTGCGCGGGTCCGGCTGGTCCGGCGTCGACGACAGCTCGGCGATCAGCACGCGCATGAACAGCGCCGCGTTGCGCGCCGCCAGCTCCTGCGAACCCCCGCGGTCGGCCGCGTCCTTCGCGCCGTCGGCGAAGTCGCTGATCCCCCGGATCGTGATGGTCGGTGTCGAGCCGTGCAGGTGGCCGCACTGCGCGACGCCCGCGCTCTCCGTCTCCACGGCGACCGCGTCGTTGAAGTGGTGGCTCAGGTGCCGCGCGGTCGCCGACGTCCTCGTGTTGAGCACGACCTCGCCCGACGCGATCGGCTCGAAGTGGACCTGGGGAGGCTCCTGGCCGGCGGGCAGTCCGGAGCGCCACGCCGGCGTGCGCGCCAGCACCCGGGCGGTCTGCTCGAGGGTGTGCGCCGTCTCGTACGCGCGGGGTCGGGCGTGGTCGCCGTCGTCCTCGCTGCGCATCGCGTGGTAGCCGTACACGCGGGTGGCGACGACCACGTCGCCGAGGCGGAGCCAGTCCCGCAGACCGCCCGCGACACCCACGAACAGCACGGCGGACGGCTGGAACTCGGTGAGGGCGCGTTCGGTCATGACGGCCGCGGCCCCGTTGCCGGCGCCGGTCAGGGCGACCACGACGTGGTGGTCGGGGTGGCCGGCGAGCACACCGCGCTCGAAGATCGTCCCGGTGGGATGTCGGTGCGGCCGCACGTCGACGAGGTGCTGGACGACGGCAGCGCGCTCGACCTCCAGCGCCGTGAGGACCACGATCATCTGCTCTGCTCCGTTCACTGGCCGGGCGCGCATGTGATGACAGCGGAAACGGCGCGGTCGGCGGGGCGGGGCCGGTCGACGGTAGGCGCCGGCGGTACAGGGGTCCGAACCTTGACGTCAGTCTGACGATAAGACCGACCCATGGTTTTCGTCAACCTGACGGTTACCGGCGCGGTCCGTGCCCGTCGGCGTCCGCACGTCGTTGGCCGAGGGGTGTTCCGCCGCCGTCGGTCCATTTGTCGTCACAACGACGAGAAGTTAAGGTGATGCGATGGGCGCCTCATGGACGATCCCGACGGTGGCGATAGCCGTCGACCTCGCGGTGCTCACCGTGCGCGCGGAACGCCTGCACGTGCTGCTGGTCAACCGGGGCGTCGAGCCGTACCGCGGCCGCCTCGCGCTGCCGGGCGGGTTCCTGTCCACTGAGGACGAGGACATCGACGTCGCGGCGGCTCGGGAGCTCGCCGAGGAGACCGGGCTCGACGCGGCCGGGCTGCACCTGGAGCAGTTGCGCACCTACGGCGCACCGGGCCGTGACCCGCGCATGAGGGTGGTCACCGTCTGCTACCTGGCCATCGTGCCGAACCTGCCGCTGCCCAGCGCGGGCGGTGACGCCGAACGGGCGCGGTGGGTGCCGGTGGACCGGGTGCTCGGCCGCCGCCGGCGGCTCGCGTTCGACCACGGCCAGATCATCGCCGACGCGGTCGACCGGGCCCGCTCGAAGCTGGAGTACACGACGCTCGCCACCGCCTTCTGCAACCCCGAGTTCACGATCTCGGAGCTGCGGCGCGTCTACGAGATCGTGTGGTCCGAGGAGTTGGACGCGCGCAACTTCCACCGCAAGGTCACCGGGGTCGACGGCTTCCTGGTGGCCACCGGCAAGCGCACCAGCGGCAACGGCGGACGTCCCGCCGTCATCTACCGCCGCGGCCCGGCCACGGTCCTGCACCCGCCGATCCTGCGCACCTGAACCCGCCGGTGGGACTCGAAGACGACCCGTTCGACTGGCGGGTGCCGAGGACGGCCAGGTGTTGGTGTCGCGCGTTGTCGGCGCGGGTGACCGGCAACTACAAGCGCGGCAACGAGAGGTGAGCGCGGTCGGCTTGCGTTGACGTCGACGTCAACGCCTAGCGTCGGGGTCCATGAGGACTGTCCGATGAAGTTCGCCGTCAGCTACAGCACGCCGTACTTCGGCGTCGACCCCGACCGGCTCGTCGCCTACGCCCGGCACGCCGAGGAGTGCGGCTTCGAGGCGTTGTACCTGCCGGAGCACGTCGCGGTGTACCCCGGCGCCGCGGTCGGCGCGCACGAGATCCCGCCGGCGCTGCCCTACGCCGACCCGGTCGACTGCCTCGCGTTCGTCGCGGCGGCGACGAGCCGGATCCTGCTCGGCACGGGGGTGTTGCTGCTGCCGTACCACCACCCGGTGGTCCTGGCCAAGCGCCTGGCGACGGTCGACGTGCTGTCGAAGGGCCGGATGCGGTTGCTGACCGTGGGCCTGGGCACGTTGCCCGGCGAGGCCCGGGCGGTCGGGGTGGACTTCGGCACGCGCGGCCGTCGTGCCGACGAGGCGATCGACGTGCTGCGGCTGCTGTGGGAGGGCGGCGAGGAGGGCGTGAGCTTCGCGGGGGAGTTCTTCGCCTTCGAGGACCTGTGCAGCTTCCCGAAACCGCTCGGCGTCCGGCACCTGCCCGTCCACGTCGGCGGTTCGAGCCGGGCCGCCGCGCGCCGGGCCGGGCGCCGTGGTGACGGGTACTTCCCCGGCGGCATGCTCATGCCCGACGAACGCGCGCTCCAGTGGGACCTCGCGCGCTCGACCGCGATCGAGGCCGGTCGTGACCCGGACGCGTTGGACTACACCCGGTGGGGCTCCATCGAGATGTCCACGGACACGGCGGAGGCGTTCGCCGAGCAGGGCGTGACCCGCGTCGTCGTGAGCGCGACCAGCGCGGACCCCGGTGAGCAGCGGGAGCAGTTGGCGGCGTTCGCGGAGAGGTTCGGCCTCGACGGCCGGACGTGACGCCGGGGCGGCGCGCGACGACCATTCGCGCCACGCGCGGCCGGCCGTTCGAACCAGGCGTGCCCTGCGGATGACGACGAGCGCGGACGCCCTTCGGCAGCGCGTGGTTGCGACCGCGTGCCGCCGCCCTTCGGGCTGCCGCACCGGCCTGCCCCGCACCCGTGACCCGCGTGTCACGCTCGGTGGTCGGATCTCAACCCTGCGGAGGTTTCGATGAAGCGCAAGGTCTTCGTGAACGGGGTGGTGGGCGCGGTGGCGCTCACCACCGGTCTCCTGGTCGGCGCGCCACCGGCGGGCGCGGCGGAGGGCGACATCCGGCTCGCCGCCGCCGGCACGGCCGTGCCGGGGCACTACGTGGTGGTGTTGAAGGACGAGGTGGCGGCCCAGGCGGCCGACCTCACCGCCGAGCACGGTGGCACGGTCACGGCCACGTGGCGGCACGCGTTACGCGGCTTCGCCGTCGCCGCGAGCGAACGGGAAGCGAGAAGACTGGCCGCCGACCCGGCGGTGCGGTCGGTCAGCGAGGACGGCCGGGTCCAGGCCGTCGACACGCAGCCGAACCCGCCCTCGTGGG
Organism: Actinosynnema sp. NPDC049800; assembly: GCF_040656635.1. Classification (NCBI taxonomy): domain Bacteria; kingdom Bacillati; phylum Actinomycetota; class Actinomycetes; order Pseudonocardiales; family Pseudonocardiaceae; genus Actinosynnema; species Actinosynnema sp. NPDC049800. Next base: position 1,304 of record NZ_JBFAMT010000063.1, on the reverse strand, counting down.
GGCTCGACCGCATCGACCAGCGCGACCTGCCGCTGAACTCCTCCTACAGCTACGACACGGCCGCGGCCAACGTGCGCGCGTACATCCTCGACACCGGCATCCGGACCACCCACTCGACGTTCGGCGGCCGGGCGTCGTGGGGCTACGACGCCGTGGACGGCTCCAACACCGACTGCAACGGCCACGGCACGCACGTGGCGGGCACGGTCGGCGGCAGCCACTACGGCGTCGCCAAGGGCGTGCAGCTGGTCGCCGTGCGCGTGCTCAACTGCGCGGGCTCCGGCACGTTCGCCCAGGTGATCAGCGGCGTCGAGTGGGTGACCGCGAACGCCGTCAAGCCCGCGGTCGCGAACATGAGCCTCGGCGCCACCGCCTCCGCGGCCACCGCGCCCCTGGAGACGGCCGTGCGCAACTCGATCGCCTCCGGCGTCACGTACGCCCTCGCGTCGGGCAACTCCAACGCCGACGCGTGCGGCTTCAGCCCGGCGCTGGTGCGCGAGGCGGTCACCGTCAACGCCTCGACGAACACCGACGCGCGGGCGTCGTTCTCCAACTACGGCACGTGCACCGACGTGTTCGCGCCCGGTCAGAACATCACCTCGTCCTGGCACACCGGCGACACCGCCACCAACACCATCAGCGGCACCTCGATGGCCGCACCGCACGTCGCGGGCGCCGCGGCGCTGTACCTGGCCACGCACCCCGGTGACGCGCCGGCGACCGTGCACGCCGCGCTCGTCGACGCCTCGACCCCGAACAAGATCACCAACCCGGGCGCGGGCTCGCCGAACCGCCTGCTCTTCACCGGCCCGACGACCGGTGGCCCGTCGACCGTCACGGCGGTCCGCTACTACGGCGGTCGCGACCACCTCACGTCGGTCACCGGCGCCCCGTCGGGCTACGTGGCCGAGGCGTCCCTGGGCCGCCTCCTGACCAGCCAGGCCCCGGGCACGCACGCGCTGTACCGCTGCGCGGTCGGCTGGGACAACTTCACCTCCTACGACGTGAACTGCGAGGGCCAGACCCGCGTCGGCCTGCTCGGCTACGCCCACGACGGCGCGGTCGCCGGCAGCCACCCGATCTACCGCTGCGTGGTGCGGGGCAGCGGTGACCACATGGAGTCCTACGACCCGAACTGCGAAGGCCAGATCACCGAGGGCAACATGGGCTACTTCCTCGACTGATCGCCGACCGCGGGCCTCGGCAGTGGCCGGACGTGGCCCCAGCCCCCGCCCCCCCCCCCCCCGCCCCCCCCGACGCACAGCCCAACACAAGAAAACACAAAAAGACACCAACCGAACGGA
>NZ_JBFAMT010000062.1:0-51355 GCF_040656635.1 Actinosynnema sp. NPDC049800 | reverse complement strand
GTGGGACGGCGTTCTTGTTCACGGGGCAGGGTTCGCAGCGGCTCGGGATGGGTCGTGAGTTGTCGGTGGCGTTCCCGGTGTTCGCGGGTGCGTTCAGCGAGGTGTTGGCCGGGTTCGACCAGGCGCTGCGGGAGGTGGTGTGGGGTGAGGACGCTGAGCGTCTGAGCCGCACGGAGTTCACGCAGCCTGCGCTGTTCGCGTTTGAGGTTGCGCTTTACCGGTTGTTGGAGTCGTGGGGTGTTCGGCCGGACTTCTTGGCTGGTCATTCGATCGGTGAGATCGCGGCGGCTCACGTCGCGGGCGTGCTGTCGTTGCCTGATGCGTGTCGGTTGGTGTCGGCGCGGGCGAGTCTGATGCAGGCGTTGCCCGAGGGTGGCGCGATGGTGGCGGTCAAGGCTGCCGAGGCCGAGGTGCTGCCGTTGTTGACGGCCGGAGTGGGCATCGCGGCGGTCAACGGGCCGAATTCCGTTGTCGTATCGGGCGACGAGGTCGAGGTGTTGGCGGTCGCGGCCCGGTTCGAGCGGTCGAAGCGGCTTTCGGTGTCGCACGCGTTCCACTCGGTCCTCATGGACCCGATGCTGGATGACTTCCGGGCTGTGGTGGGGGAGTTGAGCTTCCGGGAGCCGAGGATCCCGATGGTCACGTCAGGTGATGTGACCGACCCGGACTACTGGGTGCGGCACGTGCGCGAGGCGGTGCGCTTCCACGACGCCGTGACGCGGATGCAGGACGCGGGCGTCAGCAGGTTCGTCGAGGTGGGGCCGGACGGTGTGCTCAGCGCACTGGTGGACGACGGCATCGCCTTGCAGCGCAGGGAACGTGATGAGGCCGTGACGCTGGTCGCGGCTGTCGGGCGGTTCTCCACGGCGGGTGGAACGGTCGATTGGCGGGCGTTCTTCAGCGGCCGTGGTCGGCAGGTCGACCTGCCGACCTACGCGTTCCAGCGCGAGCGGTACTGGCTGCGCGAGCAGCGGTCCGGCGTTGACGCGGCGTCCATGGGCCTCGGGCAGGTCGAGCACCCGTTGCTCTCGGCGGTCGTGCCGTCGCCCGCGTCCGACGGCGTGGTGCTGACCGGCAGGCTGTCGGTCGACGCGCTGCCGTGGCTGGCGGATCACGACGTGTTCGGCAGCGTGCTGCTGCCCGGGACGGCGTTCGTGGAGCTCGCGGTCGAAGCGGGTGACGAGGTGGGGTGCGGCACGCTCGAAGAGCTGATGCTGACCGCGCCCCTGGTGCTGCCGACGACCGGTGGTGTGGCGGTGCAGGTGGTCGTGGACGCGCCGGACGGCGCCGGGCGACGCGCGGTCTCGGTGTACTCGCGGGCGGGCGGCTCGGACGCCCCGTGGGCGCTGCACGCCGAAGGTGTGCTCTCGGCGCGGACCCCGGCTCCTGCGTTCGACCTGGGGCAGTGGCCGCCGGCGGGTGCGGAGCCGGTGGACGTCGACGGCCTCTACGACGCGTTGGCCGACGCGGGACTGAACTACGGGCCGGTGTTCCAAGGGCTGAAGTCCGCCTGGCGGCACGGCGACGACGTGTTCGCCGACGTGGCCCTGCCGGAGGACGTGGACGGCTCGGCGTTCGGGATCCACCCCGCGCTGCTGGACTCGTGCCTGCACGCGATCGGTCTCGCCGGTCGGGGCGGTGGGCGGACCGTGCTCCCGTTCTCCTGGTCCGGGGTCACGCTGCACGCCGTCGCGGCCGGTCGGGTGCGCGTCCGGATCAGCCCGGCCGGCGAGGGCGCGGTGACGTTGCAGCTCGCGGACGCCGATGGCGCGCCGGTCGCGTCGTTGGCGTCGTTGGCATTGCGCCCGGTGTCGGCGGACCAGCTGGCTTCGTCGGCCGCGGAGTCGTTGTTCCGGGTGGAGTGGTCCCCGGTGTCGGCGTCTCCGGTATCGACGTCCCTGGTGTCGGTGGATGCCGTGGTGCTGGAGGCCGGTGCGCCGGGGGCTGACGCTGCGGGGGTGCGGGCTGAGGTGTCGCGGGTCCTGGCCGAGGTGCAGGACTGGTTGGCGCGGGGCGACGACTCGTCGTTGGTCGTCGTGACCCGAGGTGCGATGGCGTTCGGTGACGTCACGGATCTGGCCGGTGCCGCGGTGTGGGGCCTGGTGCGGTCCGCGCAGTCGGAGAACCCGGGTCGGGTCGTCCTGGTGGACACCGACGCCGATCTCGACGCGGCCGCCGTTCTCGGCACCGGCGAGCCGCAGGTGGTCGTGCGGGACGGCGTCATGCACGGTGCCCGGTTGGCGCGGGTGGCGGAAGCCGGGTCCGAGGCGCGGTTCTCGGGTCGCGTCCTGGTGACGGGTGCGACGGGTTCGCTCGGCAAGCTCGTCGCCCGGCACCTGGTCACCGCGCACGGCGTGACCGACCTGCTGTTGACGAGTCGACGCGGCCTGGCTGCCCCGGGGGCACCCGAGCTGGTGGCCGAGTTGGCCGAGGCCGGCGCCGAGGTCGAGCTGGTGGCCTGCGACGTGGCCGACCGGGAGGCACTGGCCGGGCTGCTGGCCGGGCGTCCCGTCGATGGCGTCGTGCATGTCGCCGGTGTGTTGGACGACGGGGTGATCGCCTCGTTGACGCCCGCACGGGTGGACGGGGTGTTGCGTCCGAAGGTGGACGCGGCCTGGAACCTGCACGAGCTCGTGGGTGACGTGTCGGCGTTCGTGCTGTTCTCCTCGGCCGCGGGCGTGTTCGGCAACCCGGGTCAGGCCAGTTATGCGGCGGGCAACGCGTACCTGGACGCGTTGGCGGCCCACCGCCGGGCGAACGGGCTGGCGGCGCAGTCGCTCGCCTGGGGCCTGTGGGCGGACGAGGCCGGCATGGGCGGTGCGGCGGAGGTCGAGCGGATCCGGCGGACCGGTGTGCTCGCCCTGTCCGCGGCACGTGGTCTGGCGTTGTTCGACGCCGGAACCGCCGTGGACGCGCCCGCGCTGGTGGTGATCGACCTCGACCTGTCCGGCGCCGGTGACGACGTGCCGCCGTTGCTGCGCGGCCTGGTTCGTCGCCGTGCCCGCCGAGTGGCCGGCGGTTCGTCGGTGTGGCGTGAGCGGTTGGCGGGGTTGGCGCAGGAGCAGCGGCTCCCGGTGTTGGTGGAGTTGGTCCGGACGCAGGCCGCGGCGACCTTGGGGCACGCGGGTCCGGAGGCGATCGACCCGGAGCAGGCGTTCAACGACCTGGGCTTCGACTCGTTGTCGGCGGTCGAGTTCCGCAACGGCCTGAGCGCCGCGGTGGACATGGTGCTGCCCGCGACCCTGGTCTTCGACTACCCGACGCCGTTCGCGCTGGCGGAGCACCTGCTCGGCGAGATGTCCGGCACGGGTGAGCGCGCGCGGGCGGTCGTGGCGACGACGTCGGTGACCGACGAGCCGATCGCGATCGTCGGCATGGCCTGCCGCTACCCGGGCGGTGTGTCGTCGCCGGAGGACCTGTGGCGGTTGGTGGCGGACGGTGTGGACGCGGTGGGCGGGTTCCCGACGGATCGTGGTTGGGACGTCGAAGGCGTGTACGACCCGGAGCCCGGTGTCACGGGCAAGACGTACACCCGTGAGGGTGGCTTCCTGTACGGGGCGGCGGAGTTCGACCCGGCGTTCTTCGGGATCAGCCCGAACGAGGCGTTGGTGATGGATCCGCAGCAGCGGTTGTTGCTGGAGGCGTCGTGGGAGGCGGTCGAACGGGCGGGTATCGACCCGGTTTCCTTGCGTGGCAGCGATACCGGTGTGTTCGCGGGGATGATGTACCACGACTACCCGGCCAACAACAGCACGGGCGCGGTCGCCTCCGGCCGCGTCTCCTACACGCTGGGGCTGGAAGGGCCCGCGGTCACGGTGGACACGGCGTGCTCGTCGTCACTGGTGGCGCTGCACTGGGCCGTCCAGGCGCTGCGGTCCGGTGAGGCTTCGCTCGCCCTCGTCGGCGGTGTGGCCGTGATGGCGACGCCCGAGGTGTTCGTGGAGTTCAGCCGTCAGCGCGGGCTGTCGCCGGACGGTCGGTGCAAGTCGTTCGCCGGTGCGGCGGACGGCACCGCCTGGGCCGAAGGCGTCGGCGTGCTGCTCGTCGAGCGGCTGTCGGACGCCCGCCGCAACGGGCACCGCGTGCTGGCGGTCGTCCGTGGCACGGCGATCAACCAGGACGGCGCGTCGAACGGGTTCACCGCCCCGAACGGCCCGTCCCAGCGCCGGGTGATCCGGCAGGCGTTGGCGAACGCCGGGCTGACGACCGCCGACGTCGACTTGGTGGAGGCGCACGGCACCGGCACGACGCTGGGTGACCCGATCGAGGCGCAGGCGTTGTTGGCCACCTACGGTCAGGACCGCGCCGAGGACGCGCCGTTGTGGTTGGGGTCGATCAAGTCGAACATCGGTCACACGCAGGCCGCGGCCGGTGTTGCCGGGATCATCAAGATGGTCGAGGCCATCCGGAATGGCGTGATGCCGAAGACGCTGCACGTTGACGAGCCTTCGCCGCACGTGGACTGGGCGGCGGGCAACGTGCGGTTGCTGACCGAGGCGCGGGAGTGGCCGTCGAACGGGCACCCGCGTCGGGCGGGGATCTCGTCGTTCGGGATCAGCGGCACGAACGCGCACGTGATCGTCGAGGAACCGGTGGCGGTGGACGCGGGCGACACCGGTGTCGAGCTGCCGGTGGTGCCGTGGGTGCTGTCGGGTCGTTCGGCCGAGGCGGTGCGTGCTCAGGCTGTGCGGTTGGCGTCGTTCGTGGGCGCTGATGTCCGGCCGGTGGACGTCGGCTTGTCGTTGGCTGGTCGTTCGGTGTTCGAGCACCGGGCGGTGGTGGTCGGTCGGGATCGGGACGAGTTGGTGCGTGGTCTGGCGGATGTCGTGCCGGTGGTGGCGCGTTCCGGTGGTGGGACGGCGTTCTTGTTCACGGGGCAGGGTTCGCAGCGGCTCGGGATGGGTCGTGAGTTGTCGGTGGCGTTCCCGGTGTTCGCGGGTGCGTTCTCTGAGGTGCTCGCGGGCTTTGACCCGGTGTTGCGGGACGTGATGTGGGGTGAGGACGCGGGGCGGTTGGACCGCACGGAGTTCACGCAGCCTGCGTTGTTCGCGTTCGAGGTGGCGCTCTACCGCTTGTTGGAGTCGTGGGGCGTGCGGCCGGACATGCTCGCCGGCCACTCGATCGGCGAGATCGCCGCTGCCCACGTGGCCGGGGTGCTGTCCCTGACGGACGCCTGTCGGTTGGTGTCGGCGCGTGCGCGTCTGATGCAGGCGTTGCCCGAGGGCGGCGCGATGGTGGCGATCAAGGCCACCGAAGCGGATGTGGTGCCGTTGTTGACGGAGGGCGTGGGCATCGCGGCGGTGAACGGGCCGGATTCCGTGGTCGTCTCGGGTGTCGAGGCCGAGGTGCTGGCAGTGGCCGCGAAGTTCGAGCGGTCGAAGCGGTTGTCGGTGTCGCACGCGTTCCACTCGGTCCTCATGGACCCGATGTTGGACGAGTTCCGCGCCGTCGTGGGCGAGCTGACGTTCCGCGCACCGGCCATCCCGATCGCCACGACCGGCGACGTGACCGATCCCGAGTACTGGGTCCGGCACGTCCGCGACGCGGTGCGCTTCCACGACGCCGTGACACAACTGCGGGGTCGGGGCGTGAGCAGGATGGTCGAGGTCGGGCCGGACGGCGTGCTCAGCGCGCTGGTCGAGGACGGCATCGCCTTGCAGCGCAGGGGACGTGACGAGGCGGTCACCCTGGTCACCGGCCTGGGCCGGCTGCACACCGCCGGTGGGGCGGTCGACTGGTCGGCGTTCTTCAGGGGCAGCAACGCCCGCAAGGTGGACCTGCCGACCTACGCGTTCCAGCGCGAGCGGTACTGGCTGGACACGGTGGACTACCTGGCCGAGTCCTGGATCGCCGACGAGATCGGCAACGTGAAGTCGGCCGGACTGGTGGTGTCCGAGCACCCGCTGCTGGGTGCGGTGATCGAGTCGCCCGACTCCGAACGGGTGGTGTTGACGGGGCGGCTCGGCGTCGACCGGCAGCCCTGGCTGGCGGATCACGAAGTGCACGGCACGGTGCTGCTGCCCGGCACGGCCTTCGTGGAACTCGCCGTCCGGGCCGGTGACCACGTCGGGTGCGGTGTGTTGGAGGAGATGACGCTGACCGCGCCGTTGGTGCTGCCGGCGAACGGCGGAGTCGCGTTGCAGGTCGTGGTGGACGCGCCGGACGGCGCCGGCCGGCGTGCCGTGTCGGTGTACTCGCGTCCCGAAGAGGCCGACGTGCCGTGGGTGCTGCACGCGGTGGGCGAGCTGGCCGAGGAGGACGTCACGCCGGCGTTCGACCTGGCGCAGTGGCCGCCGGCCGGCGCGCGGCCGGTCGACCTCGACGGCGCGTACGAGCAGCTGGCCGATCAGGGCTACGGCTACGGGCCGGTGTTCCGAGGGCTCAAGGCGGCCTGGAAGGTCGGGGACGACGTGTACGCCGAGGTCGCGTTGCCCGACGGCGCGGACGCCGCGCGGTTCGGCCTGCACCCGGCGCTGCTCGACTCGGCGCTGCACGCGCTCCGGATGGCGGCCGGTGACGGTGACGACAGCGGGACCGCGCCGCCCGCGATGCTGCCGTTCTCCTGGTCCGGGGTGTCGTTGTTCGCGGCCGGGGCGTCGCGGCTGCGGGTCCGGTTGGCCCCGGTGGGCGAGGGCGCGGTCGCGCTGCTGGTCGCGGACGGCACGGGTGCGCCGGTCGCCCGGGTCGGCACGCTGGCGATGCGTCCCGTGTCGGCCGAACAGCTCGCGGCCGGTGCGGGGACGTACGAGTCGCTGTTCCGGCTGGAGTGGGCTCCGGTCACGGCGTCGGGGCCGGTGGTCGCGGACGCCGTCGTGCTGGAGGCCGGCGCGGCGGGTGCGGACCCGGCGGGGGTGCGGGCCGAGGTGTCCCGCGTCCTGGCCGAGGTGCAGGACTGGCTGGCGCGGGGCGACGGCTCCTCGCTCGTCGTGGTGACGCGGGGTGCGGTGGCGTTCGGCGAGGTCACGGACCTCGCCGGCGCCGCGGTCCGGGGCCTGGTGCGGTCGGCCCAGTCGGAGAACCCGGGTCGGGTCGTCCTGGTGGACACCGACGCCGATCTCGACCTGCCGGCCGTCCTCGGGACCGGTGAGCCGCAGGTGGTCGTTCGTGACGGCGTCATGCACGCGGCCCGGTTGGCGCGGGTCTCCCGTGGGTCGGAGTCGGACGGCCAGGCGTTCTCGGGTCGGGTCCTGGTGACGGGCGCGACGGGTTCGCTCGGCAAGCTCGTCGCCCGGCACCTGGTCACCGCGCACGGCGTCACCGAGCTGCTGTTGACGAGTCGGCGCGGCCTGGACGCGCCGGGCGCGCACGACCTCGTGGCCGAGTTGGCGGAGGCCGGGGCCAAGGCGGAACTGGTGGCCTGCGACGTCGCCGACCGGGAGGCCTTGGCGGAGCTGGTGGCCGCCTACCCGGTGGACGGCGTGGTGCACGTCGCGGGCGTCCTCGACGACGGTGTGATCGCCTCGTTGACGCCCGAACGGGTGGACGGGGTGCTGCGCCCGAAGGTCGACGCCGCGTGGAACCTGCACGAGGTGGTCGGGGACGTGTCGGCGTTCGTGCTGTTCTCCTCGGCCGCGGGTGTCTTCGGCAACCCCGGTCAGGGCAGCTACGCGGCGGGCAACGCCTACCTGGACGCGTTGGCGGCCCACCGCCGGGCCAACGGCCGGGTGGCGCACTCGTTGGCGTGGGGTCTCTGGGCCGACGACTCCGGCATGACCGGTCAAGCCGACGTGCAGCGGATGCGGCGGTCGGGCGTGCACGCCCTGTCGACCGACGACGGCCTGGCGCTGTTCGACACCGCCGTGTCGCTCGACCTCCCGGCGCTGGTGCCGATCGGGTTGGACCTGTCCGGCGCCGGTGGGGACGACGTGCCGCCGCTGCTGCGCGGCCTGGTTCGTCGCCGTGCCCGCCGGGTGACCGGTGACGCGGCGGGGTCCGGGTGGCGGGACCGGCTGACAGGCCTGAACGACGACGGCGAGCGGCTCGCGGTGTTGGTGGAGCTGGTGCGGACGCAGGCCGCGGCGACCCTGGGCCACGGGGGTCCGGAGGCGATCGACCCGGAGCAGGCGTTCAACGACCTGGGCTTCGACTCGCTGTCGGCGGTCGAGTTCCGCAACGGCCTGAGCGCCGCGGCGGACCTGCGGCTCCCGGCGACGCTGGTGTTCGACTACCCCACGCCGCGGGCGCTGGCGGAGTTCCTGCGCGCCGAGCTGGCGCCCGAGGCCGCCGACGAGGCGCGGGCGCACGAGGAGCAGGTCCGGCGCATCCTGCAAGCCATCCCGCTCACCCGGCTGCGCGACGCGGGGCTGCTCGACAGCCTGCTCGAACTGGGCGGGGCGGGCGATCGGCAGGTCCAGGCCGGTCCGGGGGCGGCCGCAGACTCGATCGACGAGATGGACACGGAAAGCCTCATCAGCATGGCGTTCGAGGGCATCGACCTCGACGACGCGACTCAGGGAGCGTGAACGGGAATGACCGGCCCGAACGACAAACTCGTCGAAGCGCTCCGCGCGTCGTTGAAGGAGACCAAACTCCTGCGCGAGCAGAACCAGAAGCTCACCGCCACCCAGCGCGAACCGATCGCCATCGTCGGCATGAGCTGCCGCTACCCGGGCGGTGTCTCGTCGCCGGAGGACCTGTGGCGGCTCGTCGCGGACGGTGTGGACGCCGTGGGCGGGTTCCCGACGGATCGTGGTTGGGACGTCGAAGGCGTGTACGACCCGGAGCCCGGCGCGGTCGGCAAGACCTACGCCCGTGAGGGTGCGTTCCTGCACAACGCCGCCGACTTCGACCCCGCGTTCTTCGGGATCAGCCCGAACGAGGCGTTGGTGATGGATCCGCAGCAGCGGTTGTTGCTGGAGGCGTCGTGGGAGGCGGTCGAACGGGCGGGTATCGACCCGGTTTCCTTGCGGGGCAGCGATACCGGTGTGTTCGCGGGGATGATGTACCACGACTACCCGGCCAACAACAGCACGGGCGCGGTCGCCTCCGGCCGCGTCTCCTACACGCTGGGGCTGGAAGGGCCCGCGGTCACGGTGGACACGGCGTGCTCGTCGTCGCTGGTGGCGCTGCACTGGGCCGTCCAGGCGCTGCGTGCGGGGGAGTGCTCGCTGGCGCTCGTCGGCGGTGTCGCGGTCATGGCGACGCCGGAGACCTTCGTGGAGTTCAGCCGCCAGCGCGGACTGGCGAAGGACGGTCGGTGCAAGTCGTTCGCGGGCGCGGCGGACGGCACCGGCTGGGGCGAGGGCGTCGGCGTGGTGCTGGTGGAGCGGTTGTCGGACGCCCGCCGCAACGGCCACCGCGTGCTCGCCGTGGTCCGCGGGTCCGCGATCAACCAGGACGGCGCGTCCAACGGTCTCACCGCGCCCAACGGCCCGTCGCAGCGCCGCGTGATCCGGGCGGCCCTCGCCAACGCCCGCGTATCTGTGGATCAGGTCGACGTGGTGGAGGGTCACGGCACCGGCACGACGTTGGGCGACCCGATCGAGGCCCAGGCGTTGTTGGCCACCTACGGCCAGGACCGGGCCGAGGACGCGCCGTTGTGGTTGGGGTCGATCAAGTCGAACATCGGCCACACCCAGGCCGCCGCCGGCGTGGCCGCCATCATCAAGATGGTCCACGCGATCCAGCACGGTGTGATGCCGAAGACGCTGCACGTGGACGAGCCTTCCCCGCACGTGGACTGGGCGGCGGGCAACGTGAAGCTGCTGACCGAGGCCCGGGAGTGGCCGTCGAACGGGCACCCGCGTCGGGCCGGCATCTCGTCGTTCGGGATCAGCGGCACGAACGCCCACGTGATCATCGAGCAGGCGCCCGAGGAGGAGGCCGAGCAGGCGACGGCGGAGCTGCCGGTCGTGCCGTTGCTGGTGTCCGGGCACGACGCCGAGGGCGTGGCCGCGCAGGCGCGCAAGCTGCACGACTGGTTGCTGGACCACCCGTCCGTGCGGCCGACCGACGTGGCCTTCTCGCTGGTGACCACGCGTGCGGTGTTGTCGCACCGGTCGGTGGTGGCCGGTCGGGACCGCGACGAGCTGGTGCGTGCGCTGGCCGGGCTGGTGCCGGCGTTCACCCGGTCCACGGGCTCGACGGCGTTCTTGTTCACGGGGCAGGGTTCGCAGCGGCTCGGCATGGGTCGTGAGCTGTCGGCGGCGTTCCCGGTGTTCGCGGGTGCGTTCACCGAGGTGCTCGCGGGCTTCGACCCCGTGCTGCGGGACGTGATGTGGGGTGAGGACACCGAGCGGTTGGACCGCACGGAGTTCACGCAGCCTGCGCTGTTCGCGTTCGAGGTGGCGCTCTACCGGCTGTTGGAGTCGTGGGGTGTTCGGCCGGATCGGCTGGCGGGGCACTCGATTGGTGAGATCGCCGCCGTCCATGTCGCCGGGGTGTTGTCCCTGACGGACGCCTGCCGGTTGGTGTCGGCGCGGGCGAGTCTGATGCAGGCGTTGCCCGAGGGCGGCGCGATGGTGGCGATCAAGGCTGCCGAGGCCGAGGTGGTGCCGTTGTTGACCGGCGGTGTGGGCATCGCGGCGGTGAACGGCGCGGATTCGGTGGTGGTTTCCGGGGTCGAGGCCGAGGTGCTGGCGGTGGCCGCGAAGTTCGAGCGGTCGAAGCGGCTTTCGGTGTCGCACGCGTTCCACTCCGTGCTCATGGACCCGATGCTGGACGACTTCCGCGTGGTGGTGCGGGAGTTGAGCTTCCAGGCGCCGGAGATCCCGATCGTCACGTCGGGTGAGGTGACGGACCCGGAGTACTGGGTGCGGCACGTCCGGGACGCGGTGCGGTTCCACGACGCCGTGACGCGGTTGCGGGAGGAAGGCGTCGGCCGGTTCGTGGAGGTCGGCCCCGACGGCGTGCTGAGCGCGCTGGTCGAGGGCGCGATCGCGTTGCAGCGCAGGGGACGTGACGAGGCGGTCACGCTGGTCACCGGCCTCGGGCAGCTGCACGGCACCGGCGGCGCGGTCGACTGGCAGGCGTTCTTCGCCGGCCGCGGCACGCGGGTCGACCTGCCGACCTACGCGTTCCAGCGCGAGCGGTACTGGCTGGACACGATGGACTACCTGGCCGAGTCGTGGATGGCCGACGAGATCGGCAACGTGCGGTCCGCGGGGCTCGCGAAGGTCGAGCACCCGTTGTTGGGCGCGGTGGTCGAGTCGCCCGACTCGGAACGAGTGGTGTTGACCGGGCGGCTCGGCACCGACCGGCAGCCGTGGCTGGCCGACCACGACGTGCTCGGCAGCGTCCTGCTGCCCGGCACGGGCTTCGTCGAACTGGCGGTGCGCGCCGGTGACCAGGTCGGCTGCACCACGTTGGAGGAGCTGACCCTGACCGCACCCCTGGTGCTGCCGCCGGGCAAGGCGGCCGTGGTGGAGGTCGTGGTCGACGCGCCCGACGGGAACGGTCGGCGGCCGGTGTCGGTGTACTCGCGGGAGGAGGGCTCCGCCGCGCCGTGGACGCTGCACGCCCAGGGCGCGTTGTCCGAACGTGCGGTCGTGCCCTCCTTCGACCTGGCGCAGTGGCCGCCGGCCGGCGCGCAGCCGGTCGACCTCGACGGCGCGTACGAGCAGCTGGCCGATCAGGGCTACGGCTACGGGCCGGTGTTCCGAGGGCTCAAGGCGGCCTGGAAGGTCGGGGACGACGTGTACGCCGAGGTCGAGCTGCCCGCGCAGAACGCCGACGCCGCGCGGTTCGGGCTGCACCCGGCGCTGCTCGACGCGTCCCTGCACGCGATCCTGGTGCACGACGACGGCAACCGCGACGGCCGGACGGTGCTGCCGTTCGTGTGGAGCGGGGTCACGCTGCACGCCGCCGCCGCGCACGCGGTCCGGGTGCGGATCACCCCGTCCGGACGGGACAGCATCGCGCTGGCCGTCGCGGACCAGACCGGCCTGCCGGTCATGTCGGTCGAGGCGCTGGTGTCCCGACCGGTGTCGGCCGCGCAGCTCGACGTGCGGCCCGACCACCGCGACGCGCTGCTGCACATCGGGTGGCAGCAGGTCCCGGTCGCCTCGGCCGAGGAGTCCGACGACGTGCTGTTCGCCGTGACCACCCCGGACGGCGCCGTCACCGACCGGGTCCGTGCCGTCACGGCCGCCGTGCTCGACCGGCTCAACGCCGAGCACGCGGGCACGCTGGTCGTGGTGACCACCCACGCCGTGGCGGTGGGCCCGGACGACGTGGTCGACCTCGCGCAGGCCCCGGTGTGGGGTCTGGTGCGGGCCGCGCAGGCGGAGAACCCCGGCCGGTTCGTGCTGGTGGACACCGACGGGTTCGACGAGTCGCTGGTCCGGGCGGCGGTGGCGACCGGTGAGCCGGAGATCGCGCTGCGCGCCGGGCAGGCGCACGTGCCCAGGCTGGCCAGGACGTCCGCGACCGGCGACCGGCCGCGGTGGCGCGAGGGCGGCACGGTGCTGGTCACGGGTGGCACCGGTGGACTGGGTGGCCTGGTGGCCCGGCACCTGGTGGTCGAGCACGGCGTGAGGCACTTGGTGTTGACGAGTCGCCGTGGCCTGGCAGCGCCGGGTGCGACCGAGCTGCGCGAAGAGCTGACCGCGCTCGGTGCGGAGGTGACGATCGCGGCGTGCGACATGGGTGATCGTGCCGCGGTGGCGGCGTTGCTGGCCGACATCCCGGCCGAGCACCCGTTGACCGGTGTCGTGCACGCCGCCGGCGTCGCGCGCAACGGCGTGGTCGGCGCGGTCACCCCGGAGCAGGTCGAGGACGTGTTCCGCCCGAAGGTGGACGCCGCCTGGCACCTGCACGAGCTGACGGCGGACCTCGACTTGGCCGCGTTCGTGCTGTTCTCCTCGGCGGGCGGCCTGGTGCTGGCCGCCGGGCAGGCGACGTACGCGGCGGCGAACGTGTTCCTCGACGCCCTCGCGCACCACCGCCACGCCGAAGGGCTGCCCGCGACGTCCCTGGCCTACGGGCTGTGGGGCGTGGACGCGGGCCTCGGCGCGCTGCTCGGCGAGGTCGACCTGGACCGGGTGCGCCGCCAAGGGCTCCCGCCGCTGACGCTCGACGAAGGCCTCGGCCTGTTCGACGCCGCGCTGGAGACGGGCCGACCGGTGCTCGTGCCGCTGCGGGTCGACGCGGCCACGGCACGCACCCCCATCGGCGACGTGCCCGCGTTGCTGCGCGGACTGGTGCGCGCTCCCGCGCGTCAAGCGGCCCGGCGGGGTTCGAGCGAGCTGGTCAGGCAACTGGACGGCCTCGACGACGCCCGACGCCTCGACGCGCTGCTCGACCTGGTGCGCGGCCACGTCGCCGCCGTCCTCGGGCACGCCTCCGCCGACGCGATCGAGCCCGACCGGGCGTTCCAGGAGCTGGGCTTCGACTCGCTGTCGGCGGTCGAGCTGCGCAACGCCCTCAACACCGTGACCGGCCTCGACCTCCCGGCGACCCTGGTGTTCGACCAGCCGTCCGCGCGGGCGGTGGCGCTGCACATCGAGGAGACGCTGGCCGGCGCCGCCGCCGCGACCGCCGCGGTCGTCACCAGGGTGGCGGTCGACGAACCGATCGCCATCGTCGCGATGGGCTGCCGCTACCCCGGCGGCGTCACCACGCCGGAAGACCTGTGGCGGGTCGTGCTGGACGGCGTCGACACGGTGACCGGGTTCCCGGACAACCGCGGCTGGGACGAGGTCTACGACCCCGAACCCGGCAAGCGCGGCAAGAGCTACACCCGCGAGGGCTGCTTCCTGCACGACGCGACCATGTTCGACCCCGGGTTCTTCGGGATCAGCCCGAACGAGGCCGTCGCCATGGACCCGCAGCAGCGGCTGCTGCTGGAGATCGCCTGGGAGGCCCTGGAACGCGCCGGGATCGACCCGGTCTCGCTGCGCGGCAGCGCCACCGGCGTGTTCGCGGGCCTGATGTACCACGACTACGGGCAGGGCTCGGACCGCGCGCACTCCAGCGGTGGCAGCCTCGTGTCCGGCCGCGTCTCCTACACCCTCGGGTTGGAGGGACCCGCGGTCACCGTCGACACCGCGTGCTCGTCGTCGCTGGTCGCGCTGCACCTGGCGATCCAGGCGCTGCGCTCCGGCGAGTGCTCGCTGGCGCTCGCCGGTGGCGTGACGGTGATGTCCACGCCGGACATGTTCGTCGACTTCAGCCGCCAGCGCGGGCTCTCCGCCGACGGCCGGTGCAAGTCGTACGCGGGCGCGGCGGACGGCACCGGCTGGGGCGAGGGCGCCGGTCTGCTGCTGGTCGAACGGCTGTCGGACGCGCGCCGCAACGGGCACCCGGTGCTCGCCGTCGTGCGCGGGACCGCGCTCAACCAGGACGGCGCGTCGAACGGCTTCTCCGCGCCGAACGGGCCGTCCCAGCAGCGGCTCATCCGGCAGGCCCTCGGCGTCGCCGGACTGTCCACTTCGGACGTGGACGTGGTCGAGGGCCACGGCACCGGCACGACGTTGGGCGACCCGATCGAGGCGCAGGCGCTGCTGGCCACCTACGGCCAGGACCGGACCGACGACGCCCCGCTGTGGTTGGGGTCGATCAAGTCGAACATCGGCCACACGCAGGCCGCCTCCGGCGTGGCCGGGGTGATCAAGATGGTGGAGGCCGTCCGGCGCGGTGTGATGCCGAAGACCCTGCACGTGGACGAGCCGTCGCCGCACGTGGACTGGGCGGCGGGCGGCGTGCGGCTGCTCACCGAGGCGCGCGAGTGGCCCGCGGTGGACCGGCCGCGGCGGGCGGCGGTCTCGTCGTTCGGCATCAGCGGCACCAACGCGCACGTGATCATCGAGCAGGCCGACCCGGTGCAACCCCGGCCCGAGACGCCGACCGTGACCGGTTCGGTCGTGCCGTGGCTGCTGTCCGCCCGGACGGCGGAAGGGCTCCTCGCGCAGGCCGCGTCGCTGCGGTCGCACCTGGTGGACCGGCCGGACCTGCGCGGTGTCGACGTCGGCTTCTCGCTGGCCACGGGCCGTTCGCGGTTCGAGCACCGGGCCGTGCTGGTCGGCGAGCACCGGGGCGAGCTGATGCGGGAGCTGACCGCGCTGGCCGAGGGCCGGGGCGCGTCCGGCGTGGCGCGGTCGACCGGCTCGACCGCGTTCCTGTTCACCGGTCAGGGCTCGCAGCGGGTCGGCATGGGCCGTGAGCTGTACGGGGAGTTCCCGGTGTTCGCGCGGGCGTTGGAGGAGGCGGCGGCCGGGTTCGCGCCGGAGCTGCTGGACGTGATGTGGGGCTGGGACGAGAAGGCGGTCAACCGCACGGAGTTCACGCAGCCTGCGCTGTTCGTGTTCGAGGTGGCGCTCTACCGCTTGGTGGAGTCGTGGGGCGTGCGGCCGGATCGGGTGGCGGGTCACTCCATCGGTGAGATCGCGGCGGCCCACGTGGCCGGGGTGCTCTCCTTGGACGACGCGTGCCGGTTGGTGTCGGCCCGGGCGAGCCTGATGCAGGCGTTGCCCGAAGGCGGGGCGATGGTGGCGGTCAAGGCCACCGAAGCCGAGGTGCTGCCGCTGTTGACCGAGGGTGTGAGCATCGCGGCGGTCAACGGGCCGGATTCGGTGGTGGTTTCCGGGGTCGAGGCCGAGGTGCTGGAGGTGGCCGCGAAGTTCGAGCGGTCGAAGCGGTTGTCGGTGTCGCACGCGTTCCACTCGGTGTTGATGGACCCGATGCTGGACGACTTCCGTGCCGTGGTGCGGGAGTTGAGCTTCCGGGAGCCGACGATCCCGGTCGTCGCGGTCGGCGACGTGACGGATCCGGAGTACTGGGTGCGGCACGTCCGCGACGCCGTCCGGTTCCACGACGTCGTGGTGCGGCTGCGTGAGCAGGGTGTCGTGCGCTTCGTGGAGGTCGGCCCGGACGGGGTGCTCAGCGCCCTGGTCGAGGACGGCATCCCGTTGCAGCGCAAGGGCCGTGACGAGGCCGTCACGCTGGTGACCGGCATCGGTCGGCTGCACACCGCCGGCGGGACCGTGGACTGGCGGGCCTTCTTCGCGGGCCGCGCCGCCCGGCGGGTCGACCTGCCGACCTACCCCTTCCAGCGCCAGGAGTACTGGCCGGACGAGCAGCTGCTGCTCACCCCGGACATCGCGGCCACCGGCCTGGCGACGGTCGGACACCCCCTGCTGGGTGCGGCGGTGCCGCTGGCCGACTCCGGCGAGCTGCTCCTCACCGGACGCCTCGCCGCCCACGCGCAGCGCTGGCTGGCCGACCACCGCGTGTTCGACAACGTCCTGGTCCCCGGCGCCGCGCTGGTCGAGCTGGCGGTACAGGCCGGTGACCGGGTCGGCTGCGACGTGCTGGCGGAGCTGACCCTCGGCGCACCGCTCGTGCCCGCCGAGAAGGGCTCGCAGGTGCAGGTGCGCGTCGGCGCGGCCGACGACGGCGGGCGACGTCGGATCACCATCCACTCCCGCCCCCAGGACGCGGAGCCGGACGAGCCGTGGACGGCGCACGCCGACGGCGTGCTCGCCGCCGGGACCGGGGCGCCCGGCGCCCGGCTGGACGAGTGGCCACCGCCCGGCGCCGAGCCCGTCGACCTCGACGGCGCGTACGAGTTCCTCCAGGACCGCGGTTACGGGTACGGCCCGGCGTTCCAGGGCCTGCGGGCCGCGTGGCGGCGCGGTGACGACGTCTACGCCGAGGTCTCCCTCCCGGAGCAGAGCCGCGCCGAAGCCGCCCGGTACGGGCTGCACCCCGCGCTGCTCGACGCCGCGATGCACGCGTTGAACTTCGCCGGCGACGATGACGCCGACGGCACGCGCACGATGCTGCCGTTCTCCTGGTCCGGCGTGACCCTGCACGCCACCGGCGGCACCGCGCTGCGGGTCCGGCTGAGCCGGTCGAGCGAGACGGCGTTCGCGCTCACCCTGGCCGACGCCGCCGGCGCGCCCGTCGCCACCGTCGCGGCGCTGAACCTGCGCCCGGTGTCGGTCGAGCAGCTGACGGCGGGCCGGCGCGACGCGTCGGTGCTGCGCGTCGACTGGAACCAACTCGCCACGCCGGAGGACCGGGTGGAGCTGGTGCCGCTCGCCGAGGTCGCCGATGGCCGCCCGGCGCCGGCGCACGTCCGGCTGCGCGTCGAACCGGTCGGTGACGACGTGCCGACGCGCGTGCGGTCCGCCACGACCGCCGTGCTCGCCGCCGTGCGGACCTGCCTGGAGGACGAGCGCTTCACCGGCACGACCCTCGTGGTGGTGACCCGGCACGCGGTCGACACCGGTGACGGCGTGGTGGACGTCGCGCAGGCCCCGGTGTGGGGTCTGGTGCGGGCCGCGCAGGCCGAGAACCCGGGCCGGTTCGTGCTGGTGGACACCGACGACCGGGCCGTGTCCGCGGGCGCGGTCGACGCCGCCGCGGCTGCCGGTGAACCGGAGATCGCGGTGCGGGGCGGCAGGTTGAGGGTGCCGAGGCTGGTCCGGCACACCGACGTCGGTGACTCGCCGCGGTGGCGCGAGGGCGGCACGGTGCTGGTCACGGGTGGCACCGGCGGTCTGGGTGGTCTGGTGGCCCGGCACCTGGTGGTCGAGCACGGCGTGCGGCACTTGGTGTTGACGAGTCGGCGTGGTGTGGAAGCGCCGGGTGCGACCGGGTTGCGTGACGAGCTGACGGCGTTGGGCGCGGCCGTGACGATCGCGGCGTGCGACGTCGGCGACCGTGCCGCGGTGGCGGCGTTGGTGGCGGGCATCCCGGCCGAGCACCCGTTGACCGGTGTCGTGCACGCCGCCGGCGTCGCGGACAACGGCCTCGTCGGCACCATCACGCCCGAGCGGATCGACCCCGTGCTGCGGGCCAAGGCGGACGCCGCCTGGCACCTGCACGAGCTGACCGCGGAGGTCGACCTGGCCGCGTTCGTGCTGTTCTCCTCCGCGGGCGGGCACGTCCTCGCGTCGGGCCAGGCGCCCTACGCGGCGGCGAACGTGTTCCTCGACGCCCTCGCCGCGCACCGGGCGGCCTCCGGGCTGGCCGCGACGTCGATGGCGTTCGGCCTGTGGGCGGTCGACACCGGTCTGAGCGCCTACCTGACCGAAGCCGACCTGCACCGCCTGCGCCGCCAGGGCCTGCCCGCGCTGACCGAGGCCGAGGCGTTCGCCTCGTTCGACGCGGCGCTGGCGGCGGGCGTGCCGGCGCTCGTGCCGCTGAAGGTGGACGTCCAGGCGCTGCGGTCCCGCACTGACGAGATCCCGGTGCTGCTGCGCGGTTTCGCACCGGCACGCCGGCGTGGCGCGGCGGAGGCGGCGGAAGCGGGCGCGCTGCGGCAGCGGCTCGCCGGGCTGGACGAGGCCGAGCAGGAAGTCGTGCTGCGCGACCTCGTGCTCGGGTACTGCGCGATGCTGCTCGGCCACACCGACCCGGCCGCCGTCGACCCGGAGCGCGACTTCCTGGAGTCCGGGTTCGACTCGCTCACCGCGATGGAGCTGCGCAACCAGCTCAACGCGGCCACCGGGCTGAGCCTGCCGCCCATGGTGGTGTTCGACAACAAGAACCCGGCGGAGCTGGCCAGGTGGGTGCGCTCCGAGCTGTCCGTCGGCACCACGGCGGCGCCGGTCGCCGCCACGGCGGACGACTCGCTCAGCGCCCTGTTCCGCGCCGGGCTGGAGGAGGGGCGGGTCGGCGAGGCCTACGACCTGCTCCGCGCCGTGGTCGCGCTGCGGCCGAAGTTCACCTCGGCGGCCGACCCGGCGGACGTCCCGTCGCCGGTCACCATGCGCGAAGGGCCGGCCGGCGCGCCGCGCCTGATCTGCCTGAGCACGCCGATGGTCACCGGCGGCCTGCACCAGCACTCGCGGGTGGTCGGGAACCTCAGCACGCCGCGGCGCGTCGTGGGCATCCCCACGCCGGGCTTCGTCGCGGGGGAGGGCCTGCCCGCCTCCGTGGACGCCGCCGTCGAGGTGCTCGCCGCCGCCGTGCTCAAGGCCGCCGAGGGCGAGCCATTCGTGCTCTTCGGCTACTCGTCCGGCGGATCGCTGGCCTACTCGGTCGCCGGGCACCTGGAGCGGACCGGGGCGGCGCGGCCCGCGGGCGTGGTCATGCTCGACTCGTTCAAGATCCTCGACGAGGGCTCCGGCGCGGCCATGCCGATCCGCGAGCTGACGCTGGGCCTGTACGAGAAGGAGTCCCTGTTCGGCCGGTTCGACAACGCCCGGCTGTCCGCGATGGCCTGCTGGTTCGACCTCGTGCCCAACCTGCGGATGGACCCGGTCGAGGCGCCCGTGCTGTTCATCCGGTGCACCGAGAGCTTCCTGGACCTGCCCGAGGGCCAGCAGGACTGGCTCGCCGAGCCGCTGGAGCCCACGCACGCCGTGCGGTCCGTGGCGGCCAACCACTTCACCGTCATCGAGGAGCGCTCCGCCGACACCGCGAAGCTCGTCGACGGCTGGCTCGACTCGATGGAGAGGGACGACCGATGAGGATCAAGCCGACGTCGAAGGGCCTGGCGCCGTTCGGGGAGCACCACACCTGGTACCGGGTGACCGGAGACCTGCGCTCCGGTCGCCCGCCGCTGGTGGTCGTCCACGGCGGGCCGGGCAGCACGCACGACTACCTCCAGAACCTGGCCGTCCTCGCCGAGCACGGCCACCCCGTCGTGCACTACGACCAGCTCGGCAACGGCGGCTCCACGCACCTGCCCGACCGGGGTCCGGACTTCTGGACCGTGGAGCTGTTCCTGGCCGAGCTGGACAACCTCCTGGAGCACCTGGGCATCGCCGACGGGTACGTGCTCTACGGGCACTCCTGGGGCGGGATGCTCGCCACCAAGCACGCCGCCGCGAGGCCCGCCGGGCTGCGCGGCCTGGTGGTGGCCAACTCGCCCGCGTCCTACCCGTTGTGGTTGCGGGAGATGGAGGTGCTGCGCGCCCGGCTGCCGTTCGGCGTCAACGACACCCTGCTGCGGCACGAGGCCGCGGGCACCACCGACAGCGAGGAGTACGCCAAGGCGATCATGCCGTTCTACACCGAGCACGTGTGCCGGCTCGACCCGTGGCCGCGCGACTACCTGGCCTCGTTCTACGAGATCGTCAACGACCCGACCGTCTACCACGCCATGAACGGGCCGAGCGAGTTCCACGTCATCGGCACCCTCAAGGACTGGTCGGTGATCGACTGCTGCCCGCTGGTGGACGTGCCGACGCTCGTCGTCTCAGGCCGGCACGACGAGGCGACGCCGGTGACCGTGCAGCCCTACGCCGACCTTGTGCCCGACGTGCGGTGGGAGCTGTTCGAGGAGTCCAGCCACCTGCCCAACCTGGAGGAGCCGGAGCGCTTCACGCAGGTCCTGCGGGACTACCTGGACGGCCTGGCGGCCCGGTAGGGGGAGCTAGGGGTGTGCCGGGCACGGGACCGCGCCACACACTCGCAGGGAAACCGCGGCGCGTTCTACGTGAATGGACAAAGGTACATGGACACCGCCATCACCTTCCCCGGAATGGGGCCCAACCGATTCCACGACCTCGCCAAGTTCCTGCTCGTCGACCCGTCGACCCGGGCCATGCTCGCGACCGCGGACGACGTGCTCGGCTATTCGCTGTTCGACCGCTGCCTGGCCGATGACGACGACTACTCGGAATACGCTCAGGTCGCGTTCCTGATCGCGTGCCTCGGCATGGCCAAGTGGGCGGAGGAGGAGTTCGGCGCACGCCCCGAGGTGTGCGTCGGGCTCAGCTTCGGCGGCAAGACGGCCGCGGTCTACTCGGGCGCGCTGGACTTCGCCGACGCGGTCGGCCTGACGGTGGCGATGGCCAGGGCCGAGCAGGAGTACTTCGCCCACGAGCACCGCGACGTGGTCACCCACTCGTTCACCAGGGTGCCCGCGGACGTGCTGGCCGGGATCCTCGGCGAGCTGGACCGGCGGGGCGAGTGGTACGAGATCTCCTGCTACGTCGACGAGGACTTCCACATGGTGTCCCTGCGCGACCACGCCCTGGAGGACTTCCAGCGCAGGCTCCGCGCGGTGGGCGGCATGTCGTTCTACACGATGCGCCCGCCGCTGCACTGCGCCGCGTTCGCGCCGCTGCGCGACCGGGTCGAGCGCGACGTGCTGGCCGGGATCGACTTCGCCGACCCGCGCGTGCCGGTGGTGGCCGACCAGGACGGTCGCGTGCTCACCACGGCGGAGGGGGTGCGGACGATGCTGCTGGACGGGATCGTGCGCCCGGTGCGCTGGCCGGCCGCGATCGCGACCCTGCAAGGGCTCGGGGTGCGCACGCTGCACGTCGCCGGGCCGGACGCGGTCTTCGGCCGGGTCCGCGCGGCGCGGTCGGCCTTCGAGGTCGTGCCCGCCAACCTGGACCGCGTGCTGCGGCCACGCACCCGCGGCATGGCCGCCGCGAGCGCGTAGCCGTCGCTGCCCGGTCCGCCGGTCAGGCGGGCTCCAGCATGGACGACAGCGCCGCCCACAGCGTGCCCGGCGTGGCGAACGTGCTCAGGTTCAGCGACTCGTCCAGGAACCGCACGCCGTACTCCTGCTCCACCGCGGACAGCAGGTCCACCGTGGCCATCGAGTCCAGGCCCAGGTCGCGCAGCACCGCGTCCGCCGACAACTCCTCGTCCGGCGGGAGGAAGGGCAGTTGCGCCCGCAGCAGCTCCTCGAACCGTTCGTCCCACATAACCCCTCCGACTGTCGTTGGTCCGCTGGACCGAAACGAAAACCGATCCGCGGTGCCCTCACAACCCCTGGCGCCCCCTAGTCACCGGAGCCACGATGACCGACACGACACCCGCGCTGCACGCCCGTTTCCTGCGCGGGCTCGGGGTTTCGCCGCACCGTGACGCGGTGCGCGTGGGCGCGGACGCGATCACCTACGAGGCCGCGCACGACCGCGCGTCGCGGTGGGCGGGCGCGCTGCTGGCCGGAGTGGACGAACGGCCGCGCGCGATCGGCGTGCTGGCGGGCAAGAGCATCGAGGCCTACGTCGGCGTGCTCGCCGCGCTCTACACCGGCGCCGCGGTCGTGCCGCTGCACCTGGCGTTCCCGCCGGCGCGCACCGCGCGGATGATCGAGCTGGCCGGGGTGTCGGCGCTGATCGTCGACGAGGAGGGCGCGGGCGTGCTCGCCCGGATGCCGGAGGTCGACGTCCCGGTGCTCGCCCCGGCGGGCGGCGACGTCCCCGCCGGCCGGGCCGTGCCGGTCCACGCCGCCACCGCGCTCGGCGAGCCGCGGTCGGTCGACGCGACCGACACCGCCTACCTGTTGTTCACCTCCGGGTCGACGGGCACGCCGAAGGGCGTGTCGATCACCCACGGCAACACCCGGCACTACTTCGACCTCGTCACCCGCCGGTACGAGGCCGGGCCGGACGACGTGTTCTCGCAGACGTTCGACCTGAACTTCGACTGCGCGATGTTCGACCTGTTCTGCGCGTGGGACGCGGGCGCGACGGTGCAGGCCGTGCCCGCCGCCGCCTACCGCAGGCTGCCGGAGTTCCTGGCCGAGCGCGACGTCACGGTGTGGTTCTCCACGCCCAGCGCGATCCCGCTGGTGCGCCGCACCGGCGGCCTCGGGCCCGGCGCGCTGCCGGGGCTGCGGCTGAGCCTGTTCGCGGGCGAGGCGCTCAAGGCCGCCGACGCCGCCGACTGGCAGGCCGCGGCGCCCGGCTCGGCGCTGGAGAACATCTACGGCCCCACCGAGCTGACCGTCACCGTCACCGGGCACCGCTGGCGGCCCGACACGTCGCCTTCGTTGTGCGTCAACGGACTCGTGCCCATCGGCGCCGTCCACGAGGGACACGACCACGTGCTGCTCGGCGCGGACGGCGAGCCGGTCGCCGACGAGGGCGAGCTGTGCGTCACCGGGCCTCAGCTCACCGCGGGCTACCTCGACCCGGCCGACGAGCCGGGCCGCTTCGTCCGCCGTGACGGCCGCACCTGGTACCACACCGGGGACCGCGTGCGCCGGCTCGACAACGGCGAGCTGATCTACCTCGGCCGGCTCGACAGCCAGGTGCAGGTGCAGGGCTGGCGGGTCGAACCCGCCGAGGTCGAGCACGCGCTGCGGTCGTGCCCCGGCGTGCAGGACGCGGTGGTCGTCGCGGTCACCGCGGACGAGCTGACCGAACTGGCGGTCTACTACACCGGCGAGCCGACGCCGCCCGCCGCGCTGGCCGCCGCGCTGCGCTCCGCGCTGCCCTCCGGAATGGTGCCGAAACGCTACCGGCACGTCGAGGAATTCCCGCTCAACTCCAACCGCAAGGTGGACCGTTCCCGACTCGCCGCGGCCGCCGCGGCCGAGTACGCCCCTAGGGGTGAGAAAAGCTCCGTAGGGGTGTGACCGGCGCCGGCCGCCGGTTACGTTCGAGCCCATCGAATTCTGCTCAGGCCCCGCTTTCCGAATGGGAGACGCGGATTTTGGACGCCCGAATTGACCCGATCGAACGCGCCGCGTCGATCCACGGCCTGCTCGACGACGCCGCGGCCGAGACGCCCGACGCGTCCGCCGTCCGCGACCCGGTCGGCACGCTGACCTACCGCCGGCTGCACGCGCTGAGCCACGCCTTCGCCCGGTGGCTGCACGACCAGGGGCTGCGCCGCGGCGACCGCCTCGTCGTGCAGCTGCCGACCCGCCGGGAACAGGTCGCGATGTTCTTCGGCGCGTCCCGCAACGGCGTGGTCTTCGTGCCGCTCAACCCCGCGATGAAGCAGTACCACCTGCGTTCCGTGCTCGCCGACGCCGAGCCCGCCGCGGTGATCGGCGCGGGCGAGCAGACCGGGCGGCTGCGGGAGATCACCGACCTGCCGGTGCACGACCTGGCCGACGTGTGGCCCGAGGTCGAGGCGGCGGCCGACCAGGACGTCCGGGTGGACGTCGAGGTCGCGCCCGACGACATCGCCGTGCTCATCTACACCTCCGGCAGCACGGCCGCGCCCAAGGCCGTGATCGGCCCGCACGCGCAGGTGGTGTTCGCGTCCCGCGCCCTCCAGCAGGTGCTCGGCTACCGCGCCGACGACGTGGTGTTCTGCCGCTTCCCGCTGTCGTGGGACTACGGCCTCTACAAGGTCCTGCTGACGACGCTGGGCCGCAGCGAGATCGTGCTGGCGGGCGAGGAGTCCGACCTGTTGCTGCTGCGGCGGATGCGCGAGGTCGGCGCGACCGTGGTGCCCATCGTGCCGTCGCTCGCGACGATGATCACCACGTTGGCGCAGCGCGACGTCGAGCCGCCACCGCCGGTCCGGCTGATCACCAACACCGGCGCCGCGCTGTCCGCGCCGACGATCGGCGCGCTGCGGTCGGCGTTCCCCGGTGTCCGGGTGGTGCGCCAGTTCGGCCAGACCGAGTGCAAGCGCGTGTCGATCATGCCGCCCGAGGAGGACGACCAGCGGCCCCAGTCGGTCGGCCTGCCGCTGCCCGGCACCACCGTGTCGATCCTCGGCCCCGACGGCGAACCCGTGCCGCAGGGCGAGGTCGGCGAGATCGTGGTGTCCGGCCCGCACGTCATGCCCGGCTACTGGCGCATGCCCGAGCTGACCGACCGGACGTTCCGGCCGGTCGGCGACACCGGGCAGCGGCGGCTGCACACCGGCGACTACGGCCGCGTCGACGAGGACGGCTACCTGTACTTCGAGGGCCGCCGCGACGACATGTTCAAGCGCAAGGGCATCCGCATGAGCACGGTCGAGATCGAGGCCGCCGCGATGGACGTGCCCGGCGTGCGGACGGCCGCCGCGGTACCGCCGTCGGGCGACCGCGACCTCGCGCTGTTCGTCGAGGGCGACGTCGACCCGCACGTGGTGCTGAAGGAACTGGCCCAGCGCCTCGAACCGGCGAAGGTGCCCGCGATCTGCCGGGTCGTGGACGACCTGCCGCTGACCATGCACGGCAAGAACGCGCGCGCCGCGCTCGCCGACCTCCTCGACCGGAGCAGATGATGACCGACGACGTCGGGCTTGCCGCCGAGTTCGGCACGCCGCTGTACGTGTACCGGCTGGACGACGTGGCCGAGGCGAGGAAGCAGCTGTTCGACGCGCTGCCCGACGACGTCGAGCTGTTCTACGCGCTCAAGGCCAACCCGCACCCCGACCTGGTGCGGGCGCTGCGCGAGGGGGAGGGCCGGACCTGCCGGGCGGAGATCAGCTCCACCGGCGAGCTGGCCGCCGCGCTCGCCGCCGGGTTCCGCGGCGAGGACTGCCTCTACACCGGTCCGGGCAAGACCCGCGGCGAGCTGGACGAGGCGATCGCGCAGGGCGTGCGGTTGTTCTCCACCGACTCGGTGACCGACGTGCGGCACGTCGGCGAGGCCGCCCGCGCCCAGGACGTCGAGGTGGACTGCCTGCTGCGCGTCAACAGCGCCGCGGCCAGCGCCACCACCAGCATCCGGATGACCGGCACGCCGTCGCAGTTCGGCTTCGACAGCGAGGTGCTGGCCGACGCGCTGCCGCTGCTGCGGGAGGTGGCGGGCGTGCGGATCGCGGGCTTCCACTTCTTCCCGCTCAGCAACGCCACCGACGAGGACAACCTGATCGGCGAGTTCGAGCACACGATCGCGCTCGCCGCCCGGCTGTCGGCGGAGCTCGACCTGCCGTTGCGCTACCTCGACATCGGCGGCGGCTTCACCGTGCCATACGGCGCGCCGGGGGAGCGGCCCGAGTACCCGAAGCTGCGCGCCGCGCTCGAACGGGCGCTCGACCTGCACCTGCCCCAGTGGCGCGCCGGTGCTCCCCGCGTGGCCTGCGAGTCGGGGCGCTACCTGGTCGGTGGCAGCGGCACGCTGGTCGCGGGCGTCACCAACGTCAAGGTCAGCCGCGGGCGCAAGTTCGTGATCACCGACGCGGGCATCAACACGTTCGGCGGCATGTCCGGCCTCGGCCGGCTGCTGCCGGTCCAGGTGCAGACCGCGGAGGGCGACGGGCCGGTGGAGAAGGCGAGCCTCGTCGGTCCGCTGTGCACGCCGGGGGACGTCCTCGGTCGGCAGATCGACCTGCCGCCGGTGGAGTCCGGTGACGTCGTGTGCGTGCCCAACACCGGGGCGTACGGGCCGACGGCGAGCCTGCTGATGTTCCTCGGCAGGCCCGCGCCGACCGAGGTCGTGGTGCGGGGTGACGAGGTCGTCTCGGTGTCCAGCATCGAGCACCGCCGGGTGTACCGGTGACGACTCCGGACCACCTCCCGACCGCGCCGACGGTCGTGGTGAGCGGTGTCGCGTCCGACTCGCACACGTGGAACCTGGTGTTCCTCCAGCTGCTCGTGGAGGAGCTGGGCTACCCGGTGGTGAACCTCGGGCCGTGCGTGCCGGACGAGGTGCTGGTGGAGCGGTGCCGCCGCATCCGGCCCGGCCTGGTGGTGATCGGCACGGTCAACGGGCACGGCGGCCAGGACGCCCTGCGGGTGATCGAACGGCTGCGCGGCGTTCCCGAACTGGCCACGACGCCCGTGGTGATCGGCGGCAAGCTGGGCGTGTCCGGCGACGTGAGCGGCCACACGCCCGCCCTGCTGGCGGCGGGTTTCGACGCGGTCTTCGAGGACGGCGGCGAGGCGATCGCCGACTTCCGCCGGTTCATGCGCGCCATCCCGCCCGCCGGCCGCCCCGCCCTGTCGCGCGTGGCGCAGGGTTCGGAGGCGACGGCGTGAGGGCGTCGGTCCGGCGACCGGCGCCCGGCGCCGTGGATCTGGTCGAGCCGCCCGCCCGGCCCGACTTCGAAGGCGCGTCCCGGTCTGCGTTCGGCCGGCCGGTGGGGCGCGAGGATGTCGGCGTGGCTCGGCTGGGCGTTATCTGTGGGCGTGTGGAGTCCCTGGAGCGATCGGCTTCCGGCCATGAGCGCCTCACCGCCGCGCGGTCGGCAGGTGTCGCCCGGCGCGGGGCGCGGGGCGCGCGTTCGGCGAGCGGAGGTCGCGGTGCCGCCGGGCGCGGTGATCGGAAGGTGCGGCGGGCCGCGAGGTGGGCGGCGTGAGGTCCGTCGGGTCGTCGGCCGGTGAGGGCGTCGTCGGGCGGACCCCCGGCGAGCTGGGCACGCGGCCGGTCGGGTTCGGTGAGTTCGTGCGCACCGCCGCCCGCCGTGACGGCCTGGTCGTGCAGCCGCGCATGGGGTTCGACTCGCCCGAGCGGATGCGCGCGGGGCTCATGGCCACCAAGCACGCCCGCGCCACCACCGTCGGCACCATCACGCTCGACAGCTACACCCGCGTCGGCGACCTCGCCGCGGCCGAGGCCGCGCTCGCCGACGGCATGCCGCTCAACGGCTACCCCATCGTGACCCACCTCCCCGAGACCACGGCCGGTGTCCTCGACGGACTCCGCGACGACGACTTCCCCGTCCAGGTGCGGCACGGCTCGGCCGTGCCCGGCGACATCGTGTCCGCCCTCGTCCGCCTGAAGATCGACGCCACCGAGGGCGGCCCGGTCTCGTACTGCCTGCCCTACGGCCGCACGCCGCTCGCCGAGTCCGTGCGCAACTGGGCCGACGCCGCCACCAGGTTCACCGCGCTGCGGGACTTCGGCGTCGAACCGCACGTGGAGACCTTCGGCGGCTGCATGCTCGGCCAGCTGTGCCCGCCGAGCCAGCTCGTGGCGATCAGCGTGCTGGAGGCGTTGTTCTTCGCCGCCAACGGCATCCGCAGCATCTCCGTCAGCTACGCCCAGCAGACCAACCAGGAGCAGGACGTCGAGGCCGTGGCCGCGCTGCGCCGCCTGTGCGGCGAACTGCTGCGGGTCGCCGACTGGCACGTGGTGGTCTACGCCTACATGGGCGCCTACCCCACCACGCCCGCGGGCGCGTACCGGCTGCTCGGCAAGGCCGCGGAACTCGCCGTGACCACCGGGTCCGAGCGGCTCATCGTCAAGACCGTCGCGGAGTCCCGGCGCATCCCCACCATCGCGGAGAACGTGGCGGCGCTCGAGCACGCCGCCGCCGCGGCGCGTGCCGGCACCACCCGACCCGCCCCGCGGGACACCCAGACCTACGCCGAGGCACGGGCACTGGTCGAGGCCGTGCTCGACCTCGCGGGCGACGTCGGCACGGCCCTGCTGCGCGCGTTCGAACGGGGCTACCTCGACATCCCCTACTGCCTGCACCCGGACAACGCGGGCCGCACCCGCAGCCACCTCGACGAGCGGGGTCGGCTGTGCTGGTCGGACCTGGGCAACCTGCCCCTGCGCCACCTCGTGGCGCCCACCGGCGGGCGGCACGTCACGTCCTCGGGCCTGCTGGCCGACCTGTCGTACGTGCGCCGCGCCTACGACGGCGAGCCGGGGCGACCCGGGCTAACCGACCACCACCCCGTATCCCTGCCCGCGAGCCCGGAGCGCTAGGTCAGGGGTCGGCTAGGGGCGTGCCGGCGCGGTCGTCCCTGTTTTCGTGCAACGAGCGTGCGACGGCGAATGCGTGGAGAGTGCAGATGAACGAGTCCGAGTTGACCGCGTCGCTGGCGGAGCTTTCCGCACCCGAGCAGACCAGGGTCCTGGTCGAGCTCGTCCGCCGGCACGCCCTGGCGGCGTTGCGACAGGTGCGGCCGGGCGAGCCGGTGTCCGTGCAGGACGCGGTGGCGTTCCGCGACCTGGGGCTCGACTCGCTCGCGCTGGTCGACCTGCACACGCGGATCAACGCCGCCACCGGCCTCGCCCTGCCACCCACCGTGGCCTTCGACCACCCCACGCCCGCGCTGCTCGCCGAGCACCTGCGCGCGGAACTGCTCGGCCTCGCGCCCGCGACGACCCCGCCGGTCGCGACCCGCCCGACCGACGACGCGGACGACCCGATCGCGATCGTCGGCATCGGCTGCCGCTTCCCCGGCGGCGTGCACGACCCGGAAGCCCTGTGGACGTTGGTGGACGAGGGCCGCGATGTGCTCGGGCCGTTCCCCGCGGACCGCGGCTGGGCGCTCGACGACTACTTCGACGCCGACCCGGACGCGCCCCGCAAGAGCTACGTCGACCGGGGCGGCTTCCTCGACACCGCCGCGCTGTTCGACGCGGACTTCTTCGGCATCAGCCCCCGCGAGGCGGTGGCGATGGACCCGCAGCAGCGCCTGGTGCTGGAGACGGCCTGGGAGGCGTTGGAGCGCACCGGCATCGACCCGACCTCGTTGCGCGGCAGCCGCACCGGCGTGTTCGTCGGCGCGGAGGTGCACGACTACGGCGTCCACGTGCACGAGGCGCCCGAAGGCCTCGACGGCTACCTCATGACGGGCAACGCGCCCAGCGTGGTGTCCGGCCGCGTCGCCTACGTGCTCGGCCTGGAAGGGCCCGCCGTCACCGTCGACACGGCGTGCTCCGGCTCCATCGTGTCCCTGCACCTCGCGGCCAACGCGCTGCGCCGGCACGAGTGCGCGCTCGCGCTCGTCGGCGGCGTCGCGGTGATGGGCAGCCCCGGCATGTTCACCGCGTTCAGCAGGCAGCGCGGCCTGGCCCCGGACGGCCGGGTCAAGGCGTTCGCCGCCGCCGCGGACGGCACCGGCTTCGCCGAGGGCGTCGGCCTGCTCGTCGTGGAACGGCTGTCCGACGCCCGCCGCAACGGCCACCCCGTGCTGGCGCTCCTGCGCGGCTCGTCGGTCAACTCCGACGGCGCGAGCAACGGCCTCACCGCGCCCAGCGGCACGTCCCAGCAGCGGCTGATCCGGCAGGCGCTGGCCGAGGCGGGCCTGACCGCGGCGGACGTGGACGCGGTGGACGCCCACGGCACCGGCACCCGGCTCGGCGACCCGATCGAGGCGCAGGCGATCCTGGCCACCTACGGGCAGGACCGGCCCGAGGGCCGCCCGCTGTGGCTGGGCTCGGTCAAGTCCAACCTCGGGCACACCCAGGCCGCGGGCGGCGTCGCCAGCGTGATCAAGATGGTGCTGGCGATGCGCCACGGCGTGCTGCCGCGCACGCTGCACGTCGACGCGCCGTCGCCCAACGTCACGTGGTCCGCTGGCGACGTGCGGCTGCTGACCGAACCGGTGGCGTGGCCGCGCGGCGAACGCCCGCGCCGCGCCGGCGTGTCCGCGTTCGGCATCAGCGGCACCAACGCGCACGTGATCATCGAGGAGCCGCCGGCGGACGACGCCGGCGCCGTGCCGCGCGACGTCCGGCCGCGCCAGGTGACGCCGGTCGTGGTGTCCGCACGCGGTGAGCAGGCGCTGCGCGCCCAGGCGGAACGGCTGCTCGACGCCGACGCCGAGCCCGCCGACCTCGGCTTCTCGGTGGCCACCACGCGGGCCGCGCTCGCCGACCGCGCCGTGGTCGTGGCCGCGGACCGCGACGAGCTGCGCCGCGGGCTGCGCGCGATCGCGGCCGGTGAGCCCACGTCCGACGTGCTCGTCGGCTCCGCCCGCACCGGCGGCGGCCTCGCGTTCATGTTCACCGGCCAGGGCAGCCAGCGCCCGGACATGGGCGCCCAGCTCTACCGCGACTTCCCCGTCTTCGCCAAGGCGCGCGACGAGGCGATCGGCTACCTCGACCTGCAACTGGACACCTCGCTGTGGGATGTGCTGCACGCCGAGCCGGGCACGCCGACCGCCGAACTAGTCCACCGCACCGAGTACGCGCAACCGGCGCTGTTCGCCGTCGAGGTCGCGCTGTTCCGGCTGCTGGAGTCCTGGGGCCTGCGCCCCGACCACCTCATCGGCCACTCGGTCGGCGAGCTGGCCGCCGCGCACGTCGCGGGCGTGCTGTCGGTGGCCGACGCCGCCCTGCTGGTCGCCGCGCGCGGCCGGCTCATGGGCGAGCTGCCCGGCGCGGGCGCGATGGTGGCGCTGGAGGCCACCGAGGACGAAGTCCTGCCGCTGCTCACCGACGACGTCGACATCGCCGCGCTCAACGGCGCCCGGTCCACCGTCGTGTCGGGCGAGGAGACCGGTGTCGCGCTCATCGCCGCCCACTTCGCCGGCCTCGGCAGGCGCACGAAGCAGCTGCGGGTGTCGCACGCGTTCCACTCGCCGCTCATGGCGCCGATGCTGGCGGAGTTCCGCCGGCTCGCGCAGGTCGTCACCTACTCCCGGCCGCGCGTGCCGATCGTCTCCACGCTGACCGGCGCGCCCGTCACCGCCGCCACCCTGGCCTCGCCGGAGCACTGGACCGAGCACGTGCGCCGGCCCGTGCGGTTCCTCGACGGCGTGCGGCACCTGGTGGCGCAGGGCGTGACCACGTTCGTCGAGCTGGGCCCGGACGCCGTGCTGTCGGCCATGGTCCCCGACTGCGCGGACGCCGCGGACCTCGCCACCGCACCGGTGCTGCGCCGGGGCCACGACGAGGAGCGGACCCTGGTGTCGGCCGTCGCGCTCGCCCACGCCCGCGGCGGCGAGGTGGACTGGCGCGCGTTCTACGCCGACCGCGGCGCCCGGCAGGTCGAGCTGCCCACGTACCCGTTCCAGCGGCAGCGCTTCTGGCTCACCGCGCCGCGCGCCGTCGACGCCGCGCCCGGCCAGTCCGCGGTCCGGCACCCGCTGCTCGGCGCGGCCGTGGGCGTCGCCGGTTCGGATGGTGTGGTGCTGACCGGCGGTGTGTCGCTGCGCAGCCACCCGTGGCTGGCCGACCACGCGATCGGCGGCAGCGCCCTGCTCCCCGGCACCGCCTACCTCGAACTCGCCCTGCGCGCCGGGCAGGAGGTCGGCTGCACGGCCGTCGAGGAGCTGACCATGGCCGCACCGCTGGCCCTGCCCGCGACCGGCGTGGTGGCGTTGCAAGCCGTCGTCGGGGCCGCGGACGCGACCGGCAGGCGTGAGGTCGAGCTGTACTCGCGGCCCGAGGGCGCGGAGGTCGACGAGGCGTGGACCAAGCACGCGAACGGCGTCCTCGTGCCGAGCGCCGAGGACGTGCCCGCCGACCTGACCGAGTGGCCGCCCGCCGGCGCGGAACCCGTGGACGTCTCCGGGATCTACGACGAGCTGGCCGACCAGGGCTACGGCTACGGCCCGGCGTTCCAGGGCCTGCGCGCCGCGTGGCGGGTGGGGTCGGCGGTGTTCGCCGAGGTCGTGCTGCCCGAGGGCGTGGACGGCACGGCGTTCGGCCTGCACCCCGCGCTGCTCGACGCGGCCCTGCACGCCACCGACCTCGCGTGGCCCGCCTCGGCGACCGGGACGACCCGGCTGCCGTTCGGGTGGGGCGGCGTCGTGCCGCACGGCACCGGCGCGTCCGCGCTGCGCGTGCGGATCACCGCGACGGGTGACGACTCGGCCCGCCTCGACCTCGCCGACGGCGACGGCGTGCCCGTCGCGTCGATCGGTTCGTACCTGGTGCGGCCGGTGTCGGAGGAGCAGCTGCGCGCCGCTCGGACCGGCCGCCCGGCCTCACTGCACCGCGTGGCGTGGACGCCGCTCGCGGTCGTGCCGGACCCCGTGCGCGCGGACTTCGCCGTGGCGCGGGTGGAGCCGGTGGACGGTGACGTGCCGGCCGCCGTGCGGGCCGTCGCCGCGACGGTGCTCGACCGGGTGCGGGAGTGGACGGCCGGTGGTGCGGACTCGCCGCTGGTGATCGTGACGCGTGGTGCGGTGTCGGTCGACGGCGAAGCGCCCGACTTGCGGCTCGCGCCGGTGTGGGGGTTGGTGCGGTCGGCGCAGGCCGAGCACCCGGGCCGGTTCGTGCTCGCGGACCTCGACGGCTCGCCTGCCTCGGACGGCGCGCTGGCGGCGGCCGTGGCGACGGGTGAGCCGGAGTTCGCCTTGCGCGACGGCAAGGTCTCCGTGCCGAGGCTGGCGCCCGCACCCGCGACATCGCCACGAACCCTGGACACCGCCACTCCGCGCACCCAGGACATCGCCGGTTCGGTGGGGGACTCGGCCGGGTCTGCCCGGGATTCGGCTGCCGCCGCGCTGGTCACCGGCGGCACTGTCCTGGTGACCGGTGGCACGGGCGGGGTCGGGGCGCACGTCGCGCGGCACCTCGTGGCCGCACACGGCGTTCGCCACCTGCTCCTCGTCGGCAGGCGTGGTGCGGAAGCGCCTGGTGCGGCAGGTCTGAGCGAAGAGCTGACCGCGCTCGGCGCGCACGTCACCGTCGCCGCGTGCGACCTGGCCGACCGCGAAGCCACCCGAGCCCTCCTCGACGGCATCGACCCCGCCCACCCCCTCACCGCCGTCGTGCACGCGGCCGGGGTGCTGGACGACTGCCTCGTCGGCGAGCTGACCCCCGACCGGCTGGACGCCGTGCTGCGGCCCAAGGTCGACGTGGCCTGGCACCTGCACGAGCTGGCCGGCGACCTCGCCGCGTTCGTGCTGTTCTCCTCCACCGCCACGCTGTTCGACGCGCCCGGCCAGGCCGGCTATGCCGCGGCGAACGTCTTCCTCGACGCGCTCGCCACCCACCGCCGCGCGGCCGGCTCCGCCGCCACCTCCCTGGCCTGGGGCCTGTGGACCGACACCGGCATGGGCGCGGGACTGGACGACGCGGCCCTGCGGCGCATCGCGCGCTCCGGCCTCGAACCCCTCACCGCCGCCGAGAACCTGGAACTGCTCGACCTCGCGCTCGGCAGCACTGAGCCGGCCCTCGTGCCCACCCGCGTCGACACCGGGGGCCTGCGCAAGCGCCCGGACGACGTGCCGCCGATGCTGCGCGGCCTCGTGCCGACCCCGGCCCGCCGCCCCGCCGTCGCCGACACGCCGGGGTCGAAGTACGCCGCGCTGCCCGAGGCGAAGCGCCAGGACGCGCTGCTCGCCCTCGTGCGCGCCACCACCGCGGACGTGTTGGGCCACACCGGTTCCGACGCGATCGGCGCCACCCGCGCGTTCAGCGAGCTCGGGTTCGACTCGCTGTCCGCGGTCGAGCTGCGCAACCGGCTGGGCACGGCGACCGGCCTGCGCCTGACCGCCACCCTCACGTTCGACTTCCCCACCCCGGCCGCGCTCGCCGGACACCTCGCGGAGCTGGTGCGCGGCACGGTGGCGGCCCGCCCCGAGGTCGCCGCGCCCGCGTCCGAGGCGTCGGTGGACGAGCCGATCGCCATCGTCGGCATGGCCTGCCGCTACCCCGGCGGGGTGACCTCGCCGGAGGACCTGTGGCGGCTGGTGTCCGGCGGTGAGGACGCCATCTCGGTGTTCCCCGGTGACCGAGGCTGGCCGGACGACCTCTACGACCCGGAACGCGCCCGCACGGGCACCAGCGCCGCGCGCGAGGGCGGGTTCCTCTACGACGCGGCCGAGTTCGACGCGGACTTCTTCGGCATCAGCCCGCGCGAGGCGCAGGCCATGGACCCCCAGCAGCGGCTGCTGCTGGAGACCGCGTGGGAGACCGTCGAACGCGCCGGCATCGACCCGGTGTCGTTGCGGGGCAGCGACACCGGTGTGTTCGCGGGCGTGATGTACCACGACTGGGGCCTGCGCCTCGGGCCGCTGCCGGAGGAGCTCGCCGGCTACCACGGCAACGGCAGCCTGGCCAGCGTCGTGTCGGGCCGGGTCTCCTACGCCCTCGGGCTGGAAGGTCCCGCGGTCAGCATCGACACGGCGTGCTCGTCGTCGCTGGTCGCCCTGCACCTGGCCATCCAGGCGCTGCGGCGCGGCGAGTGCTCGTTGGCGCTCGCGGGCGGCGTGACCGTGATGTCCACCCCGGACACGTTCGTCGACATGACCCGCCAGGGCGGCCTTGCGCCGGACGGCCGGTGCAAGTCGTTCGCGGGCGCGGCCGACGGCACCGGCTGGAGCGAGGGCGTCGGCGTCCTGCTGGTCGAACGGCTGTCGGACGCCCGCCGCAACGGGCACCAGGTGCTGGCGGTCGTGCGCGGGTCGGCGGTGAACCAGGACGGCGCGTCCAACGGCCTCACCGCGCCGAACGGCCCCTCCCAGCAGCGGGTGATCCGCCAGGCCTTGGCCGGCGCGCAGCTGTCCACTTCGGACGTCGACGTGGTCGAGGGCCACGGCACCGGCACGACGTTGGGTGACCCGATCGAGGCGCAGGCGTTGTTGGCGACCTATGGTCAGGACCGCGCCGAGGACGCCCCGTTGTGGTTGGGGTCGATCAAGTCGAACATCGGTCACACGCAGGCGGCTGCGGGTGTCGCCGGGATCATCAAGATGGTCTTGGCGATGCGGCACGGTGTCCTGCCGTCCACGCTGCACGTCGACGAGCCGTCGCCGCACGTGGACTGGACCGCCGGTGGCGTCCGCCTGCTGACGGAGGCGCGCGAGTGGGCGGTCGAGGGCCGGCCGCGTCGGGCGGGTGTGTCGTCGTTCGGGATCAGCGGCACGAACGCGCACGTGATCATCGAGCAGGCCGTCGAGGAGCGGGTCGAGCCCGAGCCGGTCGGGGTCGAGCTGCCGGTGGTGCTGTGGGTGCTGTCGGGTCGTTCGGCCGAGGCGGTGCGTGCTCAGGCCGCGCGGTTGGCGTCGTTCGTCGACGATGTCCGGCCGGTGGACGTCGGGTTGTCCTTGGTGACGGCACGTTCGGTGTTCGAGCACCGGGCGGTGGTGGTCGGTCGGGACCGGGACGAGTTGGTGCGTGGTCTGGCGGATGTCGTGCCGGTGGTGGCGCGTTCCGGTGGTGGGACGGCGTTCTTGTTCACGGGGCAGGGTTCGCAGCGGCTCGGGATGGGTCGTGAGTTGTCGTTGGCGTTCCCGGTGTTCGCGGGTGCGTTCAGTGAGGTGTTGGCCGGGTTCGATCCGGTGTTGCGGGAGGTGGTGTGGGGTGAGGACGCGGAGCGTCTGAACCGCACGGAGTTCACGCAGCCTGCGTTGTTCGCGTTTGAGGTTGCGCTTTACCGGTTGTTGGAGTCGTGGGGTGTTCGGCCGGACTTCTTGGCCGGTCATTCGATCGGTGAGATCGCGACGGCTCACGTCGCGGGCGTGCTGTCGTTGCCTGATGCGTGTCGGTTGGTGTCGGCGCGGGCGAGTCTGATGCAGGCGTTGCCCGAGGGCGGCGCGATGGTGGCGATCAAGGCCGCCGAAGCCGAGGTGCTGCCGCTGCTGACCGAGGGTGTGAGCCTCGCGGCGGTGAACGGGCCGGACTCCGTTGTCGTATCGGGTGTTGAGGTCGAGGTGTTGGCGGTCGCGGCCCGGTTCGAACGGTCGAAGCGGCTGGCGGTGTCGCACGCGTTCCACTCGGTCCTCATGGACCCGATGTTGGACGACTTCCGGGCCGCAATAAGGGGGTTGAGCTTCCGAGAGCCGGAGATCCCCATCGCGACGGCCGGTGACGTCACGGACCCGGAGTACTGGGTGCGGCACGTCCGCGAAGCGGTGCGCTTCCACGACGCCGTGACGCGGTTGCACGACGCGGGCGTCAGCAGGTTCGTCGAGGTCGGCCCGGACGGTGTGCTCAGCGCGCTGGTGGACGACGGCATCGCCTTGCAGCGCAAGGGACGTGACGAGGCGGTCACGGCGGTCACGGGCCTCGGCCGGTTGCACGCCGCCGGCGGCACGGTCGACTGGGCCGTGTTCTTCGCGGGCGCCAACGCCCGCAAGGTGGACCTGCCGACCTACGCGTTCCAGCGCGAGCGGTACTGGCTGGACGTCCAGCCAGGGCACGGCGACGTCGCCACCGCCGGCCTGGACCGGGTGGACCACCCGATGCTGAGCGCCGCCGTCGTCGAGCCGGACTCCGGCGGGGTCGTCCTCACCGGCCGGCTCTCGACCGGTGTGCAGCGGTGGGTCGCCGATCACGACGTGCTCGGCACAATCCTGTTGCCGGGCACCGGTTTCGTGGAGCTGGCGCTGTGCGCCGGGCAGCACGTCGGCAGCGGGCACGTGGACGAGCTGACCCTCGAAGTGCCGCTCGCGCTGCACGTCGGCGTCACCCTGCGCGTGGTCGTGGGTCCGGCCGAGGACGACGGCACGCGTGCGGTGCGGGTGCACTCGCGCGCTGAAGGAGACGACGTGCCGTGGGTGCGGCACGCGACCGGCGTGCTCGGCCCGGTGGCCGACCCGCCGACGGCCGAGCTGGTCGAGTGGCCGCCGCCGGGCGCCGCCGAGGTGCCGGTGGACGACGCCTACCGGTGGCTGGTCGACCGCGGTTACGCCTACGGCCCGGCGTTCCAGGGCCTGCGGCGCGCGTGGCGGCGCGATGACGACGTGTTCGCCGAGGTTTCGCTGCCCGAGGAGGCCAGGCGCGACGCCGGCCGGTTCGGGCTGCACCCGGCGCTGCTCGACGCCGCGATGCACGCCGACCTGCTGGACGCGGAGGGCGGCGCGGCGGGCGCGACCCTGCTGCCGTTCTCGTGGAACGGCGTGTCGCTGCACGCCTCGGGCGCGACCGACCTGCGGGTGCGGCTGCGGCGGCTGCGTGGCGAGGAGGTCACCGGGATCACCGTCGCGGACGGCTCCGGCAACCCCGTCCTGTCGGTGCGCTCGCTGGTCAGCCGCCCCGTCACGGCCGGCGAGCTCGGCCGGGCCGCGGCGTCGTCCGGTTCGCTGTGGCGGGTCGACTGGAGCCGGGTCGGCGTGCGGACGGGCGTTCCGACGCCGGCGCACGACGTCCTCGTGGTCACGCCCAAGGACGGCGAGGTGCCTGAGGCGACCCGGGCGGTCGTCGTCGAGGTCCTCGACGGGCTGCGGACGTGGCTGGCCGACGACCGCAACACCTCCTCGACGCTCGTCGTCCGCACCACGCGGGCCGTCGCGACCTCGGATGACGACGCCGTCGACGTGACGCAGGCCCCGGTCTGGGGTCTGGTGCGCGCCGCCCAGGCCGAACACCCCGGCCGGGTCGTGCTCGTGGACGACGACGGCACGGCGTCGGCCGAGCTGGTGGCGTCCGTGGTGGCGCTGGGCGAGCCGGAGATCGCCTTGCGGGCGGGTGAAGCTCTGGTGCCGAGGCTCGTCGCCGCGGCGCCCGCGACCGCCGACCTCTCCGCCGCCTGGCAGGGCTCGGTGCTCGTCACCGGCGGCCTCACCGGGCTGGGCGCGATCCTCGCCCGGCACCTCGTCACCGAGCACGGCGCGCGGCGGCTCGTGCTCACCGGCCGTCGCGGTGCCGAGACGCCGGGCGTCGACGGGCTGAGGGCCGAGCTGACCGGGCTCGGCGCGGACGTGCGGGTCGAGGCGTGCGACGTCACCGACCGCGCCGCCGTCGCCGCGCTGCTCGACCGGATCACCGCGGATCACCCGCTGACCGCCGTCGTGCACGCGGCGGGCGTGGCCGACAACGCGCTGGTCGGCGACCTGACCGCGGCGCGGACGGACGCCGTGCTGCGGCCCAAGGTGGACGGCGCGTGGCACCTGCACGAGCTGACCCGCGACCTGAAGGCGTTCGTGCTGCTCTCCTCGGCGGGCGGCACCGTGCTGGCCGCCGGGCAGGGCAACTACGCCGCCGCCAACGTGTTCCTGGACGCCCTGGCGGCCCACCGCGCCGCGGCCGGCCTGCCCGCCGCCTCCCTCGGGTTCGGCATGTGGGCGGTCGACACCGGTCTGGGCGGTCCGCTCGCGGACGCCGACCTCGACCGGATGGCCCGGCTCGGCACGCCCGCGATGGCCGTCGAGGACGCCCTCGCGCTGTTCGACAGCGCCCTCGCGACCGGTGACCCGGTGGTGACGCCGATGCCGGTCGACCGGGCGGCGTTGCGCGCGAGGTCCGACGAGCTGCCCGCGTTGCTGCGCGGCCTGGCCGGTCGGCCGGTGCGCGCGGCCAAGGCGTCCGACGACCGGTTCGCCGGGCTGTCCGGCGCGGAGCGGCTGCGGGCCGTGCTCGACGTCGTGCGGTCCTGCGCGGCGGCCGTGCTGGGCCACGCGAGCCCCGACGCGATCGACGCCGACCGGCCGTTCCGGGACCTCGGCGTGGACTCGCTCGCGGCCGTCGAGCTGCGCAACGCGCTCACCGCGGCGACCGGCGTGCGGCTGCCCGCGACGCTGGTGTTCGACCACCCGACGGCCCGTGCCGTCGCGGCGCTGATCGACGGCTCCCTCACGACCACCACCGCCGTCGCGCCGCCGCCGGTCACCACGTCCGCCGTCGCGGACGACCCCGTCGTGATCGTCGGCATCAGCTGCCGCTTCCCCGGCGGCGTGCGCGACGCCGAGGACCTGTGGCGGCTGGTGGCCGAGGGCCGGGACGCGGTCGGCGGCTTCCCCACCGACCGCGGCTGGGACGTGGACGGCATCTTCGACCCGGAACCGGGCCGACCGGGCCGCACGTACGTCCGCGAGGGCGGTTTCCTGCACGACGCGGCGGAGTTCGACCCCGAGTTCTTCGGGATCATGCCGCGCGAGGCGCTGGCCATGGACCCGCAGCAGCGGCTGCTGTTGCAGGGCTCGTGGGAGGCGTTGGAGGACGCCGGGATCGACCCGACCACGCTGCGCGGCAGCCGGACCGGCGTGTACGTCGGCGTCATGTACGGCGACTACGGCAGCCGTCCCGGCGAGGTGCCCGAGGACCTGGCCGGGTACCTCGGCAACGGCAGCGCGGGCAGCATCGCGTCCGGCCGCGTCTCCTACACCCTCGGGCTGGAAGGGCCCGCTGTCACCGTCGACACGGCGTGCTCCTCGTCGTTGGTCGCGCTGCACATGGCGGTCCAGGCGCTGCGCCAGGGCGAGATCGGGATGGCCATCGCGGGCGGCGTCACGGTGATGCCGACCCCGGACATCTTCGTGGACTTCAGCCGCCAGCGCGGGCTGTCGGCCGACGGCCGGTGCAAGGCGTTCGCCGGCGCGGCCGACGGCACCGGCTGGGCCGAGGGCATGGGCCTGCTCGTGGTGGAGCGGCTGTCCGACGCCCGCCGCAACGGCCACCGGGTGCTCGCGGTCGTGCGCGGGTCGGCGATCAACCAGGACGGCGCGTCCAACGGGTTGACCGCGCCCAACGGCCCCTCGCAGCAACGGGTGATCCGGCAGGCGCTGGCGAGCGCCGGTCTGTCCACTTCGGACGTCGACGCGGTCGAGGGCCACGGCACCGGCACCCGGCTCGGCGACCCGATCGAGGCGCAGGCCCTGCTCGCCACCTACGGCCAGGACCGCGCGCCGGACCGGCCGCTGTGGCTCGGCTCGGTCAAGTCGAACATCGGCCACGCGCAGGCGGCGGCCGGTGTCAGCGGCGTGATCAAGATGGTGATGGCGCTGAGGCGGGGCGTGCTGCCCCGGACCCTGCACGTGGACGAGCCGTCGCCGCAGGTCGACTGGACCGAGGGCGACGTGCGGCTGCTGACCGAGCCGGTGGAGTGGGTCGACGCGGGACGTCCGCGCCGCGCCGCCGTGTCGTCCTTCGGGCTCAGCGGCACCAACGCGCACGTGATCCTCGAACAGGCGCCGGACGAGCCGGTGGCCGAGGAGGCCTCCGGCCGGCAGGAACCCGACGCCGGCCTCGTGCCGTTGGTGCTCTCGGCCGCGGCCGAGAACCGGTTGCCCGAGCAGGCGGCCAGGTTGAGGGCGCGCTTGGCGGCCGACCCCGACGCCAGCCTGCTCGACCTCGGCTACTCCCTGGCCACCGGGCGGGCGGCGTTGAAGCACCGCGCGGTCGTGCTCGGCGCGAACCGGGACGACGTGCTGCGCGACCTCGCCGACCTGTCCGCCGGCGCGGTCGCCACCGGCGCGGTCGTCACCGGGGCGGTCGTCACCGGGGCAGCCGCGAGCGACGGCCTCACCGCGTTCCTGTTCTCCGGGCAGGGCGCCCAACGCGCCGGCATGGGCCGCGAGCTGTACGAGGCGCACCCGGTGTTCGCCTACGCGCTGGACGAGGTGTGCGCGCACCTCGACCCGCTGCTCGGCCTCTCGCTGCGCGACCTGATGTTCGACGAGAGCAGCACCGACCTCGACCGCACGCTCTACACCCAGACCGGCCTGTTCGCGTTCGAGGTCGCCCTGTTCCGGCTGGTCGAGTCGCTGGGCGTCACGCCGGACGTGCTGCTCGGCCACTCCATCGGCGAACTGGTCGCCGCGCACGTCTCGGGCGTGCTGTCGTTGGCCGACGCCTGCGCGCTGGTCGCCGCCCGCGGCCGGCTCATGCAGGCGCTACCCGCCGGTGGTGCGATGGCCGCGGTGCGCGCGACCGAGGACCAGGTCGTGCCGCTGCTCACCGCGGGCGTCGGCATCGCCGCCCTGAACGGCCCCGAGTCCGTGGTGATCTCGGGCGTCGCCGACGAGGTCCGGGCCGTCGCCGCCCACTTCCGCGGCACGGAGCTGCGCGTGTCCCACGCCTTCCACTCGCCGCTGATGGAACCGGTGCTGGCGCGGTTCCGGGAGGTCGCCGCCGGTCTCGACTACGGCACGCCGCGGCTGCGCGTGGTGTCCAACCTGACCGGCGGGTTCGCCACCGCCGCCGACCTGGCCTCGCCCGACTACTGGGTGCGGCACATCCGCGAGGCCGTGCGGTTCGCCGACGGGGTGCGCACGCTCGCCGACGCCGGCGTCACCCGGTTCCTGGAGCTGGGTCCGGCCGGCGTGCTCACCGCGCTGGCCGACGCCTGCCTGGACGACGCGCCCGCCGTGCTGGCGCCCGCCGTCCGCAAGGACCGGCCCGAACCCGAGGCCCTGCTCACCGCGCTGGCCGGGCTCCACGTCACGGCGGGCGGCCCCGACTGGTCGGCCTACTTCGCCGGGCGCGGCGCGCGGCGCACCGACCTGCCCACGTACGCGTTCGAGCGACGGAGGTTCTGGCTCGACATGGCACCCGCGAACACCGGCGTCACCGGCGCCGGCCAGGTGGACGCCGACCACCCGCTGCTCACCGCGGTCGTGGTGGCGCCCGAGTCCGGTGGCGTCACGCTCACCGGGCGGCTGGCGCTGGACACCCACGCCTGGCTCGCCGACCACGACGTCCTCGGCACCGTGCTGCTGCCCGGCACCGGGTACGTGGAACTGGCCGTGCGCGCGGGCGAGGAGGTCGGCTGCCCGGTGGTCGAGGAGCTGACCATCGAGGCGCTGATGCCGCTGCCGCCGACCGGCGGCACCGCCGTGCAGGTGGTGGTGGAGCAGGCGGACGCGGGCGGGCGCCGGTCGTTCGCGGTGTACTCGCGGGTCGAGGACGCGCCGCCGCACGTGCGCTGGACCCGTCACGCCTCCGGGGTGCTGGCCGGACTCACGCAGGAGCACCCGACCCCCGAGGAGTTCGACGTCGGCCACCGCGAGTGGCCGCCCGCCGGCGCCGAGGTCGTCGACATCTCCGACGTCTACGACTACCTCACCAGCCAGGGCTACCACTACGGGCCGATGTTCCGCGGGCTCAAGCGGGTCTGGCGGCGCGACCGGGAGATCTTCGCCGAGGTCGCGCTCCCCGAGGACGCGCGCACCGAGGCCGCCCGGTTCCGGCTGCACCCCTCGCTGCTCGACGCCGCGCTGAGCGCCACCGACTTCCTGGGCGGGCGCAAGCCGCAGGACGTCGGCGCGTCGCAGCTGCCGTTCGCGTGGACCGGCGTCACCGTGCACACCGGGGGCATCGCGCACCTGCGGGTGCGGATCAACTGGGTCGACTCCGACGCGGGCGTCGGCTCCGACGCCGTGCGCCTGGAACTCGCCGACACCACCGGCAACCCGGTGGCGACCGTGCGGTCCCTGGTGGTCCGCGCGGTGACGCCGGACCGCGTCGCCGCTGCCGCCGCCGCCTCCACCGGCACCCGGCCGCGCGAGTCGATGTTCCGGCTCGGCTGGGTCTCGCTGCCGCTCGGCGCGGCGGGTGACGCGCCGGCCGGTCGGTGGGCGGTGCTCGGTGACGTGGACCTGCCGGGCGTGCCCGCGTTCGACGACCTGGACGCGCTCGCCGCGACCGGGCCGGAGGTCGTGTGGTTCGGGTGCCCGTCGGGTGACGGCGACGTGCCCGGCTCCACGCGGCGCGTGCTGTCCGACGTGGTGGACCTGCTCAAGCGCTGGCTCGCCGACGGGCGGTTCGACCGGTCGCGGCTGGTGGTGGTGACGCGCGGCGGGGTCGACACCGACGACGTGGACCCGGCGCAGGCCGCCGTGCACGGTCTGGTGCGCGCGGCGCAGCAGGAGCACCCCGGCCGGTTCGTGCTGGTCGACGTGCTCGACGGGCGGATCACGCCGGCGCTGGTCGCGCTGGACGAGCCGGAGCTGTCCGTGCGGGGCAGCGACGTGCGCGTGCCGCGGCTCGCCGAGGTGTCCACGTCCGACCCGGAGCGGTCGGCGCCGTGGGACGCCGACGGCACCGTGCTGGTGACCGGCGGCACGAGCGGCCTCGGCGCGCTGGTGGCCCGCCAC
This sequence comes from Actinosynnema sp. NPDC049800, assembly GCF_040656635.1. Lineage (NCBI taxonomy): Bacteria > Bacillati > Actinomycetota > Actinomycetes > Pseudonocardiales > Pseudonocardiaceae > Actinosynnema > Actinosynnema sp. NPDC049800. The sequence continues at coordinate 8,436 of NZ_JBFAMT010000062.1, read as the reverse complement.
CTGGTGTCCGTGCACGGTGTCCGGCACCTGCTGCTCACCAGCCGCAGCGGCGCGACCGCGCCCGCCGCGGCGGCGCTGGTCGCCGAACTGGCGGAGCTGGGCGCCCGGGTCGAGGTGGCCGCGTGCGACGTGGCCGACCGCGCGGCGCTGGCCGACCTGCTGGCCGCCGTGCCCGCCGAGCACCCGTTGCGCGGTGTCGTGCACGCGGCGGGCGTCATGGACAACGCGTTGGTCGGCTCGCTGGACGCGGACCGGCTGGACCGGGTGCTGCGACCCAAGGTCGACGGCGGCTGGCACCTGCACGAGCTGACCCGTGACGCCGACCTGACCGCGTTCGTGCTGTTCTCGTCGGTGTCCGGGCTGGTGCTGGGCACGGGTCAGGCGAACTACGCCGCGGCGAACCGGTTCGTGGACGCGCTCGCGCAGCGCCGGCGCGCCGAAGGGCTGCCGGCCACCGCGCTCGCGTTCGGCCTGTGGACCACGGTGACCGGCCTGGGCGGCGGCGCCGTGGACGCGGGCGCGGAGGAGCAGCGGCTGGCGGCGCTCGGCCTGCCGCCGATGTCGTCGGCCGAGGGGCTCGTGCTGTTCGACGAGGCCGTGGCGCTGGACCAGCCGGTGCTCGTGCCCCTGCGCGTCGACGCGGCGGCGCTGGCCGCGTCGTCCGCCCCGGTCCCGGCGATGCTGCGCGAGGTCGCCAGGCGCACGACCCCGACCCGGGTCGCGGCGGCGGACCGCAGGGCCGCGCCGGCCGCCAAGCCCGCCCCCGTGTCGCTGGAACAGCGGTTGGCCGGCCTGCCCGACGACGAACGCGAGCGCGTGCTGCTCGACCTCGTCCGCACGCACGTCGCGGCCGTCCGGCACGACGAGCCGGAGGCGATCGACGTCGACCGGGGCTTCACCGAGATGGGCCTGGACTCCCTGGCCGCCATCGAACTGCGCAACCGGCTCCAGACCGCGACCGGCATGCGGTTGCCCGCCACGCTCATGTTCGACTACCCGAACCCGAGCGCGCTGGCCGGTTACCTGTTCGAAGAGGTGTCGGACCTGATCCCGGCCGTGACGCCCGCGCCGACGGCCGCGCCCGTCCCGGCGGCGCCCGCACCGGCGGCGCCCGACGACGAGGCGGTCCGCCGTGCCCTCACGTCGGTCCCGGTCGACGCGCTGCGCGCCGCGGGTCTGCTCGACGTGATCCTCGCGCTGGCCGGGACGCCGGACGCGCCACCCGCTGCGGACGGCCTAGCCGCGTCGGACGGGCCGACCGACCAGAGCGATTTGATCAAGAACCTGGACGTGGACGACCTGGTGCGCGCCGCGCTCGCCGCGAGCGACGACGACTGAGAGTGAGGCTGTCCTCAGTGGACACATCGGTTGAGCGGATCGTCGAGGCGCTGCGCAAGTCCATGCTGGACAACGAGCGCCTGCGACAGCAGAACGCGCGGCTCACGGCGGCGGCCACCGAGCCGATCGCCGTGGTCGGCATGGCGTGCCGCTACCCGGGCGGCGTGACGTCCCCGGACGAGCTGTGGCGCCTGGTCGACGAGGGCCGGGACGGGGTGACCGGGTTCCCCACCGACCGCGGGTGGGACCTGGACGGCCTGTACGACCCGGAGCCGGGCGCACCGGGCCGCAGCATCGCGCGGGAGGGCGGTTTCCTGCACGACGCCGCCGACTTCGACGCGGACTTCTTCGGCATCAGCCCGCGCGAGGCGATCGGCATGGACCCGCAGCAGCGGCTGCTGCTGGAGACGTCGTGGGAGGCGATCGAGAGCGCGGGCATCGACCCGCGCTCCCTGCGGGGCAGCCGCACGGGCGTGTTCGCCGGCGTGATGTACCACGACTACGGCTTCGGCACGAGCGACGGCAGCCTGGTCACCGGGCGGGTCGCGTTCTCGCTCGGGCTCGAGGGCCCCGCCGTCACGGTCGACACCGCCTGCTCCTCGTCCCTGGTGGCGCTGCACTCGGCGGTGCAGGCGCTGCGGTCGGGGGAGTGCGGGCTCGCGCTCGCCGGCGGGGTCACGGTGATGGCGACCCCGGACATGTTCGTCTACTTCAACGTCCAGCGCGGCCTGGCCCGCGACGGTCGGTGCAAGTCGTTCTCCTCCGCCGCCGACGGCACCGGCTGCTCGGAGGGCGTCGGCGTGCTGCTGCTGGAGCGGCTGTCCGACGCGCGGCGCAACGGCCACCCGGTGCTCGCGGTGGTGCGCGGCAGTGCGGTCAACTCCGACGGCGCGTCCAGCGGGCTGACCACGCCGAACGGCCCGGCGCAGCAGCGGGTGATCAAGCAGGCGGTCGCGGCGGCCGGCCTTGCCCTGGCCGACGTGGACGTGGTCGAGGCGCACGGCACCGGGACCGTGCTGGGCGACCCGATCGAGGCGCAGGCGCTGCTGGCCACCTACGGCCGGGACCGGCCCGCCGACCGCGCGCCCCTGTGGCTCGGCTCGATCAAGTCGAACCTGGGGCACACCCAGGCCGCCGCGGGCGTCGGCGGCGTGATCAAGGTGGTCCAGGCGATGCGGCACGGCGTCCTGCCGCGCACGCTGCACGTCGACGAGCCGACGCCGCACGTGGACTGGTCCGCGGGCGCCGTCGAGCTGCTGACCGAGGCGCGGCCGTGGCCCGAGCACGGTGGCACGCGCCGGGCCGGCGTGTCGTCGTTCGGCATGAGCGGCACCAACGCGCACGTGATCCTGGAGCAGGCGCCCGCCGAGGACGTCGCCGACGTCGCCGTGGAGCCGCCGCGCGCGGTGTGGCCGCTGGTCGTGTCCGCGAAGACGCCGGAAGCGCTGCGCGGGCAGGCCGCCGCCCTGCTGTCCCGGATCGACGCCCGGCCGTCCGCCCGCGTGGTCGACCTGGCGTTCTCCCAGGCGACGACGCGCACGTCGTTCGACCACCGCGCGGTGGTGCTCGCCGCGGACCTCGACGAGGCCCGCACGGCGCTGGCCGCGGTCGTGGCCGGGCAACCCCACCCGGACGCCGTCGTGGACAGCGGCCGCCACCGCGCCCCGGCGGTGCTGTTCACCGGCCAGGGCGCGCAGCGGCTCGGCATGGGCCGTGACCTGCACGCGGCGTTCCCGGCGTTCGCCGCCGCGTTCGACGCGGTGCTCGCCGCGCTCGACCCGCACCTGGACCGACCCCTGCGCGAGGTGGTGTGGGGCGAGGACGCCGCGCTGCTGGACCGCACGGACTTCGCGCAGCCCGCGCTGTTCGCGTTCGAGGTCGCGCTGTACCGGCTGGTCGAGTCGTGGGGCGTGCGGCCGAGCGCGGTCGCCGGCCACTCGATCGGCGAGCTGGCCGCCGCGCACGTCGCCGGTGTGCTGTCCCTTGAGGACGCATCCACTCTGGTCTCCGCACGCGGCCGGCTCATGCGGGAACTGCCCGAGGGCGGCGCGATGGTCGCGGTGCGGGCGAGCGAGCACGACGTGCGCCCGCTGCTGACCGACGAGGTGGACATCGCCGCGGTCAACGGTCCCGACGCGGTGGTGCTCTCCGGCGTCGAGGCCGCCGTGCTGGAGCTGGCCTCCCGGTTCCCCCGGGCCAAGCGCCTGCGGGTCTCGCACGCGTTCCACTCGCCGTTGATGGCGCCGGTGCTCGCCCGGTTCCGGGAGGTCGCGGCCGGCCTGACCTACCACCCGCCGACGTTGCCGGTGGTGTCCATGACGACCGGTGAGAAAGCGGGCGCGGACGTGCTGTGCTCGCCGGAGCACTGGGTCCGGCACGTGCGCGACGCCGTGCGCTTCGACGACGCGGTGCGCGCGATGGCCGCCGACGGCGTGCGGACGTTCGTGGAGCTCGGCCCGGACACGGTCCTGTCCGCGCTGGGGGAGGAGTCCCTGGCGGACCCCGAGGTGGTGTTCCGGGCCGCCGCGCGCCGGGGCCACGACGGGCCGCGCGGTGTGCTCGCCGCGTTGGCCGCCGCCGTTGCCCGCGGCGCCGCCCCCGACTGGGCCGCGTTCTTCGCCGACAGCGGCGCCCGCCGCGTCCCGCTGCCCACCTACGCCTTCCAGCGCCGCCGCTTCTGGTCGCAGGCCGAGGTCGGGCAGGACTCCGACGCGCGGGTGCACGGGCAGCTCAGCGCCGGGCACCCGTTGCTGTCGGCCGTCGTGCCCTTGGCCGACGACGGCGTCGTGCTGACCGGTCGCCTCGACCCGCGCGGCCACCAGTGGCTCGCCGACCACGCCATCAACGGCCGCGTGCTGCTGCCCGGCACGGCGTTCGTGGAGCTGGCGCTGAGCGCGGGCGGCCACGTCGGGTGCGACGCGCTGGAGGAACTGGTCCTGACCGCGCCGCTCGTGCTCACCGGCACGTTCGCGCTCCAGGTGGTCGTGGACCCGCCGCACGAGGACGGCCACCGCCGCGTCCGCGTGTACTCGCGTCCCGCCGGTGACGCCGACGCGTCGTGGACCTCGCACGCGGACGGCGTGCTCACCGCCTCCGACGCCCGGTCCGCCTGGGAACCGCCCGCCGAGTGGCCGCCCGCCGGCGCCACCCCGGTCGAGGTGGCCGACGCGTACGAGCGGATGGCCGAGCGCGGGTACGACTACGGCCCGGCGTTCCAGGGCCTGCGGGCCGCGTGGCGACTCGGCGACGAGGTGTTCGCCGACGTGGCGTTGCCGGAGCAGGTGCAGCGCGGCGCCGGGTTCGTGGTGCACCCCGCCCTGCTCGACGCGGCCCTGCACGCCGACGTGCTGCGCGACACCGGCGACACGCTCCTGCCGTTCACGTGGACCGGCGTGACGCCGCACGTCCACGGGGCCACCGAGCTGCGCGTTCGGTTGCGGAGGCAGGCCGACGACCTGGTGGCGGTCGACGCGGCCGACGCGGCGGGCCGGCCGGTGCTGTCGGTGGCCGCCCTGCTGTCCCGGCCGGCGGCGCGGGAGTTCGGCGGCTCGCTGTTCGGCGTCGAGTGGCGGAACACGTCCCCTGGCGAGGTCGGCGAGCCCTTTGCGGTGCACGAGTGCGTGGTGCCGGACGCGGTGGCCGTGCCCGACGCCGTGCGCGCGGCCGTGGGCGACGTGCTCGCCGCCATCCGGTCCTGGGTCGCGGACGACCGTCCGGGCAGGCTGGTGGTGGTGACCCGCGGTGCGGTCGCGACGGCCGAGGGCGCGTCGGTGGACGTGCGCCAGGCTCCGGTGTGGGGCGTGGTGCGCGCCGCGCAGGCCGAGCACCCCGGCCGGTTCACGGTGGTGGACGTCGACCGTGCCGACGCGCCGCTCGCGGCGGCCGTGGCGACCGGTGAGCCGGAGATCGCCTTGCGGGGCGACGACGTCCTGGTGCCCCGCCTCGTCCAGACGACCGGTTCGGCCGTGCGGTGGCCCGTGGACGGCACCGTGCTGATCACCGGTGGCACCGGTGGCCTGGGCGCGCTCGTCGCCCGGTACTTGGTGGCCGAGCACGGCGTGCGGCGGCTGTTGCTGACCAGCAGGCGGGGTGCGGCGGCGCCGGGTGCGGAGGCGTTGCGGGCCGACCTCGTCCGGCTGGGCGCCGAGGTGTCGATCGAGGCGTGCGACGTGTCGGACCGGGCCGCGTTGGCGGCGTTGCTGGCCGACCACCCGCCTGCCGCCGTCGTGCACGCCGCGGGTGTTGCCGAGAACGCTTTGGTGGGTGCGATCACGGACGAGCAGGTGGACCGCACGTTGCGGGCCAAGGCCGACGCGGCGTGGCACCTGCACGAGCTGGCGGGTGACGTGGCGGCGTTCGTGCTGTTCTCGTCCGCCGGTGGTCTCGTGCTGGCGTCCGGACAGGCGGGGTACGCGGCGTCCAACGTGTTCCTGGACGCCCTCGCCGAGCACCGCCGGGCGGCCGGGTTGCCCGCCACGTCCGTCGCTTTCGGACTGTGGGCCGTGGACACCGGGCTGAGCGGTGACCTGGCCGAGGCGGACCTGGAGCGGATGCGACGGCAAGGCCTGCCGCCGTTGCCGGTGGAGGAAGGGCTCGCGCTGCTGGACGCGTCGGTGGGCGCGGACCGGGCGAGATCCGTGGCGTTGGCGGTGGACGTCTCGGCGTTGCGCCGCCGCACCGACGAGGTGCCCGCGGTGCTGCGCGACCTGGCACGTCGTCCGGCCCGCCGCGAGCCGGTCGCGGTCGGTGGTGCGGCGCTGGTCGCGAAACTGGCCGGGCTGACCGACGTCGAGCGGGAACGGGTGCTGCTCGACCTCGTTCGCACCCACGCGGCCGCCGTGCTGGGGCACGAGCGGACCGCCGCGGTCGCCGCCGCGAGCGGCTTCCTCGACCTCGGTTTCGACTCGCTCACCGCGTTGGAGCTGCGCAACCGGCTGGCCGAGGCCACCGGCCACCGCCTGCCGCCGACCCTGATCTTCGACCAGCCGACGCCGATCGCCTTGGCCAGGCACCTGCGTGACGAACTGGCCCCGCCAGTGGAGGAGGCTCCCGCGAGCCTCGACGACGCCACGGCCGATGAGCTGTTCGACATCCTGGACCGGGAACTCAGCGGTTGACCGGCGGTTCGGTGGGTTCGGGCGGCTCGGTGGGTGAGGGCGGCTCGGGTCAGGCTCGATTTGACGGAGCGGCCCGGGTTCGGTCCGGCTCGATTTGACATGGGGCCCTTACGGGCACTCCAGGCAGGCCAAAGCCGGCAGGCCCGGCGGGGAAAAGCGTCCCGCCAGGCCTGCCGGCTTCGACCAGCCTAAAGCACCCGAACCCATGTCAAATCGGGCCTCTGCGGTGCGCTGCGGGTCCGTTGTGGATTGGGAAGTGGCCAGTGGGCGGTGGTTCGTGGCCCGGGCGGTGGTTCGTGGCCCGGGCGGTGGTTCGTGGCCCGGGCGGTGGTTTGTGGCCCGTGGTTTGTGGCGGTGGGGTCAGCGTCGGGGAGCGAGCTCGGGGCGTTCGGCCTTCGTCACGTAGTCGGACACGTCGACTGACCGTTGCGGCTTGCGTGCCAGTGCCTCCTTGATCGGCACTTCGAGTCGGCGCTGCTTCGCCGCGTCGCGCTCTTCGCGACGTGCCGCGAACTCGGGCATGACCTCGGCGGCGAACAGCTCCAAGGCCTCGCACACGTGCTCGTGCTTGTTGGCCCCGATCTGCGCCTGGAAGATGATTTGGTCGACGCCCGCGTCCTCGTAGGCTCGGATGACGTCGGCCAGTTGCTCGGGCGTGCCGATGCCGCGGCGCAGGGCGGCGCGTTCGGCGCGGGTCTTCGGGTCCATCGAGGCGAGCGCGGCGTCGCCCAGGTCGCGCACGAACCCCAACTGGTGGCGCATCCGCTCGAAGTCCGCCGTCACGTCGGTGACACCGGGGCGGTGCTTGCCGTTCACGTAGTAGTGCATGAACGAGTAGGCGAAGAAGTAGGCGCCGTCCAGACCGCGGTCGAGGGCCACCTCTTCGTCCTGATGGCACATGAACGGCAGCACCAGCGCGAAGTTCGGGTTCACCGAGAAGCCCATCGGCAGGCACTCGTCGGAGGCCAGCGTCTCGTAGTAGGCGTCGACCCGTTCCTTGGCCTGCTCGGGGGAGATGAAGGCGAACGACAACGCGCCCATGCCGTTGCGGGCCGCGGTCTCCACGGTCTGCGGGCTGCTGCACGCCACCCACATCGGGGGGTGCGGCTTCTGCTTGGGCTTGGGCAGGACGTTGCGCGGCGGCAGGTCGAGGAACCGGCCGTTGTGCCCGGTGAACGGCGTCTCGGTGAGCAGGCGGGTGATGACCTCGACGGCTTCCTCCCACTGCTCGCGCTTGGTCTCGCGGTTGACGCCGAACGCTTCCAGCTCCAGCTGCGTGCTGCCCTGCCCGGTGCCGAAGTCGACCCGGCCGCCGGAGATGAGGTCCAACGTGGCCAGGCGTTCGGCCACCCGGACGGGGTGGTTGACGCCGGGCGGGAGCGACACGATGCCGTGCGCGAGCCGGATCCGTTCGGTGCGCGCGGCGGCGGCGGCCAGGAACACCTCGGGAGCGGACGAGTGGGAGTACTCGTCCATGAAGTGGTGCTCGGTTTCCCAGGCGTAGTCGAAACCGAGCCGGTCGGCCAGCACGATTTGGTCCAGCGACTCGTTGAGCATCCGCTCTTCGCTGTCCTCGGCCCAAGGCCGGGGAAGCTGGTGGTGATACAGGAGCCCAAATCGCATGACCATCCCCATTTCGTTCGGGAAGAAACCTGTCGTCCGCTCGCTTCGCCCCGAAGTATTCGGCCGCCCGAGGGCCACAGCAACCATTACCGCCCCGGTCTCTAGGACATTCGAACAGTTAGGGGTGACTAGGGGAGCCTCCACCGGTCCACCACACCCCACCAGCTCACAACGGGCCCGCAGCATCTCCACCGGTCCACCACACCCACCCGCCCACAACGGCCCCGCAGCGCGTCCACCGAGTCCACTTGCCCCTACCGCCGCACAACGGACCCGGAACCGCCCCACCGAGGCCCGATTTGACATGGGTTCGGGTGCCATAGGCTGGTCGAAGCCGGGCAGGCTTGGCGGACGCTTT
>NZ_JBFAMT010000061.1:0-52050 GCF_040656635.1 Actinosynnema sp. NPDC049800 | reverse complement strand
CATACAACAGCGGTATGCGGCCCATTCGGCCGCACCGCCGGGAACCACCTCAGGCGCGACTCTCATCGAACGAGACTTGTGAAACAGGCGCTAGCTTGAGTTTCAACCTTCGGGTGGTGGCGGCCTACCCCTGTTGATCATGGGTGCGGCCCTCTGGTTGATCATTCCTTCTTGCGACAGTTGGAAGATCGACCAGAGGGCTGCGGTGATCAGTGTGCCTTACGCCGGTGACGGGCGTGTCGACGGGGAGTTGTCCGGGTTCCGGCGGGAGTTCTACCAGTGCCTGACCCGGCGGGCGGATGCGTTGTTCGAGCTGGGTGACGCGGTGTTGTGCGCCGATGGGCCGGTGCGGTCGATCGCGGAGTTGTCGCTGGTGGGCGAGCATCGGCGCGGGCATGGCAGCGGCTATGCCGCACTGGCGCGCGGCGGGATCGACGTCGCGCGGTTGCGGACCGCGTTGAGCGCGGTGTCGATCCCGCGGGCGGCGGACGGCCGGGTGGTGTTGGCGGTGGACGTCACCGGTTGGCTGCGCCCGGAGGCACACACCGGCAGGCAGCGGATCCTGTGCCACACCTACGGGCGTGGCAAGGACCAGCACATGATGGTGCCCGGTTGGCCCTACTCGGTGGTCGTGGCGTTGGAGACCGGTCGTGGTTCCTGGACCGCGCCGTTGGACGCGGTGCGGCTCGCACCCGGCGACGACGCCGCGACCGTGACCGCCGCCCAGGTCCGTGGCGTGGTGGACCGGCTGATCGTCGCGGGGCACTGGCGGCCCGGCGATCCCGACATCATGCTGGTTGCGGACGCCGGCTACGACGGGCCGCGTCTGGCCCACGTGCTGGCCGACCTGCCGGTGACCGTGGTGGCGCGGATGCGCTCGGACCGGGTCCTGCGCCGACCCGCGCCGCCGCACCCGCCCGGCACCATGGGCCGGCCGCGCCGCCACGGCGGCGAGTTCGCCTTCGGCGACCCGGACACCTGGGGCGATCCGGATGTCGAGACCCGCACCGAGACCCGCCTCTACGGCCCGGCCCACGCACGGGCGTGGGATCGCCTGCACCCGAGACTGACCCACCGCGTCGCCTGGGCCGCCCACGCCGGGAAGCTGCCGATCCTGGAAGGCACCGTGATCCGCCTGCAGGTCCACCGCCTGCCATCGGGAGCGGTTCCGAAACCGGTGTGGCTGTGGCACTCCCGCACCGGTCCCGACCCGGCGGCGGTGGACCTGGCCTGGCAGGCGTTCCTGCGCCGGTTCGACATCGAGCACACCTTCCGCATGCTCAAACAGACCCTGGGCTGGACCACCCCGAAACTCCGCTCGCCCGAACAGGCCGACCGGTGGACCTGGCTGCTGCTGGCCGCCTACACCCAACTCCGCCTGGCCCGCCGGTCGGCCGTCGACCTACGGCGTCCCTGGGAAAGAACCCTTCCACCCGAACGGTTGTCCCCGGCCCGCCTCCGACGAGGGTTTCGGCACCTACGCCCACGCATCGCCTGCCCGGCACGTGTCCCGAAACCCTCCCGACCGGGTCCCGGACGCCCGGCCGGAGTGCCCAACGCCACACCAGCACCACGACACGACGTCCACACCCTCACCAGCACGAACGGCCAGAAACCGAAGCAGCGCAGGAAGACGAAGTCGACCACTCCACGACCACGCCGAACAGGTTAAAACTCAAGCTAGAGCCGCGACCGGCGGCCTCCGTCGGACGGTCCGCCGCGGCGAAGGGCGCCGGTCACGGCCCTAGCCGAGGTAGCCGAGCATCTGCGCGATCTGCGCGGTGCGGGAGTGGAAGATCCGCTCCGCCAGCTCCTTCGCCTGCGGGTTGACGCCGCCCTCCTTCTCCAGCTTCGCCATCGCCACCGCGTTGTGCTGGTGGCCGATGAGCAGGTTCAGGAACGCCTTCTCGAAGTCGGCGGAACCGGTCGCGGCCACTTCGGCGATGGCCTCCGGGCTGGTCGAGTGGTCACCGCCGTGCCCGGCGTGCAGCTGCGGGTCCTGGCCCGCCGTCTCGGGCTGCTTCCAGTCCGCCAGCCACTGGGTCATCGAGTCCACTTCGGACAGCTGGGTGACCTCGATGGCCGCGGCCAGGGTCTTCACCTCCGCGCGCACGGGGCCGTCCTCGGCCAGCCGCACGATCTCCAGCCCGGCCTTGTGGTGCGGCACGGACATCTGCAGGAACATCACGTCGGTCTCGTTGAACTCGTTGCTCTCCACCACGGTCGGAGCGGGGGCCGGGGCCGCCGCGGGGGTGGAGCCGCAACCGGCCAGCACGAGCACACCGGCCACCAGGGCTGCGAGGCGTCGCAAGGTCGTCTCCTTCGCCGGACGGCCCGCCCGCGCCGTCACAGGGTCGGCGCGGACGGGCTGCGGTCACATCGGCTCCGCGTCAGGGGTTCAGAGCCGCTGCCACAGGGACGCGGTGTTCGGCGGCTCCCAGCCCACGAGGGACGTGTGGGCCTGGATGCAGCGGTAGCCCACCCCGCCGTACGTCACCTGCGAACCGACCGAGTAGGCGGTGTTGGCCGCCCACGTGCCGCCCGCGGGGGGTTGCGTCGTGGTCGTCGTCGGCCGCGTGGTCGTGGTCGGCGTGGTCGTGGTGGTCGGCGTGCCGCCACCGGAGCCGACCTGGAGGTCGACGCACGAGTAGAACGCCATGGGCGTGTCGGCGATGTTCCAGATGGCCAGCAGCTTGATCCGGCCGGTGCGACCGCCGAGGCTCACGTTGTGCGTCACGGTGGCCGCGGGCTGCCTGCCGCCGTCGTTGAACTCGGCGATCCGGGTGCCGCCGACGTAGTACTCCCACGTGCTGGTGGCGTGCCGGGCGGTGAGCGTCCAGTTGAACGTCACGCTGTTGCCCACCTGGGTGGTGGGCCAGGGCCGGCTGTCGTCGTTGAGCTGGGCGAACTGGCTCAACCCGGCGTGGCAGTTGCGCTGGCCCTTCGGACCTTCCACGCTCTGCGGTTCGTAGACGATGGGGCCGCAGTTGGAGATCCGGCCCTGCGCGCACATCGCTTGCCTGCTGGGCGGCGACGAGATGTAGCCGTGCGCGCTCGCCGTTCCCGCCGACATCACGACGAAGAACGGGGTGATGCCCACGGCGGCCAGTGCCACCGCGAGCTTGCGTTTCAGGCTCATGTGTCCAGCTCCTTCGGAGGAGACCCGGAGGGGGTCTCCAAGGCAGGGTCCATTTCCGCGGCGGCCGGAACACGCGACGGTGACGAACCGGGAACGGTGCGTCACACCCCGCGATGTGGTCTAGACCATAATCGTGAACGTCATCCGGGTCAAGGATCTGAACCGACTGGTCCAGCCACCCGTAGCCCTGACTGTGAACGCACATCCGGGTAGGCGCGCCACCGCGTTGGCCGCGGCCGTCGTCGCGGCGCTGACCGTGCCGGCGCCCGCCCTCGCGCAGCCGAACGCGTCGGACGCGCTGGCGACGTACGAGGAGCTGTCGCGCGAGGCCGAACGGCTGCACGAGGAGCACCTGAAGGCCCAGGACGACCTCAAGGCCAAGCAGGGCGAACTGGACCGCGCCAACGCCGACCTCGCCGACTCCACGCGGCTCGGCGACCGGGCGAGAGCCGACCAGGAGGCCGTGCGCGGGCAGGTCGACCTGCTCACCGAGGCGTCGTTCGAGGGCGCGCGGTTCACCGGGCTGTCCGCGCTGCTGATCAGCGACTCGCAGCAGGACTTCCTGAACCGGATGAGCGCGCTCGGCGTGCTCGCCGCGGACAACGAGGAGGCGCTGGGCCGGCTGTCGGCCGCCGTCGACGACGCCGAACGGGCCACGGCCGGCGCGCAGGACGCGCAGCGACGCGCGGCCACCGCGGCCGGCGAGGCGGAACGACTGGTCGCCGACCTCGCGGGCCGCAAGACGGCGGTGGACCGGCAGGTCGCGGACGCGCGGGCGCAGTACCGGTCGCTCAGCGCGGCCGACAAGGCGGTGCTCGCGGCTCCCGGCGACACCTCGGACGTCGCCGTCCCGCCGGGAGCCGCCGGCGTGGCGCTGGACTTCGCCCTCGCCCAGCGCGGCGAGCGGTACGTGTTCGGCGCCAACGGACCCGACGCGTGGGACTGCTCCAGCCTCACGCAGGCCGCCTACCGCGAGGCGGGCGTGACGATCGGGCGCACCACCTACGTGCAGGCCACGGCGGGCAGGGCGGTGACGAGGGCGCAGGTCCGGGCGGGTGACCTGATCATCTACTACGCCGGTCAGTCGCACGTGGCGATGGCCGTGGACGGCGTGCGCGCGGTGCACGCGTCGACCGAGGGCGTGCCGGTGAAGATCGCCGACATCGACTCAATTGGTCCGATCAGTGTGATCCGACGCCTGGTTGGCTGACACTGGGCTGCATGGAGGAGCACAAGGTCATCGCGGACGACGGCCGCGTGTTGTGGGCTGTCGACTCGGGGCGTGCCGACTCGGGGCGAGGCGACTGGGGGCGAGGCGAGCCGCTCGTGCTGTGCCACGGCGGCCCCGGGCTGTGGGACGTGCTCGACGGGCTCGCCGCCCTGCTGGCCGACCGGGTGCGGGTGATCCGCTGGGACCAGCGCGGCGGTGGCCGGTCCGAGCGCGAGGGGCCGTACTCGACAGCCCGGACGCTCGCCGACCTCGACGCCGTCCGAGTCCACTTCGGACTGTCGAAGATGGCCCTGCTCGGCCACTCCTGGGGCGCGGACGTGGCGCTGCACTACGCGCTGGCCCACCCCGACCGGGTCTCGTCGCTGGTCTACGTCTCCGGCACCGGGTTGGGCCGGCGGTGGCGCGAGGAGTACCGGCGCAACCTCGCCGAACGGCTCGGGCCGGACGTCCCGGGCCAGGTCGGGCGTGACGCGGCGGTCCGCCGGTGGACGGCGGACTTCGCCGACCCGGCCACGGCGCGGCAGCGGGCCGAGGAGTTGGCCACGCCGTGGTTCGGCGTGAACGAGGAGGCCAACGCCGCGTTGAACGCGGAATCCCGCGAGCGGGACGAGGAGGAGATGATCGCCCGCTGCCGCGACCTGCCTGTGCCGACGCTGATCGTGGACGGCGCGGCGGACGTGCGGCCCCGGTGGGCGGTGGACTCGCTGGCCGCCGCGCTGCCGGACGTGGCGCGGGTCGTGCTGCCCGGCGCGGGCCACCTGCCGTGGGTCGAGTCGCCGGGGTCGTTCGGGTGGGCCGTGCTCGCGCACCTGGACCGGTGATGCGGGACGGGGGCCGCCGCGCGACCCCCGTCACCACCTCAGCAGTACAGGTTGGCGCCCGCGGGCACGCCGAGGATGCCGACGAACCGCTGGTAGGCGTCGACCCGGCTCTGGACCTGCGCCGGGTTGCGCCCGCCGCACTCCAGCGACCCGTTGATGCTGCGGATCGTCTCGCCGAAGCCGTAGCCGTTGACCATCGCGTTGTGCGGGGTCATCGTGCCCGGACCGGACTGCGTGTTCCAGTACCAGAGGGCGGTCTTCCAGGCCACCGAGGCGTCGTTCTGCACCAGCCACGGGTTGGTCAGCAGCGGCAGGCCGAGCGCGTCGCCCGCCGCCTTGTAGTTGAAGTTCCAGCTGAGCTGGATGGGACCGCGGCCGTAGTAGGCCGCCTGGCCGGCCGGGCAGCCGTAGGGCTGGCCCGCGTCGCAGTAGTGCGGGTAGTTCGCCTGGTTCTGCTCGACGATGTGCACCAGCCCGCCGGTCTCGTGGTTGGCGTTGGCCAGGAACGCCGCCGCCTCCTGCTTGCGGACCGTGTCCGAGCCGGTCTTGGCGAAACCGGGGTACGCGCCGAGCGCGGCCGTGAGCCCGGCGTAGGTGTAGAAGGGGTTCCGGTTCGGGAACATCTGCCGGAACTGCGCCTCGCTCACCACGAAGCCGCCCGGCGCGGGCGTGGTGGTCGTGGTGGTCGGGGTCGAGCCGCAGTTGTGGGGGTTCCAGTACCAGGTGCTGATGACCGGGTCGTAGCCCGGGTTGTCGTGCTCGGCGATGTAGTACTTGCCGTCGGTGTAGCGCACGATGCTGCCGGCGGTGTACCACTGGCCCTGCACCCACGCCGGGTAGTCGCAGGCGGGCGGCGGCGTCGTGCCACCGCCGCAGGCGCCCTGGTCGGCCCAGACCGCGGCCGAGCCCGGGGTCTCGTTCTGGGTCCACCACTTGGCCTGCCAGTTGTGCCCGGCGTGCGACGCCGTCATGCCGCCGGTGTAGACGGCCGACGGGGTCCAAGCGGACGCACAGGCGGCCGCGGCGGCGGTGTTGGCCACCACGACGGTCAGCGCCGCCCCGACCACGAAAGCGGCGATCGCCGCCACTACGCGGAATCTCGACACAAGATCACTCTTTTCCGTTCGAGCGCCCTCGGACGTGTGATGGGGGCCACTCAACCGGAAATGGTCTACACCAGTCAAGGGTGAACGCGAACTACTCGCACATTCTTGCCCCGCGTCGTGGGAGCGCTCACACGAACGGCGGCACCACCGCCCGGGCAGCGGGTCACGCCTATCCCGTTCATCCACAAAGGACAGGGCTCGGTCGAGCACTCCGCTTGCGACCCGGCCCACACCGTGTCGCCCCAGCGATCTCCACCACGCCGGTGCGCGCCGAGCGGAACGCCCCGGCCTACCAGGTCGACCGCGACGCCTGCGCCTGACACGCACTCGGACGCGGCACGCACCGCCCGTTCAGGTGAACCGGGGCGGCGAGTCGGGCGAACACGTAACATAACTGTGTTTTGTTTTCGCCCGATCGCCGCTCGACCAGGGTGCCCAGCGCTCGGAACACTGATCACATGCCGCACATCGAGCTGCACAACGACCTGCCCGGGATGGCCGGGCTGATGAACTACCGCCCCGAGACGGGCCGACCGCTCACCGAGCTCACCGAGGTGATGCTGCGCGGCCCGAGCGACCTGTCCCGCGGCGAGCGCGAGCTGATCGCCGCGCACGTCTCCGAGTTGAACAAGTGCAAGTTCTGCGCGGGTTCCCACGGCGCCTTCGCCGCCGCCCAACTGCCCGAGGACTACGAGCACACGCCGAAGATGCTGGCGTTGCTGGACATCGCGACGGCGGTGACCGAGAGCGGGCGCGCGGTGACGGCCGAGTTGATCGCCAAGGCGAAGGAGCAGGGCGCCACGGACATCGAGGTGCACGACACCGTGCTGATCGCCGCGATGTTCTGCGCGGCCAACCGCTACGTCGACGGGCTGGCCACGTGGGCGCCCGACGACCCGGAGGCGTACCGGCAGATGGCCGAGCGCATCGTGCCCCACGGCTACGCCGCGATCATCGACCGCGGCTGAGCGGGAGTCAGCCGAGCCGCAGGCTCCGCGCCGCCACCTCCTCGGGTGACGGCCCGGCCAGGTCGGTGTGCTCCACGATCGCCGGCACGACCACGTCCCAGACACCCGGCGGCAACTCGTGGCCGCAGTCCTCCAGCAGCAGCAACCGCGCGCCGGGCACCTCCCGCGCCATCGCCTCGCCGTGCCCCGGCGGGGTCAGCGGGTCCACGTCGCCGTGCACCACCAGCGTCGGCGCCGAGATCGTGCCCAACCGGGCGCGCCACGACTCACCGCCGCCGGCCTGGAAGTGGTTGGCGCTCGACGCGATGTCCCGCGCCCGGTCGAACACGCGCCCCGCCGTCGCGCGTGCCGCGTCCAGGTCCACCGGACGCGGTCCGGCGTAGGGCCGGTCCGCCGTCGCCAGGTGCTCGACCACGGCGGCGCGGTCGGTCCACTCGGGCGCGGGTGGGGCGCCGGCGGCGAAGTGCGCCTGCAACGCGGGCGACATGGGCGGCAGGCCCGGCGCGTTCGGGCCCGCCGGGCTGGTGGCGATCAGCGTCAGCGACGCCACCCGGTCGGCGAAGTCGAGCGCGAGGAGCTGCGCGAGCCCACCGCCCATCGAGATGCCGACGACGTTCGCCCGCGCCACCGCCAGGGCGTCCAGCACGCCGACCGCGTCCGCCGCCAGGTCCGCGAACCCGTAGCCCGGCTCGCCCGGCGGGTAGGTCAGCGACCGACCGGTGTCGCGGTGGTCGTACCGGATGACGTAGCGCCCGCCGTCCGCCAGCCGCGCGCAGAACCCGTCGGCCCACGACAGCATCGACCCCGTCGCGCCGGCGATGAGCAGCACCGCCGGGTCCGCCGGCGCGCCGAAGGTCTCCACGCACAGGTCGACGCCGTTGGCCCGCAAGATCCTCTCGGTCATCACGCCACCGTAGCCCGTGCGACGAGCTCGGCCTGCCGGAACCGGTCTTCGGTGAACGGCATCGCGACCACCCGGTCCGCGCCCGCCTCCGCCAGCCGCCCGAAGTGGTCGCGGGCCCGTTCGACCGACCCGGTCACGAGCACCTCCCGCGCCTGCCCCTCGGTCAGCCCGTAGTCGGTCATCGACCGGATCCGGTGCTCCACCACGGACGCGGGCACGTCGCCCAGCGCCACGCTCACCCCGACCGTCACCCCGCACACCGGCCGCCCGTGCTCCCCGGCCAGCTCCCGCAACCGCGCCGTGCCCGACGACACCACGCGGAACGGCACGAACGCCGGGTACCAGTGGTCGCCGAACCGCGCCGCCCGCCGCAGCGCGGCGGTGCCGCCACCGCCGACGAGCACCGGCGGCATCGCCGCGCCCGGCGACAGCACGACGTCCGCGCCGTGCACCGACGCCGCCTCGCCCCGCACCAGGCCCGGCAGCACGGCCAGCGCCGCGTCCGCCCGCCGGCCGCGTTCCGCGAACGGCACGTCGACCGCGCGCCACGCCGCCTCGCCGTGCGCGTCGCCGCCGGTGCCGACGCCGAGCAGCACCCGTTCCCCGGACAGGTGCTGCAGGGTGGCGACCTGCTTGGCCGCCCAGGCGACCGGCCGAAGCGGCAGGACCATCACGCCGAACCCCAGCTTGATCCGATTGGTGGTGGCGGCGACCGTCGCGAGCACCAACGTCGAGTCCAGGAACGGGTTCACCGGGATCAGGTGGTCGCCGTGCCACACCGACTCCAGCCCCAGCCCCTCGGCGTGCTGCGCGTGCTCCACCGCGTCGGTCCCGAAGCCCGGCAACGTGATCCCGACGTGCGTCATCGTGCCACCACGACGGCAGCGCTCATCCCGTCGAACCCCGTCGAACGCATTACGCGCACCTCATCCCCGAAAAGCGACCGAAGTTGGCGCTCACACTGTGTGACCTCCAGCTAACTAGAGGTCAAATCGAGGGTTGTGAATGTAAGCCGAGTCACTCTAGAGTCCCTGGGAGCGCTCCCAGGGAGCGCTCCCAGAAGCGTCGTCAACCGTCAGAGCAGACGGAGGAGACCCAAGTCCATGAGATCGCTTCCTTCTCCCCGGTGGCGCCGCCAGGCCACCGCGGCCCTCGCACTAGTGGCGGTGAGCGGCGCGCTAGCGTCCGGAACGGCCTACGCGGCGGACTACGAACGGCTGGTCAACGGCACGTTCAGCAGCGGCTCGGCCGACCCGTGGTGGGCCAGCGCGGGCGTGTCGAACCGCGTCACGAACGGCGAGCTGTGCGCCACGGTCACCGGCGGCACGGTCAACCCGTGGGACTCGCTGATCGGCCAGAACGGCGTTCCGTTCGAGGCGGGCCAGTCCTACACGATGTCCTTCGACGCCTACGCCTCGGTCGCCCGGCCGGCGGCTGCGGCGGCCGGTGAGGGCGTGAGCCCCTACCGGACGATCGCGAAGCAGGACATCGCGCTGACCACCACGAAGCAGCGCTTCACCTTCACGTTCACCTCCACGCTGGACTTCCCCGACGCTGGCAATGGCCAGGTGACGTTCCACCTGGGCGCCGTGGCGGCCGACACGACGGTCTGCGTGGACAACGTCTCCCTCATCGGCGGCGTGAAGCCGCCGGGCGGCGACCCGGCCAACCCGGCGAAGAAGATCAACGTCAACCAGGTCGCCTACGTGCCGGGCCTGCCCAAGCACGCGACCCTGACCTCGGACGCGACCACCGCGCAGCCGTGGGCGTTGAAGAACTCCGCGGGCACGACGGTGGCCTCGGGCCAGACGACGCCGAAGGGCCTGGACGCCGAGTCCGGCGACTCCACGCACCTGATCGACTTCTCGTCGTTCGACACGGCGGGCACCGGCTACACGCTGACCGTCGGCACCGAGACCAGCTTCCCGTTCGACATCGCGACGGACGAGATCAAGAAGCTGCGGTACGACGCGCTGGCGTACTTCTACCACAACCGCAGCGGCATCCCGATCGAGGCGCAGTACGTGGGCGAGCAGTACGCGCGCCCCGCCGGCCACCTCAACGTCGCGCCGAACCAGGGTGACGACAACGTCCCCTGCCTCGCGACCATCACCTGCGGCTACACGCTCGACGTGCGCGGCGGCTGGTACGACGCGGGCGACCACGGCAAGTACGTCGTCAACGGCGGCATCTCCGCGTGGCAGGTGCTCAACACCTACGAGCGCGCGAAGCTGATCGGCGACGCGGCCGCGCTCGGCGACGGCAAGCTGAACATCCCGGAGAAGGCCAACGGGGTGCCGGACATCCTGGACGAGGCGCGCTGGGAGGTCGAGTTCCTGCTGAAGATGCAGGCGCCCGACGGCATGGTGCACCACAAGATCCACGACCAGAACTGGACCGGCCTGCCGCTGCTCCCCCACCAGGACCCGCAGGCCCGTCGCCTCTCCGCGACCAGCACGGCGGCGACGCTGAACACGGCCGCGGTGGCGGCGCAGGCGGCCCGCATCTGGAAGACGATCGACCCGGCGTTCTCGGCGAAGGCGCTCGCGGCGGCCACCAAGGCGTACGCGGCGGCGAAGGCGAACCCGAACAAGATCGCCGACCCGAACGACGGCACCGGCGGCGGCTCCTACAGCGACGCCACGCTGACCGACGAGTTCTACTGGGCCGCGGCGGAGATGTTCACCACCACCGGTGAGTCCTCCTACCGCAGCGACCTCACGTCGTCGACGCACTTCAAGGGCAAGAGCCTGACGGCGCGCGGCTTCGACTGGGGCTCCACCGGCCCGCTGGGCGACATCACGCTGGCGCTCGTGCCCAACGGCCTGCCCGCCTCGGACATCACCGCGATCAAGTCGGCGTTCACCACGGTCGCGGACGCCCACCTGTCGCAGATGTCGACCCAGGGCTACCCCGCGCCGTACCGCCCGACCGAGGGCTACGACTGGGGTTCCAACGGCCTCGTCGCGAACAACATCTCGGTGCTCGCGCTGGCGCACGACTTCACCGGCGCGGCCAAGTACCGCGCGGGCGTGTTCCAGGGCCTGAACTACCTGCTGGGCCGCAACCCGATGTCGTACTCGTACGTCTCGGGCTACGGCGAGCAGCCGGTGAAGAACGTGCACCACCGGCACTGGGCGAACCAGCTGGAGCCGACCCTGCCGACCGCGCCGCCCGGCGCGCTCTCGGGTGGTCCGAACAGCGCGTTGCAGGACCCGATCGCGGCGCGCCTGCTCACGGGCTGCAAGGCGCAGAAGTGCTTCGTGGACCACATCGAGGCGTACTCGGTGAACGAGGTCACGGTCAACTGGAACTCCGCGTTCGCGTGGATCGCCAGCTGGGCCGCGGAGAAGGTCACGACCGCCCCGCCGGTCGACACCACCGCGCCGTCGACCCCGGGCACCCCGGTGGCCTCCGACACCACCACGACGGGCACGAAGCTGACGTGGACGGCGTCCACCGACCCGGAGAGCGGCGTCAAGGAGTACGACGTCATCTCCGTCGAGGGTGACGCGCTGCGCGTCGTCGCCACGGTCACCTCGCCGACGGCGACGCTGACGGGCCTGCGGCCGGACACGGCCTACCAGTTCGCCGTCATCGCGAAGAACGGCGCGAACCTGCGCTCGGGCATGTCGCCGCAGGTGAGCGTGCGGACCAAGCCGGACGTGTCGGCCAACTACTGCAAGGTGGTCTGGCGCGCCTCGACCTGGTCCACGGGCATGTCGGTGAACATCACCGTGACGAACACCAGCCCGTCGGCGTGGACGTCGTGGAAGCTGGAGTTCACCATGCCGGGCAACCAGAAGATCACGCAGGGCTGGTCGGCCACGTGGGCCCAGTCGGGTCAGGCGGCGTCCGCGACGAACGTCGGGTGGAACGCCAACGTGCCGGTCGGCGGTTCGGTCAACGTCGGCTTCAACTCCTCGGGGTCGGGCACGACGACCCCGCCGACCGACTTCCGCGTGAACGGTAACCCCTGCACCGTGGGGTGATCCGACCAGAACGGGCGGTCCGGCACCACGGACCGACCGCATGACCGGTGGCGGGGTCCCCACGGACCCCGCCACCGGTTCGCTTTTCCCTGGGTGTCAGGAACCGCCGACGGCGTCGCGGGAACGGCGGTCCGCGGGCGGCGGGTCGACCACGACGTTGAGCACGGTCTTCAGCCGCTCCAGCGGTCCGCGCGGCGGCGGCGCGGCGACGCGTTCCCGCAGCAGCGGCACGCCGTCGCCCTCCAGCGCGTCGAGCCCCACCGCGCGGCCGCTCATCGCCAGCACCAGCGACTCGGCGTCCCCGCGCACCACCGCACCGCTGCCGGACGCCCAGCCGGTGTCCACGGCCTCCAGCCGCAGGCCCGCCAGCCGGGAGCCCATCGCGTACCCCGGCGACGGCTTGGCCGCCAGGTGCTGGAACGCCACCCACAGCCGGTCCTCCGGCATGTCGCGCTCGATGCCCAGCGGCAGGCGGACGTCGTAGTCGTGCAGCAGGATGTCGGCCAGCACGGGGTCGTAGCCCGACCGCGGGATGGTCGTCTTCGACGTCGACCACCGGCGCAGCCGCGCGGTGATCTCCGAGGTGGGCATCCGGGCCGCCTTGGCGGTGAGCTCCCGGTTGAGCCGGTCGAAGTCGGCCGCCATGGAGACGATGCCCCAGTACAGCTTGAGCTGGCCGAACTTCAGGTACGTGATCAGGTGGGCGCCGATGTCGTGCACGGTCCACCCCGCCGAGAGGCTGGGCGTGGCCAGTTGGCCCGCGTCCAGCCCGTCGAGGAGGTCCGCCATCCGACGCCGCTCTTCAACGAGCATGTCGTGGACCTTCATCCGTCCACGCTAGAGCGTCTATGGATCACACTGTTATTGCTTTCTTGCGGACTTCAGCGCCTCCAGGAACCGCTCCGGCGCGTCGCGCAGCACGTTGTGCCCGGCGGGCCACGCCTCGACGTGCCAGCCCGGGTCGTCGCGCAACCGTTCGTACGTGGTGGCCAGCGGGCTGTCCGGGAAGTCGGCCATGAACAGGTACCGGCGGTCGGTCACCCGGTCGACGGCGCCGGTGATCGACGCCCGTTGCAGCAGGGTGGCCAGCGGGTGCGCCGTGGCGCGCTCGTCGAAGATCGGCAGCGGCGCCATGGAGAACCCGTCCCCCGCCGCGCCCTCGACGTACCACTTGCGCCAGTCCCCGTGCACGATGTCGTACGCGGACTCGCCGTCACGCGGCACGAACGCGTCCACGTACACCAGGGTCGCGATCCGGTCGGGCACGCGGTCGGCGACGGTGGTGGTCACCATGCCGCCGTAGCTGTGCCCGACGAGCACGACGTCACGCAGGTCGTGCCGCTCGACCAGGTCCAGCACCTCGGCCACGTGGTCGTCCAGGTTGACCCGACCGGTGCTCAACGTGACCGCGTGCACCTGGTGGCCCTCGGCCCGCAGCCGTTCGGAGATCGGGTCGTAGTACCACCCGCCGTGGCAGGCGCCGGGGATGAGCACGTAAGTCGTCATGGCCACCACGCTAGGAGCCCTTTAGGACATAGGGTGTCCGTGATGACGATGCCGGGGAGGATGCTGCGCCTGCTGTCCCTGATGCAGGGCAGGCGTGACTGGACGGGGTCGGAGCTGGCCGAGCGGCTCGGCGTCACGGACCGGACCGTGCGCCGCGACGTCGAGCGGCTGCGCGAGCTGGGCTACCCGGTCGACGGCACGACCGGCGCCGCCGGCGGCTACCGGCTCGCGTCGGGCCGCAACCTGCCGCCGTTGCTGCTGGACGACGACGAGGCGGTGGCGGTGGCCGTCGGCCTGCGCACGGCGGCGGGCGTGCAGGGCATCGAGGAGTCGTCGACCAGGGCGTTGGCGAAGCTGGAGCAGGTGCTGCCGTCCAGGCTGCGGCAGCGGATCGCGGCGGTGCGGGACGCCATCGCGGTCATGGCGGTGGCCGGCCCGGTGTCCGACCCGGCGGCGCTGGGCGTGCTGGCGACGGCGTGCCGGGACCACGAGGTGGTCGCGTTCACGCACCGCGGGCAGGAGCGGCGGGTGGAGCCGCGCAGCCTGGTGACCGCCTACCGGCGCTGGTACCTGCTGGCCTACGACCCGGCGCGGGAGGACTGGCGGACGTTCCGGGTGGACCGGATGGGCGCGCCGCGGGCCACCGGCCGCCGCTTCACGCCGCGTGAGCCGCCCGAGGACCCGGCCACGTACGTGGCGCGCTCGCTGACCGCCGCGCCGTACCGGTACACGTGCACGGCGGTGGTCGACGCGCCGGCGGACGTCGTGCGGTCACGGCTGGTGGTGGCGCTGCCGGGCCGGGTCGAGCCGATCGACGACCGGACGTGCCGGGTGCGGTTGGGCGCCGACGAGATCGAGCACGTGGCCGCGGACCTGCTGCTGCTCGGCGCGGACTACGCGCTCGACGCGACGCCCGAGGTGCTGGCCGCGTTGCGCGCGGCCGGGTCCGGGCTCACCGGTAGGCGTCCTGGCCGACCGGGCGCACCAGGATCTCGTTGACGTCCACCGACGGAGGTTGGCCCACCGCGTACAGCACGGCGCGGGCCACGTCCTCCGGCGCGAGCTTCGGGTCGGCGGCGCGCGACGGCGGGATGCCGCCGGTGTCGGTCAGGCCGGGCTGCACGAGCGTGACGCGGACGCCCGTGCCGACGCACTCGGCGCGGATCGCCTGCGCCAGCCCCGTCACCGCCCACTTGGTGGCCGAGTAGAGGTTCCCCGGCCGCACGCCGCGACCGGCCGCCGACCCGGTGAGCACCAGGTGGCCGGCGTGGCGCATCAACGCGGGCATCGCCGCCCGCGCGGTGAACGCGGGGCCGCACACGTTGGTCAGCACCATGTCGCTCCACTCGGCGGGCGGCGCGCCGTCGGTCGAGGTGAACGAGGTCGTCACGCTCGCGCCCGCGTTGGCGAACACGACGTCGACGCTCCCCCACTCCTCCTCGACCCGGCCCATCAGCGCCGCGACCTCGTCGTACACCCGCACGTCGCACGAGGCCACCCACACCCGGTCGGACCCGCCGATCCGGGCCGCGAGCTCGGCCAGCCGGGACGCGTCCCGGGCCGTGAGGACCAGCCGGTACCCCGCTTCGGCGGCCAGGCGGGCGGTCGCCGCGCCGATGCCCCGACTGGCCCCGGTCACCACGAACACCCCTTGCGCCATGGCCGCAGATTACCGCTGGTTAGATCGGGTTCACCGGTTCGGAGCAACATTTGGGCCAGTTGGGGCGTCTCAAGGGGCGTATCCACTGATTGGGGGCACATGAACATCAACCGCAGGTTCGCGCTCGGGCTGGGCTCGGTCGCGGCGGCCGGCGCCGTGCTCGGCACGACCGCCGGTGCGGCGCAGGCGCAGACGACCGAGGCGGAGTGGGACGCGTTGATCCCGACCACGGCTGACCAGGCACGCCGCAAGATCGCGTGGAAGTACTCCGCGCTGGTCTCGCGCGCGCGTGGCACGTGGTCGTCCTACATCGGCGTGGCCGACCCGGACGGCACGGTGAAGCCCGCCGTCGAGGTCGAGGCCGACCGGGTGGTCGAGGCGTACAGCGTGAACAAGATCGCGGTCGCGGTGGCCGTGCTGGACAAGGTCGACCGCGGCCTGATCACGCTGGACCAGCGGGTCGACGTCACGCAGGCGATCGTCATCCAGGACACCGACGGGATCTTCGGGCTCGACGGGGCCTACCCGAGCTCGGTGACGGTCGGGCACGCGCTGGCGGCGTTGCTGACGGTCTCGGACAACACGGCGGTGCGGCTGTGCGGCCTGGTCGTGCCCGCGTTGGAGCTGAACGAGATCCTGCGCTCCAAGGGTTTCGTGCACACGCAGGTCGTGCCGGTGGCGAACCCGAACCGGTTCTTCCTGGGCACCACCACGCCCCGGGAGACGTTCACGCTGCTCCAGAAGCTGGCCGCGGGTCAGCTGCTGTCGGCGGCGTCCACCGAGCACCTGCTGAAGGTGCTGCGGTCGCTGACGTCGTTCACGGACGGGATCCGGCTCAACCTGTCGTCGGCGGAGCGGTTGAACGTGGCGACCAAGGCCGGTTGGTTCAACGACGGCCGCAACGAGGCCGGCATCGTGTTCGACGCGGCGGGCAAGCCGATCATCACCTACGCGCTGTTCGCGTCCGGCCAGTTCGCCGGTGACCAGGCGGCCAACGCCGACAACTACAGCACCACCCACCCGGCCCTGCGCGCACGCGCCGCCCTGGGCCGCACGCTGTACGACTCGGTCCTCCGCATCACCGCGAACACCCCGCGCACCTACCGCGCCCAGCAGTACCGCCCGGGCAACGGCGGCTGATCACACCCCTGCAGGGACGGAGCCCGGCTCGCTTTCAGGCGGGTCGGGCTCTTTGCTGTCGTATGAACGCCATCCCTCCACTCGCGCCGGCCAAGTGGAGCAGCCTCAACACCCTTCCGTCACAGGCACGCAGCGCCAACTGGTCGAAGATGCGCTGTTGGGGTGAACAGCCGGCCGTGGTCCACGGCACCATGTGTGACGACAGCACTCATATGGGCGATGCTCTTACCATGACTGTTGGGCGAGCAGTACTGATCACCACCTTCATCGCAGTGGCCGGTCTGGGCGTTTGGTTCGCCGTGGCAGAGTGGGCCGACGCGAACAAGATCGCCGCCGTGGCATCGGCCCTAGGAGCAGTCGCAGCGGTCGGTGTCGCGGTCTGGGCAGCTTTGCGCGGCACAAACTCAGGACGATCAGTGGTCGTTTCACACACCGGTGACGCCACGGCCGAGGAAGGCGCTGACGCCAACACTGGTATTCGGGGGAAGGCTCGGGGAGTCGGTTCGATGCAGGTGCGCAATACAGGCAACGCCAAGGCAACCGGTGGAGGGAACGCCAACACCGGTATCCAACTGGACTGATCGAGAACGCACAGCGGGAGACCCGCAGGAGGCCGCGTCTTGGTACGGCTGAGCTGCGCGGCGACGAGGAGTACTGGCACGGATGACACCATCTTCTGGCATGGATGCCGGGGATACCGGCTCGGCCACCGCGTCCGGCAACGGCTCAACCGCCAACACCGGCAACCTGTTCCAGCCGACGATCAACATCGGCTTCCCGGAGGCCCCGCCACCGGCTCCGGCCCCGTCCGGTGCAGCGGCCAAGCCGGGACGTGCGGTGGGCGGCGCGATCGCGGCGGTCGTTCTGCTCATGATCCTGTTCTCCTGCTTCTCCGACCCGGACGAAGACTTCACGGAGGACAGCGGCGCCAGACCCTCTGCCGCCACGAACGACCACGTCGCGACCGCCGTGCGGGAGGCGCTCCGAAACTGCGCGAAGGCTGTGGTGCTCACGCCGCTCAACTGCCCTCAGGTAGGCAGCTCAACGGCTGTGGGGAACCAGGTCGTCTCGTGGACGCTGCACGGTGACCCTGCCGACGGGTACCAGGCAGCCTGGCGGGACGACCACTTCAACGTCCGCGGCAACGTGGTGATGTCCGTGGTGTACCAGGATTACTGGGGCGAGAAGTTGAGCACGTATGTTTTCGGATACCAGACACGGGTCGATTGGCACGATGACAGGCCCAGCGTCGGACCGATCGGCAACATCGCAGCGCTGTCCGATGCCAAGATCCAGAAACGCGTTACCGGCGTATCCCTCGACGAACTGCGCCCGCTGATGCGAGCGATGTTCCGGGAGTGCGAAGAAGCAACCAGTATTCCGCTGCCTCTCAAGTGCCCACAAGCACCCAACCTCGCCAAACGGGAACAGGTTTCGTGGACCTTCACCGGCGATCCTATACTCAACGTGAGCATCACGTTTGACAAGTCAAGCGGGCTGATCCACGTGACCGGCAGCTACGCCTCCGAGGTCAGCTACGAAGCCCAGTACAGCGGTGCGACGAAGCACATCGTGTCCGGCAACTTCGACGCGCTGATCATGGTGGAGGGCGACGAACCAAGCTTGCTGCAGATCTTGCGTAAGTGACCGCCGCACCCGCACTCGACCGCATCTGTCCGATTCCCATGGGTTCCCGTCGAGAAAGCCTCGTCCTTGCAGACGCGTGAGCGAGGCTCCTCATGCCCGTCAGGAGCCTTCGAACCGGCCGTCCTCAAGTCCGGCGAGGAACTTCCGCCACTCCCCCGCCGAGAAGGACAACGTCGGGCCGGAGGGGTTCTTGGAGTCCCGCGTGGCGACTCCCTTACCCACGAGTGCCACTTCGACGCAGGATTCGCCTTCCCCGCTGTAGCTGCTCTTGCGCCAGGCCAAAGTCACCCGTACCTCCTCCGTCCCTGACAGTCGGCGATCTCAGCGATCAGCCCGACCGAGTCCTCAGGGCTCATGGCCACCGCGACCAGGTGTTCGAAGCTGTCCCGAAAGCGCTCGATGTCGGTGTCAGACTCCAAAAATATCTCACCTGCCTGGCTGTCGATGTAGACCAAGTCGGTGTCCAGTGGATCATCGAAGTCCAGGATGAGGAACTGACCCGGCATCCCGAGGTGAGCGCCCGCGCTGAACGGCACGACCTGGATCGTCGTGTTCGGAGCTGTGGCCGCTTCTCCCAAGCGGTCGAGCTGGGCCAGCATGACGTCCCGGCCTCCGACCTCGTGATGCAGCGCGGCCTCGTCGATGATCGCCCAGAGCTTGATCGGCCGCTCCTGCGTCAGGACCGCCTGTCGTTCCATCCGGGTGCGCACCCGGTCCTCGACTTTGTCCGGGGATGCCGAGTAGGAGATTCCGCGAACCACCGCACGGGTGTAGTCCTCGGTCTGAAGCAAGCCGGGGACGAACATCGCCGAGTAGTGGCGGATGCCGTGAGCCTCACGCTCGAAGCTGATGTAGGTCGTGTACTCCTCACGCAGGCTTTCGTGCCAGGGCTGGATCCACCCCTCACCGGCCGACTGCTTGTAGAGCGCCTTCAGCCGGATCTGTTCGTCCGTCGGCACTCCGTACAGCTTGAGCAGCATGTCGAAGGTCCGGTACTGGGGGCGGGACCGGGCCGTCTCGATGCGGTAGAGGGTGGTGGAGTGGAGCCCGGTCCGGTCTTCCACGTCCTCCCGGCGCAGGCCGGTGCTCTCGCGAAGTCGTCTGAGCTGTCCGGCCAACCGGCGCAACCTGATGGTCGGCGTGCTCTTCTTCGCGGCCACGACGTCCGGTCCTCCCTCGATGCTGCACGAGTGCTGCACGGCGAATGCAAGGCACCTCTTTGCGTTTTTTGCGTTCCACGCCGGAGGTCGGCAGCCTTGCGGGCAGTCACGGTATCGACGACGCAGCGTAACCACCACCGCCTGGACCGGTGGGGCGAGAGGAGCACCATGACCGAGCAGGAATTCACCGCGCTGGTGCACGAAGTGGCACAGGAGGAAGCGCCGAGGCTGTTCGCCATCGTGGAGGAGCACGGCGAGCGGGAGAGCGTCCGGGTGGCGGGCTACGGCGTCGCCTTCGAGGACCGGGCCGAGGTCAGCGCGGTGGAAGGCGGCTTCCGCCTCAGCTCCCGGAGCGCGGAGAACGCGCGCGTCCTGTTCGAGATCAGCTCGCGGTCGGCGGGCACCCGGCGCGCCCACCTGGTGTGGCTCGGCTAGGGGGCCGGGTGGCGCGGCCGCGCCACCCGGCTCCGTCAGGCGACTACTTCGACGGCACCTTCGGGAACTCCTGCGTCGGGCTCTCGTCCGGCGGCGGGTCCTGGGGGTTCTTCTGCTCGGCGTTCGCCATGGTCGTTCCTCTCGTCGGTGACACGGGTGGTCGCAGGGCGGTCGGGGTGGGGGATGACCAGGACCGTGACGTCGTCACGGCTGCCGCGCGCGCGGGTCGCGGCGACCAGCTCCTCGGCGCACCGCTGCGGGTCGTCGCCGTGCTCGAGGAGCAGGTCCCGGAACTCGTCGAGGGGCAGCTTGAGGCCGTCGGAGGCGAGGACCAGCAGCCGGGCCACCGCCTCGAAGCCCTCGACGCCGTAGATCGGGACGCGACCCAGGTTGTGGCGCAGCTTGTGGTCGTGGGCGGCGGCTTCGGCCTCGGGGACGCCTTGTTGCCGCATCTCCTCGCCGAGGGTGTGCGGGGTCGTGAAGCGGCGCAGGGTGCCGTCGTCCTTGAGGCCGTAGGCGGAGCTGTCGCCGGCGTAGGCGACGCGCCAGTACCCGCCCGCTCGCACCGAGGCCACGACGATCGCCCCGTTGGGCTCGGCGCTGTCGTCGTCATCCCCCTCGGCATAAGGGATCGCGGCCGTGACGATGCCGAGCACCGGGGTCTCCCGGGCGGCGACGCGGGCGGCGACGGAGGCGGCGACGCGGGCGAAGTGGGCGACCTCCGGTGTCGAGCCCGTCCCGTCCACCACCGCCGCCGCGAACGTGCCGCGGTGCCGGTGCAGGGCGTGGGCGTCGGCGTTGAGCGGGCGGTTCGGGCCCTGGGAGGTCGCCACTCCCGGTTGGACGTGCGCGCCGAGGTCGGCCGGGTCGGTCATGGTCGGATCTTCGCGCAGTCGTCGTCACCTGTGGGGGTAGACGCGCTACACGGTCGGGGGATTCCAACTCAGCGCGACGTATCCAGCGCGCACCGTGACGCTCCTGTACGGCAGGGGGTGAACGATGACCGACCTGCTGCACCGGCACGCACGACGGCGGGAGGTGCGTCCGCCATTGCGCCGGTCCCGCGACATCCAGGGCAACGTCCTGGCCGCGTTCAACAAAGACCACCAGTTGTTCCGGTTCGTCCGCTTCACCGACGACCGGCTCGGGCGCACGTGGCTCGCCGCCATGCTCGGGCACGTCAGCGCCACCGCCGACGTGGAGGCCTTCAACGAGGTCTTCTCCCTCGGCCGCACGATGTTCGGCGGCGACCCCGAAGGGCTGACCGCCACCTGGGCGACGGTGTCGCTCACGCCCGAGGGCCTGGTCGAGCTGAGCATCAACCCCGACGCGACGCGGGAAGACCTGCGGGAGCACTTCCCGCACACCGCCGAACAAGCGGCGCGGGCCAACGGCGACACCGGCGACTCGGCCCCGGACCACTGGCTGTTCGGCCGCGCGGACCAGCGGGTCCACGCCGTGGTCACGGTCGCGTCCGACGACCCGGACCGCCTGGCGGAGACCGAGCGCAACCTGGACGTGCTCGACACCCTGCTCGGCGTCGTGACGGTCCACGAGCAGCGCGCCGCCACGCTCCCCGGTGACCGGCGCGGGCGCGAGCACTTCGGTTACCGGCACGGCATCTCGCAGCCCGGCGTGCGCGGCTTCCACCACGAGGACCCCGAACGGCCGGGTCACCGCGCCGGCCGGCCGGGAACGCTCCTGGTGGACGCGGGCGAGTTCGTCTTCGGACACCCGGCCGAGTCGGCCCGACCGCACGCCGCCGCCTGGCTGACCGACGGCTCGATCCAGGTGGTCCGCCGCCTCACCCAGGACGTGGCCGGCTGGCAGGACGCCGTCGAGCGGCACGGCCGGGGACCGGAGCTGATCGGCAGGCACCCGGACGGCCGCCCGCTCGCCACCAGCCTGGGCCACAACGACTTCGACTACTCCGACGACCCGGCGGGCACGGCGACGCCGTGCCCGGCCCACATCCGCAAGACGAACCCGAGGTCGTTCACGCACCGCACGCCCCGGGAGCACCGGATCCTGCGCCGGGGCATCCCGTTCGGCACCGGCCCCGCCGAACCCGGTGCGGCCGACGACGGCGAGCGCGGCCTGGTGTTCGTGGCCCACTGCACGTCGTTGGCGGAGCAGTTCGAGTACATCCAGCGGACGTGGGCGCGCAACCCGGACTTCGCGCCGGGCGAGCGCGGCGCGCCCACCGGGGTCGACGCCGTGATCGGCGGCGACTTCGTGCGGACCACCGGGGCCCTGTACGCGCTGACGCCGTCGGTCAGCACCCTCAGACTGCTCGCCGCGGGTCGCGAGCTGCCCCGTTAAGGGGTGACGGGCAGTCGGTCGTGGCCGCCGTCCACGACCGGCTCCCACCCCGTCGCGTGCCGCCGCACGAGGTCCGCCGCGACCGAGTCGAACGGCCGCGCCCACACCTCCTCGTTGAACACCTCGACCTCGACGAACCCGTCGTAGCCGGTCCCGGCGACGAGCGAGGTCAGCCCGACCAGGTCGATGTGCCCGTCACCGGGCAGGCCGCGGCCCAGCAGCACGTCGGCAGGCAGCGGCGTCACCCAGTCGCACACCTGGTAGGAGTGGATGCGCGGGCCGGCCCGCCGCACGTCGGCCGCCAACGCCGGGTCCCACCACACGTGCAGGGCGTCCACGACGACGCCGACCACCGACGCGGGGTAGGGCGCGGCCAGCTCCAGCGCCTGGCCCAACGTCGACACGACGCCGCGGTCGGCGCAGAACACCGGGTGCATCGGCTCCACCGCCAACCGGACACCGGCCGCCTCCGCGTACGGCGCCAGCACTTCCAGCGCCGACGCGACGCGCCCCCGTGCCGCGACGAGGTCGCGGTCCGGCACGCCGCCGGGCACCAGCACCAGGCACCCCGCGCCCAGCGCGGCGGTCTCGTCGATCGCCCGCCGGTTGTCGTCCAGCCGCTGGTCGAACCCGGTGAAGAACCCGCCGCGGCACAGCGACGAGACCTCCAGCCCCGCCGACGCGACCAGCGCGGCCGTCCGCTCCAGCCCGTGCTCGGCCACCGGGTCGCGCCACAGCCCGACCGCGCCGATCCCGTGGCGCACGCACAGGTCGACCACCTCGGGCACGGACGCCCGCTTCACCGTGGCCTGGTTCAACGAGAGCCTCACGTCAGCACGTCCAGGAGTCGTCCCCACCGCCGGGCGGCGAGGTCCGGGTCGGGCAGCAGGCCGGCGAGGTCCGCCAGCCGCAACGCCTCGCCGAGGTGCACCACGTCCCGGGCCGACTGGAGGCCGCCGACCATGCCGAACGCGTCCTGGAACCCGCCGAGCCAGGCCAGGAACACCACACCGGTCTTGTAGTAGTACGTCGGCGCGCCGAAGACGTGCCGCGACAGCGCGACCGTCGGCTCCAGCACCTCGTCGTACCGGGCGCGGTCACCGGCGTCCAACGCCCGCAACGCGGTGGACGCGGCCGGCGCGATGGCGTCGAAGATCCCCAGCAGCGCGTCGCTGTGCCCGTGCCCGTCGCCCGCGATCAGCTCCGGGTAGTGGAAGTCGTCGCCGGTGTAGCAGCGCACGCCGGCCGGCAGCGCCCGCCGCAACCCGACCTCGTGCGAGGCGTCCAGCAGCGACACCTTCACGCCGTCGACCTTGTCCGGGTAGGCCTTGATCAGGTCCAGGAAGTGCCCGGTCGCCGTCGGCACGTCCGACGAGCCCCAGTAGCCCTCCAGCGCCGGGTCGAACGCCGTGCCGAGCCAGTGCAGGACCACCGGCTGGTCGACCTCCTCCAGCAGCGCGCCGTAGACCTTCTGGTAGTCCTCGGGCCCGCGCGCCTGCGCCGCCAGCTTGCGGCTGCACATCAGGATCGGCTGCGCGCCCGCCTCGACGACGGCCGCCAACTGCTCCCGGTACGCCGTCAACGGGTCCGCGGTGTCGTGGTCGGTGCCCACGCCTGCCGCCAGCCTCCCGGAGGCGATCGAGGCGCTGCGCCGGATCAGCTCCAGCGCCGTGTCCCAGTCCAGGCCCATGCCGCGTTGCGCGGTGTCCATGGCCTCGGCGACGCCGAAACCGTGCTCCCACAACCGCACGCGGTAGGCCAGGGTGGCGTCCCAGTCCAGCACGGCGGGCGCGCCGGGGCCGTTGCCGCCGAACGGGTCCGCGACCACGTGCGCCGCCGCGAACGCCACCCGCGAGGTGAACGCGCCGGTGTCCCAGGCCCTCGGCGGGGACAGCTCGTGCTCGCGGAACGCGCCGTCCCGGCCGGGCAGCCGCACGGAGGTCATGCCGGCACCTCGATCCGGCGGCCGGTGCGGGAGGACTCCAGGCCCAGCGCGGCCAGCCGCACCGTGCGCACCCCGGAGTGGAAGTCGTGCGCGAACGGCGCGTCGACGGCGACGTGCCTGAGGAACTCGCCCCACTGCACCATGAACCCGTTGTCGAACACCTCGTTGTCCGGGACCTCCTGCCACAGCGACCGGAAGTCGATCGACGAGGGCACGTCCGGGTCCCACACCGGCTTGGGCGTGATCTCCCGCGACTGCACCTTGCAGTTGCGCAGCCCGGCCACCGCGCTGCCGTGCGTGCCGTCCACTTGGAACTCGACCAGCTCGTCGCGGTTGACCCGGGTCGCCCAGGACGAGTTCACCTGCGCCACCACGCCGCCGGTCATCTCGAAGATCGCGTACGCCGCGTCGTCGGCCGTCGCCGCGTACGGCGCGCCGTTCTCGTCCCACCTCGTCGGCACGTGCGTGACGGCCCGCGCGGTCACCGCCTCCACCGGGCCGAGCAGCCCTTCCAGCAGGTAGCTCCAGTGGCAGAACATGTCCACCACGATCCCGCCGCCGTCCTCGGCGCGGTAGTTCCACGACGGCCGCTGCGCCGCCTGCCAGTCGCCCTCGAACACCCAGTAGCCGAACTCGCCGCGCACGGACAGCACGCGGCCGAAGAAGCCGCCGTCCAGCAGGCGCTTGAGCTTGCGGATGCCGGGCAGGTAGAGCTTGTCGGCCACCACGCCGTGCTTCACGCCCGCCGCGTCGGCGTGCCGGGCCAGCTCCAGCACCTCCTCGGGCGTGGCCGCGACCGGCTTCTCGCTGTAGACGTGCTTGCCCGCGTCGATCGCCGCGGTGAGCGAGGCGGCGTGCGCGGACGTGACCTGGCCCTCGAAGTAGACCGACACGTCCGGGTCGCCGAGCGCCGCGTCGAGGTCGGTGGTCCAGCGCGGGAGGTCGTGCCGCTCGGCGATCTCCTTCAGCTTCGCGGAGTTGCGGCCGACCAGCAGCGGCTCGGGGACCAGCACGTCGTCACCGACCCGGATCCCGCCGCGCTCGCGGAGGGCCAGGATCGACCGGACGAGGTGCTGCCGGTACCCCATCCGCCCCGTGACCCCGTTCAACGCGACGCCGATCGTGCGCACCGCCATGCGTACACCCCGCTCAAGTTCGTGGAAAGCGCTTTCCAACACGCTACGGTCGGCTCCTCGCGGACGTCAACCTCCCGGTGGGATCGGCGACGGTCCGCGAGGGGCGTCCCGCGTGCTCCCCCGACCTCAGCCCCGGAGGCCGAGGTGGAGGCCGCCACTGGCGTCGAGGACCTGGCCGGTGATCCACCGCGCGTCGTCGGAGGCGAGGAAGGCGACGACGTCGGCCACGTCCTCCGCCCGACCGAGGCGGTCGAGCGCGGTCTGGCCGGTGATGAACTCCGTGAGCCCAGGGGCGTCGAAGACGGCCCCGTTCACGTCGGTCCGAGTGGCGCCGGGAGCGACCGCGTTGACCGTGATCCCGCGGGTGCCGAGGGCGCCGGCCAGGGTGAGGGTCATCGTCTCCAGGGCGCCCTTGCCCATGGCGAAGGACGCCTGGCCGGGGTTGGCCACCCTGGTGGCGACCGAGGTCAGGGTGATGATCCGGCCGCCGTCGCGCAGCAGCGGCAGCGCCCGCTGGACGAGGAAGTACGGCGCCTTGACGTTGACCGCGAAGAGGTGGTCGAACCGCTCGGGGGTGTCCGTCGCGATCGGACCGGCCGGCGGCGCGGCGGCGTTGTTGACCAGGATGTCCAGCCCCCGCCCGGCCAGCCCGCTTTCCAGGCCGGCCATCAGGGTGTCGACATCGCCTTCCACGCCCAGCTCCGCCCGGACCGCGAAGGCGCGCCCCCCGGCCGCCTCGATCGCGGCGACCGTCTCCTCCGCCGCCGACTCGTCGCTGCCGTAGTGCACGGCGACGTCCGCGCCGTCGGCGGCGAGGCGTCGGGCGATGGCCCGCCCGATGCCACGCGACGCCCCGGTCACCAGCGCGGTCCTGCCTGCCAGCCTGCCCATGCCCACTCCTGAATGTTAGTTACTCCCTAGTTGGTAGTTACTACCATAACGGTATCGTCTCCCGCATGAACGGGCCGAACCTGCGCGAACGCCGGCGGGCGGAGACCCGACGCCTGATCCAGTCGCGGGCCATGCGGCTGTTCGTCGAGCACGGCTACGACGCGACCACCGTCACCGACGTCGCGCGGGCGTCCGGCGTCTCGCCGATGACCGTCTACCGGCACTTCCCGACCAAGGAAGACCTGGTGCTCCACGACCGGTACGACGACCTCCTCGCGGAGCGGGTCGCGGCCCGGCCGGCCGACGAGCCCGTCGTGCTCCGGATCGGGCGGACCCTGGTGGACGCGACCCGCTCCCTCGTCGGACCCGCCGAGGGCGCCCCGTCGGCGGAACGCGACCTGCTCCTCGCCCGCCTCCGGCTGATGGTCGACACGCCCGCCCTGCGCGCCCGCCACCTGGACAGCCAGTACGCCACGCAGAAGGCCGTCGTCGACGCGGTGCTCGGCGACACGCCGGACCCGGAGGCGGAGTTCCGCGCGCAGGCCGCGGCGGGCGCCTGCCTGGCCGCCCTGCACGTCGCCCTGGTGCGGTGGGCCCGGGAGGACGGCCGCCCGGACCTGCCCGGCCTGATCGCCGCCGCGCTCGCCGCCGCGTTCGACGACGACTTCGGCTGACCGCCCACCGGTCGGCCCCGAGCGCCCGCCGGGGGCCCGACCTGGCGAACTCCCGCCCGCCCCGCCCGGCGAAACGGCTAGTCTCGCCCGACCAGGAACGCGAAGGAGGCGGCGTTGACGTCGCGGCAGGTCACGCTGGCGGAAGTGGCGAAGCACGCGGGCGTGTCGCTCGCCACCGCGTCACGCGTGCTCAACGGCAGCACCCGGCAGGTCAGCGAAGAGCTGCGCGAACGCGTGCTCGGCACCGCGCGTAGGCTCGGCTACCTGCCCAACGCCTCGGCGCAGGCGCTGGCCCGCAACTCCAGCGTGCTGGTGGGCCTGGTCGTGCACGACATCGCCGACCCCTACTTCTCCAGCATCGCCGCCGGTGTGACGAGGATCGCCGAGGACGCCGGGCTGGTCGTCGTGCTCGGCACGACCGGCCGCGACCCGCGCCGCGAGGTGGAGCTGGTCAACACGCTGCGCGCGCACCGGGCCCGTGCCCTGGTGATCGCGGGCAGCCGCACCACCGACCGGTCGGCGTCACGGCTGCTGGCCGAGGAGATCACCGCGTTCACCGCGCAGGGCGGCCGGGTGGCGTGCGTCTCCCAGGCCAAGCTCGGCACGGACACGGTGGTGCCCGCGAACCGCTCCGGCGCCCGTGCGCTGGCGCGCAGGCTGGCCGCGCTCGGCCACCGCCGGTTCGCCGTGCTGGCCGGGCCGCCGGACCTGCTGGTGGCGCGCGACCGGCTGGCCGGGTTCAAGGCGGGACTGGCCGACGAAGGGCTGGAGCTGCCCGACGCCAACGTGATCGCGAGCGGTTTCACCCGGGACGGCGGGCACGCGGCCGTGGCCGACCTGATCGCCGCGCGCACCGGCGCGACCTGCGTGTTCGCCGTGAACGACGTGATGGCGCTCGGCGCGATGGCGGGCTTGCGCGAACACGGCCTGCGGGTGCCGGAGGACGTCTCGGTCGCCGGGTTCGACGACATCCCCACCCTGCGCGACCTGGTGCCGGCGCTGAGCACCGTGCGCCTGCCGCTGGAGGAGATGGGCGAACGGGCGGCACGGCTGGTGCTCGACGACGTGGTGGCCTCCCCGCGCACGGTCCGGGTCGCCGGCGAGGTCGTGCTCCGGGCGTCGACTTCGCAAC
Source organism: Actinosynnema sp. NPDC049800 (assembly GCF_040656635.1). Taxonomy (NCBI): domain Bacteria; kingdom Bacillati; phylum Actinomycetota; class Actinomycetes; order Pseudonocardiales; family Pseudonocardiaceae; genus Actinosynnema; species Actinosynnema sp. NPDC049800. The sequence continues at coordinate 24,241 of NZ_JBFAMT010000061.1, read as the reverse complement.
CCAGCGGTATCGGACTGCGCTGACCGGTGATTACGCTCTATTCTGGACTCCGTTCGACCACCCCTCACGAGGAGTGATCCCTTCCGTGCGCGACGCGCAGTCACCGGGCTGCAGTACCGAGCCGGGTCCGATACCCGGCTGCCAGCCCCGCCCCGCCCACCACCGGTGGGTCCGATGACCATCCTGTTCAGCCTGCTCGGCCTCGGCGCCGTCGTGCTCCTCACCGTCGGCACGTTCATCGCGGTCGCCGCCGAGTTCTCCCTGACCGCCCTGGAGCGCAGCACGGTCGAGGCGCACGTCGCCCAAGTGGGTGACGCCAAGGCGCGGACCGTGGAGAAGGCGCACCGGTCGCTGTCCTTCCAGCTCTCCGGCTCGCAGCTGGCGATCACCATCACCACGCTGATCACCGGCTACATCGCCGAACCCGCCATCGCGCAGCTCATCTCCCCCGCGCTGACCGGCGCCGGCGTGCCCGCGTCGGTGGCCGGGCCGATCGCGTTGACGCTGGCGCTGGCGCTGGCCACGTCGCTGTCGATGGTGTTCGGCGAGCTGGTGCCGAAGAACCTCGCCATCGCCAAGCCGCTGGCGACCGCACGTGCCGTCGCGGGCGTGCAGGCCGGGTTCTCCGCGGTGTTCAAGTGGCTGATCACCCTGCTGAACGGCACCGCGAACTGGCTGGTGCGCAGGCTCGGCGTCGAGCCCGCGGAGGAGCTGGCCTCGGCCCGCTCGCCGCAGGAGCTGGGCGCGCTGATCCGCTCCAGCGCCGAGCAGGGCACCATCGACCCGAGCACCGCGACCCTGCTGGACCGCTCGCTGCGGTTCGGCGACCGCACGGCGGAGGAGCTGATGACGCCGCGCGTGCGGGTCGAGTCGCTGCGCTCGGACGCGACCGTGCTCGACCTGGTGGCCAAGGCGCGGGAGACGGGGTTCTCCCGGTTCCCGGTCTACACCGGCGACCTGGACGAGGTGCGCGGCATCGTGCACGTCAAGCAGGCGTTCGGCGTGCCCCGGTCGCAGCGGGCGACCACTCCGGTATCGGCGCTGACCAGGCCGGTGCAGACGGTGCCCGCCACCTTGGAGGGCGACGCGCTGCTGGACCGGCTGCGCGCCTCCGGGCTGCAGACGGCGCTGGTCGTCGACGAGTACGGCGGCACGGCGGGCCTGGTCACGCTGGAGGACCTGGTCGAGGAGATCGTCGGCGACGTGCGGGACGAGCACGACCGGCGGGAGACCTCGCCGGTGCGGCGGCTCGGCGGCGAGGCGTGGCTGGTGTCCGGGCTGCTGCGCGACGACGAGATCGCCGAGGCGACCGGGTTCCGGATGCCCGAGGGCGACTACGAGACCGTGGCGGGCCTGGTGCTGGCCACCCTGGGCCGGATCCCCGACGCGGGTGACGAGATCCGGGTGGACGACTGGCGGATCACCGTGGTGCAGATGGACCGGCACCGGATCGCCGAGCTGAGGGTGGCCCGGGTCGACCCGGCGACCTCCGACCACTCGGGGGTGTCGCGATGATCGTGCTGGTGATCATGCTGCTGCTGGCGGGCAACGCGTTCTTCGTCGGCGCCGAGTTCGCCATCATCACCGCCCGGCGGGACCGGCTGGAGGCGTTGGCCGACACGGGCAGCAGCCGGGCGCGCACGGTGATCAAGGCGGGCCGCGAGCTGCCGCTGCTGATCGCGGGCGCGCAGCTGGGCATCACGCTGTGCTCGCTCGGCCTGGGCGCGCTGGGCGAGCCGGCGGTGGCGGCGCTGCTGGAGGCGCCGTTCCACGGCGTCGGCATCCCGGACGCGGTGCGGCACGGCGTGGCGTTCGCGCTGGCGCTGATCATCGTGGTGGCGCTGCACACCGTGCTGGGCGAGATGGTGCCGAAGAACCTGGCCATCGCGGGCCCCGAGCGCACCGCGCTGCTGCTGGTGCCCGCGCACTACTGGTTCTGCCGGCTGGTCGCGCCGCTGCTGCGCGGGTTCACCGTGGTGTCGACGGCGGTGCTGAAGCTGGTCGGCGTGACGCCGAGGGACGAGCTGGAGTCGGCCTACACGCGGGACGAGCTGGCCCTGCTGATCGGGCAGTCGCGGCAGGAAGGCCTGCTGGAGGACTCCGAGCACCGGCGGCTGACGCAGACGCTGTCGTCGGCCGAGCGGACCGTGGCCGACGTGCTGGTGCCGCTGGACCGGATCACGTCGGTGCCGTCGCGGCCGACCATGGAGGAGGTGGAGGCCGCCGTGTCGGCCACCGGCTTCTCCCGGTTCCCGGTGCGCGAGGACGACCGGCTGATCGGCTACCTGCACGTGAAGGACGTGCTGGACCTGGCGCACGCCGACCCGTCGACGCGGGTGCCGCCGGGCCGGGTCCGCGGCCTGCCGCGGGTGCCGGTGGACGCGAGCCTGGACGACGCGGTGGCGGCGCTGCGGCGCTCGCAGAGCCACCTGGCGCAGGCCGTGTCGGCCGACGGCGTCGTGCGCGGCCTGGTGGCGTTGGAGGACCTGGTCGAGGAGTACGTCGGCACCGTCCGCGACGGCACGCACGTCCGCCGCGAGCTGTGACGGGGTGGCGCGGGTGCCGTGATTCCGGCCCCGCGCCACGCCCGTCCGCCTAAGGTTCTCGCCGTGATCAACGACCGCTTCGAGATCGTCGACGCGACCACCCGCATGGCGTGGTTCGCCGACCGCCGCGACTGGGACGCCCTGCTCACCGTGTTCGCCGACGAGGTGGACCTCGACTACACCAGCCTCACCGGCGGCGAGCCCGCCCGGCTCGCGGCCGCCGACGTCGTCGCCGGGTGGCGCGCCGGGCTCGGCGGCCTCGACGCGACGCAGCACCTGGTGTCCAACCACCTGGTCGACGTCGACGGCGACCGGGCCGTGGTGACCGCCCAGTTCCAGGCCGTGCACGTGCTGGCGAACCCGCACGGCGACCCGACCTGGACCCTGGGCGGCCACTACCGCTTCGGCCTCGTGCGCGCCGACGGCGGCTGGCGCATCGACGCGATCACCATGACCACGACGTGGGCCACGGGCAATCAGCACATCATGACGCTGGCCGCACAGCGGGCAAGCTGACGTACTCGCGCTCCTCCGGCAGTTCCGCCAACGGCGGCACGCTGACCAACTCGAGGTCCTGGTCGGCGGCGCGGTCGAGGGCCGTCACGATCCACGCCTCGAAGTCGGCGTTCGCGGCCATCGCGGCCCGCCGCCACCGGTCCACCGCGTCGCTGCCCGGGTTGACCCGCGGCATCACCACCCGCTCGGACCTCGCGCCCGGGTCGCGGCTCTCCCGCAACGCCCGCCGCAGCGCCGTGCGCGACCAGCCTTCCCGCTGGGCTCGGTCGAGCCACTCGTCCTGCTCGGCCGGCGGCAGCGCGGCCACCTCGGCGTGGTGCTGGAACGGCAGGCCCTGACGACGCCGTGACGGCTCGAACTTCCGCGCGATCCACGCGTAGTTGCGCAGCGTCTGGTAGTCCAGCCCCACGGCCTCGACCGCCCGGCGGTACCTGTCCGTGTACTTGTCCTGCCCGAAGACCAGCCAGTCACCCAGGTACCAGGCCGACGAGCTGGCGATGCGGGAGATCCGCTGACCCGCCTGCTCCCACGTCTCGAACGTGACGTCCCGAGGGAACGCCAGCCCCACCGGCGTGGTGAGGATCCGGCCTTCGACCGCGCCGCCGGGACGACGGCGCTGCACTGCGTTCACCTTGTCCACTTGCTCCCCCTGATCAGCTTATGGGTGTTCTTGTTACTCCAGGGGGCCTCACACACCGGTCAACTTCCGCTCACACCGTGAACCCGATCGGGCCGGGCGGCGGATAACGGGTGACCGCCCTTCACCGGGAACCAGCCGGAAAGGCCACCATGACACCCACCGACGCCGAGATCATCGACCGGTCGCGGCACGAGCCGGACGCCTTCGCGGCGATCTTCGACCGGCACGCGCCGCACATCCGGCGGTACCTCGAGCGCAGGCTCGGCGCGCAGGTCGCGGACGACCTCGTGGCCGAGACGTTCCTGACCGCGTTCGACAAGCGGCAGCGCTACGACCCGGCCAGACCGGACGCCCGGCCGTGGCTGTACGGCATCGCGACCAACCTCGTCGGACAGCACCGCAGGCACGAGGCGCGCCGTTACCGGGAGCGTTCGGCGGACCTCGCCGAGCACGACCACTCGGACCGCGTCGCCGCCGAGGTGACCGCGTGGGCCGTGCGGTCGCGGCTGGCGGGCGCGCTGGACGGGCTGTCCGCCGAGGACCGCGACGTGCTGCTGCTCGTGGCGTGGGAACAGCTGGGCTACGAGGAGGTCGCGGCGGCGCTGACGATCCCCGTCGGCACGGTGCGGTCCCGCTTGCACCGGGCCCGGCGCAAGGTCAGGGAGGCGTTGGGCGGGCGGAACCCCACCGAGGTCGAGGAGTTGCTGAACAATGGATGACCTGCAGCTTTTGCGCGAACTGGGCGACGAGACGCCGTTGCCGGACGAGGCGGCGCTGGCGCCCGCGCGGGCGGCGTTGCTGGCCGGCATCGCCGAACGGGGCACGGTGCGGCTGCGCAAGCGCCGGTCCAGGTACTCGCTGGTCGGCGCGTCGGCGATCGGCCTGGCGGCGGCCGTGGCGGCGACGATCACGCTGCTGCCCTCCGGTCAGCCCGCGCCGGGTGGCCAGGCGTTGACCAAGTCCACGACGTCCCCGGTGGCCGAGCCGGTGACCGACCCCGTGCGGCTGCTGGCGTTCGCCGCCAGGGCGGCCCGCGCCGATCCGTCCGCGCCGCCCCGCCCGGACCAGTTCGTGTACACGCGCAGCGAGGCGGGCCCGGAGCCGGCCCGGGAGATCTGGCTGTCGGTCGACGGCACCCACGACGGCCTGCTCAAGCACCCCGACGGCACGACGTCCCGGTTCCCGGGGTGCGTGAACGGGCAGCAGGAGGTCTTCAAGGATCCTGCCGTGGTGCTCGGCACGGAGCCGTGCGAGCCGCGCCCGGCGTACCGGTCCGACCTGCCGACCGACGTGGACGGGATGCTGACCTACCTCGACGCGAACGCCAGCGGCGAGCCGGGCAGCGTCAACGCGCGCGGCAAGGACGTCCTCGGCCTGATCAACGAGTCGCTCCTGCCGCCGTTGAGCAGGGCGGCGCTGTACGAGGCGGCGGCTCGCGTGCCGGGGCTGACGGTGGTGGCGGACGCTCGTGACGCGGCGGGTCGGCCGGGGGTCGGCATCACGTGGCCCGTGCCGCCGGGTTCGTCGCCGAAGGCCAAGCCGGTGGTGATCGTGTTCGACGCGAAGACCTACGAGCTGCTCGGCACGAACTTCCACGCCATCACCGCGCGGGCAGTGGTGGACCAGGTGGGGCAGCTGCCGTGACCCCGCGGGTGGGACCGGTCCGCCGGGGCGCGCCCGGTCCCACCCGACTACGGTTGGTCACGTGGATCCGCGTGAGGATGACGACGAGGACGACTTCGACCCCGATGAGGACGAGGACGGGTTCGACGACGATGACGTCGAGGACGAGGACGACCTGTTCGGCGTGACCTCGGAACCCCGCACCATCTGCCACCTGTGCGGCGGGGCGGGGTTCATCGCCAATCCGACCTCCGCCGTGATCGGGGGCACCCCGCGAACCGTCGACAACGGCCGCGAGTGCCCACACTGCGTGGGCGCCCGCAAATTCCCAGGCCTGATCCCTCCGCTCTAACCGACCGCCTCAAATTGTCAGACCTCGCCGGCAAAATAAAAACAGGGGTCCCCTTGCCGGGGACGCCTGCGCAGCCCACCCAACACCAGCCCAGGCGCCCGTCCACTGACACGCCCTTGCCTACACCCTTCCCCAAAGGAAGGGCTTCGTGTCATCCCGCCGACCTGGCTCCGCCCTACCGCGCGTGTCAAGGGGGGCGCTGTCTCACCTATACCTCGGCGTCCACTGATGTCGCCCCCCTTGATACGTGTGGTAGCCCGTAGGGAGGTCGGTGGGATGACACGAAACCCGACCCACAACGGACCCGCCGCCGAACCACCCACCGGCCCGTCATCCTGCTGATCTGCCCGTCCGGCGAGGACTCTTTCCCTTTCCGATTCCCTTTCCGACCACGCAACGTGCCGCTCCCGCACTGAGCGGAGTCAGCTCGCCGTCCGGAACACGACCTAGGCGTGACCGACTTCCTGCCCCTTCCCCTTCCCCTTCCCCTTCCCCTTCCCCTTCCCCTTCCCCTGCCCCTGCCCCTGCCCCTGATCTTCACCGCTCTTCACCTCACCCGCCGCCACCAACTCCGCCTCCCTGAACGCCCTCGGCGAGAGGCCGCGCCACGCGGTGATCAGGGCGCCGACCTGGATCACCGCGGCCATCACCCACACCGCGCGCAACCCGAACCCCGCGGCGACGAAACCGCCCGCCAGCGCGCCCAGCGGCGTCAGGCCCCACGCCAGCGCACGATGGCTGGTGAGCACCCGCCCGAGCAGCGCGGACGGCGTGAAGAGCTGCCGGCTGGACTGCGAGCAGACGTTCCACACCATCACGATCGCCGACTGCACGAACATCACCGCCCCGATCGCCCACGCCCACGGCGGCAGCACGACGAACAGCGCGACGGTCACCACCATCCCGACCTGGGCGAGCCGCATCGACCACGCGTACCCGAGCCGGTGCACCACCCGGGCGACCACGAACGACGACGCCACCCACCCGGCCGCCATCGCCGCCTGCATCACGCCGTAGCCGACCGCGCCGAGCCCCAGCAACTCCTTGGCGTACAGCACGAACATCGACATCGTGGCGCTCGCCGCGAACGACCCGAGCGCCACCGCCACCGTGATCGACAACAGCAGCCGCGTGCGGACCAGGAACCTCAACCCCTCACCGATGTCACGCAACGGGTGCTTCTTCGCCGACGCTTCCCCCGCCCCCGCCCCCGCCCCCGACACCGTCCCCGCCCCGGACACCGCCCCCGACACCCGCGCCGAACGCAGCCCCCGGACCAGCAACAACGCCACCACAGCGGCCACGACGGCGACCCAAGCGGGCGTGCCGAGGCCGAACGCCACCAGGAAACCCGCCACCGGCGGCACGGCGAACTGCACCACGCCCCGGTCGATCACGATCAGCCGCGTGTTCGCCGCCGCCAACCGCCCCTGCTCCACCACCTCGGGCACCAACGCGCCCGTCGTGCCGTCACCGAGCACCTGCGCCGACGTCACCACGAACGCCACGACCACCAGCAGCGGCAAGCTCAACGCGTCCGTCACGCCCGCCACCGCGATCGACAGCGCCGCGCACCCCTGCACCGCGTACGCCCACGTCAGCATGGCGCTGCGCCGCACCCGGTCGATCAGCACGCCCGCCACCAGCGAGAACAACAGCCACGGCGACTGGCCGACCACGTTGACCAGCGACAGCTGCCGCGGGTCGGACGTGATCGTCGCCGCGATCCACGGCAACACCGACAACATCAGGCCTTCGGCCACCGAACCGGACACCACGACGGCCTGCAGCCGCACCCACCCCCTGGACATGGTCCACACCCTGCCAACATGTGCCGACAACGCCAGTCCTTTTAGCGTGTAGTGCACCCATGCAAAAACGATCGCCGAATCGCGCGGACCAAACACCGCCTGCTCAACTTCACCTGAGACCAGTCCCGCCCAGCAGCCCACCGCCAGGTCCCACCGACCCGCACCGAACGTGAGTCGATCTCGTCACGCACCGGGCTCGGACCGACCCCCGCCCGACCCGAAGTACCCTGTCATCTCGTGGGGGTCGTTTTGTCGCAATCGGAGTGGACCGCGCGCCGTGACGCGCACGCGGCCCGGATGAGGCGCTGGACCGGGCCGCACCACGAGCGCAAGGCCGCCGGCCGCAAGCACCCGGTGCTGGACTTCCTGTTCTCCTACTACTCGCACCGCCCGTCACGACTGGAGCGCTGGCACCCCGGCCCCGGCGTGGTCCTCGAAGGCGACGCCGCCCTCGCCTACCTGAAGTGGCCCGTCTACCGGCGCACCACCGACGGCGTGACGCTGGACGTCGAGGCGTTCGCACGGGAACGGGCCAACACGATCGAGTTCGCCGGCCGCCTGCTCACCGCGACCGCCGGCCGCGCGCCCCGGCTCGGCTGCTTCGGGCTGCACGAGTGGGCGATGGTCTACCGGCAGCGGCCGGAGCAGGTGCGGCACGACGCGTGGCCGTTGCGGCTGGGCAGCGAGGGCACCGACCGGGTGGTCGAGTCGCACCGGGTGCAGTGCGGGCACTTCGACGCGTTCCGCTTCTTCACCCCGGACGCACGGCCGCGCAACGCGGTGCAGCCGACCCGCGAGACGCAGGTCGAACTGGAACAGCCGGGCTGCCTGCACGCGAACATGGACCTGTTCAAGTGGGCCTACAAGCTCGACCCGGCCACGCCGTCGGAGCTGGTCGCGGACTGCTTCGAGCTGGCCGTGCGGATCCGCGAGCTGGACATGCGGGCCAGCCCGTACGACCTGGCCGACCTCGGCTACGAGCCGGTGCCGATCGAGACCGCCGAGGGCCGCGCCGAGTACGTCCGGCGGCAGAGCGCGTTCGCCGAGGCCGCCGCGCCGCTGAGGGCCAGGCTGATCGAGCTGAGCCGCGTGCTCGCGACGGCGGCCGTCGCCGCTCGATGACCTGGAGTAACTTCACCCGATCCGCAGACGTTACCTGTTAGCGTGACGCCGGTCGGGATTCGCCAGCCGTATCCGGTCGGACGCTGAGAGGGAAGACGATGTCTCGACACCGCGCGCTGCGGACGAAGGTGCGGCGCGGCATCGCGACGTGGCCCGTGGCCATCGTCGGCTTGGTGGTCCTCATCGTGCTCGGGTGGCTCGGCTGGAACTGGGTCGGCGGGCTGGTGGAACGCCGTGCCGCGGCCCAGGCGGGCGACTGCCACGAGGGCCAGGCGCTGCTCCGGGTCTCCTCGACGCCCAGCGTCGCCGAGGCGGTCAAGCAGGTCGCCGAGGCGTGGAGCAGGCAGCGGCCCGTCGTCTACGACCACTGCATCGAGATCGAGGTGCAGTCGATCGACTCCGAGGTCGTGCTGCACGGCCTCACCCAGGGCTGGGACACCGCCAAGATCGGCGAACGGCCGCACGCGTGGGTCACCGACTCGATGCTGTGGGCCAACCGCCTCGCCGCGCAGAACGCCGCCCTGCTCGGCGCGGTTCCCGAGTCGATCGCGGCCAGCCCCGTGCTGCTCGCCCTGCCCCAGGACGCGGCGCAGGCGGTGCAGTCCGGCTCCGGGTTCCGCTGGACCGACCTGCCCGACCTCGCGGGCGCGGCGGACGGCTGGGGCCGGTTCGGCCACCCCGAGTGGGGCCGGTTCACCGTCGCCATGCCCGACCCGACCGCGAGCACGGCGACCGCGATGGCCGTGCAGGCGGCGCTGGCGGGCGCGAGCCCCGAGGGCAAGGGCCCCGTCACCACCGAGATGCTGGCGCTGGAACCGGTGAAGAGCACGATGAGCCGGCTGTCGGCGTCCAAGCCCGAGCACACGCCCGCGAGCACGTGGGAGGCGTTGAAGGCGCTGTCCGACGGCGACGCGGTGAACGCGGCCGGGTACAGCGCGGTGCCGGTGTTCGAGGTGGACCTGTACCGGCACAACACCGGCAAGGACAGCGGCACGGCGCCGTCGCAGCCCCTGTACGGGGTGGCGGCGGGCGGGCCGACGCCGATCGCGGACTTCCCGTTCGTGCCGCTGGCCGGCGACTGGGTCGGCGAGGCCCAGGTGCGCGCGGCCCAGGCGTTCCGGGAGTTCCTGCGCGAGCCGGACCAGCAGAAGATCCTGGCGGGCGCGGGCCTGCGGGTCGAGGCGACCACCGAGCGGCCCAAGCCGTCGCCCGGCATCCGGTGGGCCGCCGTGACCGACACGCTCACCTCCGCCGACGCCAACACGACGCAGCAGATCTCGGCCGCGTGGGCGACCGCCGACAACGGCCAGGTCGTCACCGTGCTGGTGGACACGTCGAAGTCGATGGAGGAGCCCGGCGGCGAGGGCCGCAGCCGGATGGACTGGGTGAAGCAGGCGCTGTCCGGGCAGGTCAACCGGTCGGTGTCCGGGTCGCTCGGGCTGTGGGAGTTCTCCCGGCAGCTCGACGGCGACAAGCCGTACCGGCAGCTCGTCGCCACCGGACCGGTCGCCACCCAGCGGCAGGCGCTGCTGGACGGCGTCGCCGAGCTGGAGCCCCGCAGCGCCACGCAGCTCTACACCAGCGTGCTCGCGCTGTACGAGCGGGTGCTGGCCGACTACCAGGACGGCAAGCGCAACCGGATCGTGGTGCTCACCGACGGCGTGAACGACGGCGGGCTGACGTTCGAGGAGCTGACGTCGCGGCTCGCGTCGCTCAAGCAGCCGGGCAAGGACATCGCGATCAGCGTCATCGCGCTCGGTCCCGACCCGGAACGCGCGCCGCTGTCGGAGCTGGCCCGGTCCACCGGCGGCACGCTGTCGGTGGTCGAGGACGGCCGCGGCGTGGACGCCGCCCTCGGCCAGCTCCTCTCGGCCGACTGATCGCGGCCGACTGATCGCGGCCGAAGCGGCTGGGCCGGCCTCGACGGCTGCTCACGGCGACCGGGACCACGCGCCTCGGCACTCGAACGGCCGCAGCCGTCGCCGCGGTGACCCCATTTCCGCGAACGACGGCTGCGGCGCGTGGCGACATCGCGTCGAATTGCGCCGATCGACGGACCTGACCGCGCCATTCGACCTGTTAAATTCACACCCGACGCATTTCCGATCTTTCCCGGAATCGGATCACCCCTGGCCGGTGGCCGTAATCTGATCGTTTCCGCGCTGATCAATCGCGGTCCGACCCGGTTGATCGGCGCCCAATGGTCTCGTAACTTCGAGTGCTTCGACGTCCCTGCACAACGTCGAGATCCCTGCACACGAAAGGACGAACAAGGTGAGGAAACTCTTCTTGGCGCCTGCCCTGCTGGCGCTGGTGCTCGCCGTTCTCGTGGCGCCGAGCTCGCAAAGCGCGTTCACCGTGGAAGGGCACGGCACCAGTGCCGTGGAATTGGCGGCGGCACCTGCCGAGGTGCTGTCCGAAGGTCCCACGGCGGCGGCGTGGCCCGTGCCGAACCCCCGGACGTACCGCATCCTCAGCTCCTGCTCGCCGTACGCGTCGGCGATCCGCACCGGCGCGCGGGCGTGGAGCGGGCTGACCGAGAGCTCCAGCGGCACCCCGGTCGAGTGCCGCAACGGCTACATCACCGACTGCGGCGGCGGCAGTCGGGTGGTCGGCTGCAACTGGGGCGCGGGCCAGCGGATCGCGCTCTACATGGGCGGCGTGAACGACGACGCCCTCCTGGCCGCCCACGAGTTCGGCCACAACTGGTACGGCCACTCGTCCTACCAGTGCGCCGGCTGGGGCAGCGCCGCGCAGGTGATGGCGCCGGCCATCTGCAACTACAGCAACGCCACGACGATCGATTGACCCGGAAGGCGCGTCCCGCCGGGGCGCGCCTCCCTCCCGGTCAGCGCCCTCCAATGCCCTCTAACGCCCGTCAACGCCCGCCAGCGCCCGTCAACGCCGATCAGCAACCACCAGCGCCGGCTGGCGACCGTCAGCGCTGGTAGACGGCGGCCATCGCCGCGATCCGGGCGATGACGCGTTCGCGCAGCTCCGGCGGCTCCACCACGTCCACCTCGGGCCCGAGGCGCAGCAGGTCCACCAGCGCGTGGTCCAGCGACTCGACCGGCACCCGGACGGTCGTCCACTCCCCCTCCGGTTCCACGCCCTCCAACTCCCGGGCGGCGACGAGGCCGAGCAGGACCCGGGCGCCGCGCAGCCCGTCCGGCGTCATCCGGACCGTGACCCGCATCGGGTACATCCGCTCCTCGAACCGCTCCGACCAGCCGGCCCAGTACTCGACCAGGTCGAACCCCTCGGGCCGGTCGAACGGCTCGTCCAGCGCGGTCAGCTCCAGCACCCGCGAGACCCGGTACGTGCGCAGGCCGTCCGTCCGGGCGACGAGGTACCAGGTGCCGGCCTTGAGCACGAGCCCGAGCGGCTCGACCGTCCGCTCCACCTCGACCCCCGCCCACCGCACGTACCGGATCCGCAGCCGCCGCTGCTGCCACACCGCCTCCGCGATCTCGGCCACGTGCGGCGTCCCCTCGTTGCCGCGGAACCAGCCGGGCGCGTCCAGGTGGAACCTCTCCCGGACCCGCGACGCCCGCGACCGCAGCTCCGGCGGGAGCGCGGCGAGCACCTTGAGCTGCGCCGCCGCCACCACCGCGCCCAACCCGAGTTCCGCCGCCGGGCCGGGCATACCCGCCAGGAACAGCGAGTCGGCCTCCTCGGTGGTCAACCCCGTCAGCCGGGTGCGGTACCCGTCGACCAGCCGGTAGCCACCCGCCGGCCCGCGGTCGGCGTACACGGGCACGCCGGACGCGCCGAGCGCCTCCACGTCGCGGTACACGGTGCGGACCGAGACCTCCAGCTCGTCCGCCAGCTCCTGCGCCGTCATCCGGCCGCGCGACTGGAGCAGGAGGAGCAGGGACAGCAACCGACTGGCGCGCATCGGACCATCCTGACAGGAACTGTCAGGTACGTCCGGCAGGCTCCACCCCATGACCACACACGCCACCGCACGCGCGGAGATGAAGAGCTGGGACGAGCACACGTGGGACGGCAAGCGCTACGACGAGGTCACCGGCCCGAAGCAGACGGTCGGCGGCATGACGGCCACCTACACCGGTGACCTGGAAGCCGTGGGCGACCTGCGCTTCGTCATGTCGTACGCGGACGACGACTCCTGCGCCTCGACCGGCTACGAGGTCGTCACCGGGGCCCTGAACGGCCGCACCGGCAGCTTCGTCCTGCACCACGTCGGCGGCTTCCACGACGGCGTGGCGGACGCCACCGTCACCATCACCTCCGCCACCGGCGAGCTGGCGGGCCTCACCGGCACGGGCCGGATCACGTGGGCCCAAGGCGAGCCGGGACGGTTCGAACTGGACTACGAGCTCGCCTGATCGTCGACGTCCGGAAACCCGATCGGGTGACAGTGCGTAATCACTCGACTGGTCCGCGCGACCTCGTGGGTGAGGGGTTCGTCGTGGCGCCCTGCGACAGCCCGCTGCGCGTGCGACCGGCTGAGCCACGACGGTGCCGCACGGGAACCCGGTCCCCCCGGGTTCCCGTGCGACGCCGCGGTGGGCAACCGCCGTGAGCGGGAACCGGTCAGCCGCCGTGAGCGGAGACCGGTCAGATGCCGCAAGCGGAGACCGGCGGGTGGTCAGCCGCCGTAAGCGGAGACCGGCGGGCAGGAGCAGACCAGGTTGCGGTCGCCCTTGGCGCCGTCGATGCGGCGCACCGGGGGCCAGGTCTTCGGCGCCGACGTGCCCGCCGGGAACACCGCCACCTCCCGGCTGTACGGGTGGTTCCACTCCGTCGCGATGGAGGCCGCCGTGTGCGGCGCGTTGCGCAGCGGGTTGTCGTCCACCGGCCACTCGCCCGAGCCGACGCGGTCGATCTCGTGCCGGATCGCGATCATCGCGTCGATGAACCGGTCGATCTCGCCCAGGTCCTCGCTCTCCGTCGGCTCCACCATGAGCGTGCCCGCCACCGGGAACGACATGGTCGGCGCGTGCAGCCCGTAGTCCGCCAACCGCTTCGCCACGTCGTCCACCGTCACGCCGGTCGCCTTGGTGATCGGCCGCAGGTCGAGGATGCACTCGTGGGCCACGAAACCGCCCTCGCCGGTGTAGAGCACCGGGAAGTGCTCGTCCAGGCGGCGGGCCACGTAGTTCGCCGCCGCCACGGCGGTGAGGGTGGCGCGGCGGAGGCCGTCGGCGCCCATCATCCGCACGTACGCCCACGAGATCGGCAGGATCGACGCCGAACCCCACGGCGCGGCGCTGATCGGGCCGACACCGGTCGCCGGACCGGCCGACGGCTGCAACGGGTGGTTCGGCAGGAACGGCGCCAGGTGCGACCGCACGCCGATCGGCCCGACACCCGGGCCACCGCCGCCGTGCGGGATGCAGAACGTCTTGTGCAGGTTCAGGTGCGACACGTCCGACCCGAACTTGCCGTACTGCGCCAACCCGATCAGCGCGTTGAGGTTCGCGCCGTCGACGTACACCTGGCCACCGGCGTCGTGCACCAGCCCGCACACCTCGCGCACGGTGTCCTCGTACACGCCGTGCGTCGACGGGTAGGTGATCATGATCGCGGCCAGGTCGTCGCGGTGCGCGTCGACCGTCGAACGCAGGTGCTCGATGTCCACGTTGCCGTGGTCGTCGCACTTGACGACCACGACCCGCATCCCGGCCATCACGGCGGACGCGGCGTTGGTGCCGTGCGCGCTGGACGGGATCAGGCACACGTCGCGGTGGTCGTCGCCGTTGGCGCGGTGGTAGGCGCGGATCGCCAGCAGGCCCGCGAACTCGCCCTGGCTGCCCGCGTTCGGCTGCAACGACACCGCGTCGTACCCGGTGACCTCGGCCAGCCACCGCTCCAGGTCACCGACGATGCTCAGCAGCCCGTCGGCGTCCGACGCGGGCGCGAACGGGTGCAGGTCGGCGAACTCCGGCCACGTGATCGGCTCCATCTCGGCCGTGGCGTTGAGCTTCATCGTGCACGAGCCCAGCGGGATCATGCTGCGGTCCAGCGCGACGTCCTTGTCCGACAACGCGCGCAGGTAGCGCAGCAGCGCGGTCTCGGAGCGGTGCGAGTGGAACACCGGGTGGGTCAGGTAGTCGCTGGTGCGGCGCAGGTCCGCGGGGATGCCGTCGGCGGTGTCGGCGTCCAGGCCGTCCACGTCCGCGACGGTCACGCCGAACGCCTTCCACACCGCGACCAGGTGCTCGCGCGTGGTGGTCTCGTCGCACGCGATGGACACCACGTCGTCGTCGACCTGCCACAGGTTCACGCCGAGGTCGCGCGCGGCGGAGACGACGGCGGCGGCACGTCCTTCGACGCGGGCGCGCACGGTGTCGAAGAACTCGCCGTGCACGATCTCGACGCCGCCCTCCAGCAGGCCGGCGGCCAGCACGGTCGCCATCCGGTGGGCGCGGGTCGCGATCGCCTTCAGCCCTTCCGGACCGTGGTACACCGCGTACATCGACGCGATCACCGCCAGCAGGACCTGAGCGGTGCAGATGTTGCTGGTCGCCTTCTCCCGGCGGATGTGCTGCTCGCGCGTCTGCAGGGCGAGGCGGTAGGCGAGCGAGCCGTCCGCGTCCACGGACACGCCGACGAGCCGGCCGGGCAGCTGCCGCTCCAAGCCCTGGCGCACGGCCATGTAGCCCGCGTGCGGCCCGCCGAACCCGATCGGCACGCCGAAGCGCTGCGTGGTGCCGATGACGACGTCCGCGCCGATCTCGCCGGGCGGGCGCAGCAGCGTCAACGCCAGCAGGTCGGCGGCGACCACGGCCTGCGCGCCCGCCTTGTGGATCTCCTCGACGACCGCCGCGTGGTCGCGCACCACGCCGGACGCGCCGGGGTAGGACAGCAGCACGCCGAAGAAGTCGCCGCCGAGGCCGAGGCCCTCGATGCCCTGCGACAGGTCGGCGGTCACGATCTCGATGCCCAGCGGCTCGGCGCGCGTCTCGATGACGGCCAGCGTCTGCGGCAGCGTGTCGGCGTCCACGACGAACTTGTTCGATTTGGACCGTCCCGCGCGGCGAACCAGCGTCATGGCCTCGGCGGCCGCGGTGGACTCGTCCAGCATCGAGGCGTTGGCCAGCGGCAGGCCGGTCAGGTCGGCGACCATCGTCTGGAAGTTCAGCAGGGCTTCGAGGCGGCCCTGGGAGATCTCCGGCTGGTACGGCGTGTACGCGGTGTACCAGGCGGGGCTCTCCAGCACGTTGCGGCGGATCACCGGCGGCGTGGTCGTGCCGTAGTAGCCGAGCCCGATCATCTGCGTCATCGGGCGGTTGCGGGAGGCGAGGGCGCGCAGCTCGGCCAGCGCCTCGGTCTCGGTGGCGGGCGCGGGCAGGTCCAGCACCAGGTCGCGCTCGCGGATCGACTCGGGGACGGCGTGCTGCGCCAGTTCCTCCAGGGAGCCGACACCGATCACGTCGAGGATGCGGGCCAGCTCGGCGGGCCGCGGGCCCACGTGCCGGTCGGCGAACGGGGTGCCGTGCTCGAGTGCGGCGAGGGGGATGCGGTCCTGCGTCATCGGTGCTGGCCTCCAGGGCTCCGGACAGACTTCTGCCGTTGCCCTCCCCCTCTGTCTTCTGCCCGGCGGGCGCCTGAGAGCTTCACCCGGCTGTCGGGTTTGCACCGTCGGCGGGGTCGGTCGGTGGTGGCCGACCCGCTTTCCAGAGGCGTCTCACCCGCACGGTCCTTGCGCCTGAGAGGTTCCGGGGAGGATTTGCTCCTTCGGCGCCGAGACTGGCTCGGACTCTCCCGCACGGGATAAAGCGACTACGCGCGAAATCGTACCCGGCGGGTGGGTGAGCGGTACCGCCGGCGCGACGTGGATCTCATCGCGTTGCGCCGGGTGTGCGGGCCGGTCAGCCGGCCGCGTTGCGCCGGGCGAGCACGTCGGTCAGCCGGCCGCCTTGCGCCGGGCGGTCAGCCGATGGCCCTCGTGCGGCGCCGGCGGGACAGCTCGTCGTCGGCAGGCTCCACGATCTCGGCGCCGTCCGCGCGTTCGGCGGGGAAGTCGTGGATCGTGCCGCTGATCTCCCGCATCGCGCCGGAGACCGCGATGCCGAACACCCCTTGGCCGCCTTGGAGCAGGTCGACCACCTCTTCCGGCGACGTGCACTCGTAGACGGTGGTGCCGTCGCTGAACAGCGTGATCCGGGCCAGGTCCTGCACGCCGCGGCGGCGCAGGTGGTCGACCGCGACCCGGATGTTCTGCAACGAGACACCGGTGTCCAGCAGCCGCTTGACGACCTTGAGGACCAGGATGTCCTTGAACGAGTAGAGCCGTTGGCTGCCGGAGCCGTGGGCACTCCTTATCGTCGGGTTGACCAACCCCGTGCGCGCCCAGTAGTCCAGCTGGCGGTAGGTGATGCCCGCGATCTGGCACGCGGCGGGGCCGCGGTACCCGACCAGTTCGTCCGGCAGCGAGGAGTCCGGGAACAGCTCACCCTGTTCGCCGGATCCGGCCCGGATGGGCGCTTCCTCGACCACGCCTGCCTCCCCTCGGTCCGGTCACGACGACCGGCGACCAACGTGAAGCCGCCGCGGTGCCCGAATCACACCGTGGCAATTCACCTGAGTTCGACGGTAAGACCGGGTAGGGGGCAGGTCAACGCGACGCGCTGGGCGTGTCTTGCCTCAACGTGAGGTTGAGGTTGAGAGAGTCGCCTGTCGTAAGCCATTCGGGTGACGTTTAGTGATCGTTTAGCGGACGAAGGTTGACGTTGTGTAACCCAGAGGCGTGACACCTGGAGGTGGCACGCGGGGTTGATCCACAACGCACCGCACACGCTCGCGAGGGGCCGTTGACGGTGTGGGGCCGTTGGGCGCGGCCCTTCGCGGGGCGTGGTGGAGAGCGGTTCGACGGATCGGTGACGGGCTGGTTTTGTCAAGCACCCGACCCGCTTGTCCGCAAGCGGCAGGTTGGTGTGAGGCCCGGGGCAGTGGTGTGCGGTCCCAGGCGGTAGGGGTGCGGCGGGGTGCGGCGGGGGTGCGTGCAGGCTGAAAAGCATGTCCTCGCCGGACGGGCAGATCAGCAGGATGACGGCGGGGTGGGTGGGTACGCGCCGGGTCCGTTGTGGTGCGGGTTTCGTGTCATCCCACCGACCTCCTACGGGCTACCACACGTATCAAGGGGGCAGGCATCGGTGGACGGGCGCGGCAAGGGACACACAGCCCCCTTGACACGCGCGGTAGGGCGGAGCCAGGTCGGCGGGATGACACGAAGCCCTTCCTTCGGGAAGGACGTGGGCAAGGGCGTGTCAGTGGACGGCTGTGGGGAGGCGTGCTCTGGTGTGCCGGGGCCGTGCCGGTAGGCAGGGCGTGGTGGGGGCGGACGGTTACGTGTCGGCGCCGCGGAAGTCCTCGGGCGATACGGAGTCGAGGAACTCGCGGAACTTCTCGACCTCGTCCTCCTGCTCGTCCGGGATGATGAGGCCCGCCTCCGCCAGCACCGACTCCTCCGCGTGGATCGGCACGCCGATCCGCAGGGCCAGCGCCACCGAATCGCTCGGCCGCGCGGACACGCGGATGTCGCCGTCGAAGACGAGTTCCGCGAAGTAGGTGCCTTCCTGCAAGTCCGTGATCCGCACCTGCTCCAGCTGCCGGCCGAGGGCTCCGATGACGTCCTTGAGCAGGTCGTGCGTCAACGGCCGGGCAGGACGGACACCTTGCTGCTCCAACGCGATCGCCGTGGCCTCGACCGATCCGATCCAGATCGGCAGGTACCGTTCGCCCTCGGTTTCGCGCAGCAGCAGGATCGGCTGGTTGGCGGGCAGTTCCACCCGCACGCCGACGACGCGCATTTCGCTCATCGGGTCTCGCCTCCCTCAGCGCGCTGAAATTCTGGCGTCCCCGCTACCAACGAGGATCCCCCACGTACTCTTTCGACGCTACCCGCCAAGCGGGCCCTGTGCGCAACCGCCCGCCCGCTTCGGATCACGATGCGGACACGTGTTCACCTCGGCGAAACAGGTCGTCCGACGACCTCTCGCAAACCGACCTTCACCAAGAGTGTGTGCAGCGTTACGGAGAGCGCCGCCAACTCCCGCACCACGTCGTCACGGTCGCGCGAGCGGTGGGCCGCGCCGACGACCTGCTCCACCAACCCGACCTCGCGGTCGGCCGCGGCGCGGAAGGGGCGCAGGTGCCGGGCCTCCAGGCCGTGCTCGGCCATCGCCCGCACCGTCGAGGCGATCTGCACGGCCTCGTGGTCGTAGAACCCGCCCGCACCTGGCCTGATCAGGCCGTGCTGCTCCAGGTCCGCCAGCACGCCCGGCTCGATGCCCGCGCGCGCCAGCAGGTCCTCGCGGGTGACCCGGTGCCCGGCGGCCGGTGCGAGGTCGACCGCGCGCATCGCCTTCGACGCGCCCTGGTCGGCCGCGTCCAACTGCTCCTTGATGACTTTCAGCGGCAGGTACCTGTCCCGTTGAGCGGACAGGATGTACCGCAGGCGGTCCACGTCGGCGGACGTGAACTGCCGGTACCCCGAGGCCGTGCGCGCCGGGCGGACCAAGCCCTCCGACTCCAGGAATCGGATCTTGGAGATGGTGACGTCGGGGAAGTCGGGTCGCAGCTGCGCCAGCACCGCCCCGATGCTCAACCCCCCGCGTGGCCGCCCGGCCGCCGTCACCGGAGCCCCATCGCTCAGGCCCCCTGGCCCCCGGCGCCCGGACCGGTCAGGAACACGAGGCGGAACTTGCCGATCTGCACCTCGTCGCCGTTCGCCAGCACCGCCTGGTCGACGGGCTCGCGGTTGACGTAGGTGCCGTTGAGGCTGCCCACGTCGATGACCACGAACTCGCCGCCCTCGCGGCGGAACTCGGCGTGGCGGCGGGAGACCGTCACGTCGTCGAGGAAGATGTCGCTGTCGGGGTGCCGCCCCGCGCTGGTCGTGTCGCGGTCCAGCAGGAACCTCGACCCCGCGTTGGGGCCGCGCTTGACCACGAGCAGCGCCGAACCGGCGGGCAGTGCGTCGACACCCGCGACGGCCGGCTCCTGGGCGGGCGCCTCGGCGCCCTCGACCTCGGCGAGGAAGTCGGCCCGGAAAACGGAGGTCCGCTCCGGGGACTGCTCGGGCGGAACGCCTGGCCCGTCGTTCGTGCTCACCTGAGCTCTCCTCCTGCTGCTGGAACCGTCGAGACCGCTAGAACCTATCGTGCCCGAACCCTGGTCTGAGGAGCGGCTCCCCCACCGACCGAAGAGCCGCCGGAAGATCGACGTCACCCCTGTGCCACCAGCTCCTGGTACGCGGCGGCGTCGAGCAGGTCGTCGACCGCGGACGGGTCCTCCAGCCGCAATTCCACCATCCAACCCTCGCCGTACGGGTCGGAGTTCACCAGGTCGGGCTGCTGGTCGAGCGAGTCGTTGCGGGCGACGACCTCGCCCGCGAGCGGCGCGTAGATGTCGGACACGCTCTTGGTCGACTCCACCTCGCCGAGCGTCTGCCCGGCCGCGACCTGCTCGCCGAGCTCCGGGAGCTGGACGAACACGACGTCACCCAGTTGTTCCTGGGCGTAGTCGGTGATGCCCACGCGCACGGTGTCCTCACCGGTGCGCAGCACCCACTCATGTTCCTCGGTGTACTTGAGCTCCTCGGGAATCACCGCGGTGTGCTCCTTCAATGACGGTGGATCAACGCTCCGCCGGATCTTCCCACGTCGACCTTCAGGCCGGCGCGACACCCGGCCGTCGCCGCATCGCGAGGCCGAACTGGTAGACGTACAGCACGCCTGACCACAGGTACAAGGCTCCTCCCCAGACCATGAACGCGTACGCCACCGGACGGGCGATCTGCGCGGCGGTGGAGGCGCCCTGGGCGAGCAGGAGCATGGGGAACGCGTAGAGCAGGTTGAACGTGGCCGCCTTGCCGAGGTAGTTGACCTCGAACGGGCCGTAGCCGCGGGCCCGGAGCACGGGCAGGCAGACGCCGACGACGAGCTCGCGGCCGACCAGCACCGCCGCCACCCACCAGGGCACGATGCCGCGCACGACGAACGCGACCAGCGTGGCGAGGATGTAGAGGCGGTCGGCGGCCGGGTCGAGCAGGGCGCCGAGCTTGCTGGCCTGGTCGAGCCAGCGGGCGATCTTGCCGTCGAGCCAGTCGGACAGGCCCGCCGCGACCAGCACGACCAGCGCCCAGCCGTCGGCGTGCGGCCCGAGCAGCAGGTACAGGAACAGGGGCACGCCGAGCAGCCGCAACACGCTCAGCGCGTTCGGGATGGTCAGCAGCCGGTCGGCTGGATCGTGCGACACGTCCGCACTGTAGATGGCCGCCCGGCGTGCCCCGGTGGTCGACTCGCGGTGCGACCCCTCGCGGGCTCGTTCAGTTGTTCGAACGGGTGCGGCTCCAGCCGCGGCGTTGCAGTTCGTCACCGCTGAGCGCCTGCGGACGACCTCGGTCGTCGACGCCGACCCAGCGGGCCCGGAAACCTTCGAGCACGTAGGCGTGGCCCTTGCTCCACACCACGCTGCAGGGGGCTGTGGGCAGCGCCGCCGCGCCTGTGGCGCCGGCACGCGCCGCCCCGCGCTTCGCGGGCTCGGACTCGGTTTCCGTTCTGGTGCTCATGTGAAATCCCTCCACCAGGGTTGTCGCTCACGGCTCTCGCGGCGTTATCCCCGTCACCCGATTCTGCGCGACTGTGGTCGAGACCACCTCCTCATTCATGCCCGATTCCGGCCGGCGGGCGGTTGTGTCGCCCAGTTGCGCGCCACGGGCGGTAACGCTTCCCTCGAGGTGTAACCGGCCCCGGCGGCCCCAAACCGTTCACCGTGCGTCGTCCACCGCACACCGAACAGCGCATTACACTGGTGCCTATCAGGGCGCCACCCACGCGCTTGTGGTGTCGCGACCGGCTCCGTACGGTGGGTGGCGCAGCGGTTGAGCCAACAGCCGCGCCGGGAAGTCCGGCTAGCGGGGAAACGTTTCCGCCACGCTGCTGTTCTGTAGTGCGCGCACACTTGGTGCGTCCGGGCTTCCCACCCAGCGGTTCCAGCTGAAGAGGAGTGCCTCGTGACGGTTCAGGATCCGGACGTCGTGGCGACGAGCGGAGCCGAGTCCGCCGCGGCCGAGAGCCCGCGGGCCGGGCAGCTCGGACTCGCCGCGCGCACCGCGGCCGAAGGCGTCACCGTGCTCGCGGTGAGCGGTGAGATCGACATGCTCACCGCGCCGCAACTGCGGGCGGACGCGTTGCAGCACCTCGACGCGGGCAGCGCCCTGGTGCTGGACCTGTCGGGGGTCAGCTTCCTCGGCTCGGCCGGCCTCGCGGTGCTGGTGGAGGCCTCGCAGCACGCCAAGCGCCGTGGCGCGGCGTTCCGCGTCGTGGCGGTGGAGCGCGCCGTGACCCGCCCGCTGGCCGCGACCGGCCTGGGCGAGGTGTTCAGCGTCTTCGAGTCGGTCGACCAGGCGCTGGAGGCCGACGAGTCCCGCTGAGCCGGCGATGACGGACCGGGGCTAGACGTGCGGCACCAGGTCGACGACTTGGTCCACGCCCGCCGCGACGAGTGCGCGGCGGGCGTGGCCGTCTTCGGGTGCGCGCACGACGACCCGGTTGCCCGCCGCGGCGGCGGCGTCGGCGACGGCGCGCAGGCTGCGGATCAGGCCCTCGCTGCGCTCGCCCAACGCGCGCAGGTCGACGACCACCGGTACGGTCCCGCCCCGTGCGGCGGTCAGGATGCGGCGACGGACGGCGGGCGCGGCGTGCGCCGGGACGTCGCCGCGAACGTGCACTTCCACCCAGCCGTCACGGGCCGTCACGTCCACCGGGTCGACCGGTGGCGGTACGGCGAGCAACGTGCCGCGAGAGCGGTGGCGCGGACCGAGGACCAGGGTGACGGTGGTGCCGGTCGCGCTGCGGTCGACCATCACCTCGTCGACGTTCTCGCGCATGAGCAGCAGACCCCGACCGCGGGCGGTCAGGGTCGGCGGCGGCACGCGCCAGCCGCCGTGGTCGCTGACCACGACGCGCACGCTGCCGTCGGGCCTGGCGTCGGCGTCGATGTGGACGAGACCGTGCTCGTCAGGGCCGTAGGCGTGCTCCACGGCGTTGCTCGCGGCCTCGTTCACCGCGAGGAGCAGGTCGTACCGGTCGTCCTCCGGCAGTCCCTCGGCGGCCAGCCACGCGTCGAGCCGGGCGCGTACCACGGCGAGCTGCCCGGGCTGTGCCGGGAACTCGACACCCCAGTGGTGGTCCGCGAGTTGATCGGTCAAAAGGCCTCCCCGTCGCACCAAGCAGTCTTCCCGGCCCGCGCGTCGGCTACACGTGTGAACGACGATCAATTCGGGTATCGATAGCTTCAGCAGCACAACGAGACAGAACGGACGACGAGGTGAGCGTGTCGCACACTGAGCCGCGAAGCGGTGAGTCGGATAACGCCCTGGCCGGGGTCGAGTTGCGGATGGCGGCCGACCCCACGCAGCTGTCGATCGTCCGAGCCGTGGCGGCGGACATCGCCATGCGGCAGGACTTCGACCTTGACTCCATCGAGGACTTGAAGCTGGCGGTCGACGAGGCGTGCTCGACCCTGATCTCGCTGGCCGCCGGGGGTGCCGTGCTCAGCGCCCAGTTCGTGGTGGTCGACGGTTCGGTGCAGGTGTTCACCAAGGTGGGCTCGCAGCGGTCGGCGCCGCCGGACCGGGACAGCTTCGGCTGGCGGGTGCTGAGCGCGCTGGTCGACTCGGTCACGACGTGGGTCGCGCCGCAGGCGGACGCGTTCGAGGTGCACATCGACCTGGTCAAGCGGTCGCTGGGGACGGTGGATGCGTGACGGGGTCGGACGGGGGCACGACGCGGTCCGGCACCCAGGGTGACTACGACCACCTGGCGCCGCTGTTCGTCCGGCTCGCCGCGACCGCGAAGGACGACCCGGAGCGGGAGCGGCTGCGCGACGAGCTGGTGACCGAGCACCTGCCCGTGGCCAAGCACATCGCCCGGCGGTTCGGCCACCGCGGCGAGCCGCACGACGACCTGGTGCAGGTGGCGACGGTCGGGTTGATCAACGCCGTGGACCGGTTCGACCCGGAACGCGGCAGCGACTTCCTGTCGTTCGCGGTGCCGACGATCATGGGCGAGGTCCGGAAGTACTTCCGCGACTCCAGCTGGTCGGTGCGGATGCCGCGGCGGCTCAAGGAGCTGCACCTGGCGATCAACGCGGGGTCGGCGCGGCTGTCGCAGGAGCTCGGCCGCGCGCCGACGCCCAGCGAGCTGGCGCAGCACCTGGGGTTGACCCGGGAAGAGATCCACGAAGGACTGGCGGCCGGCAACGCCTACCACAGCGCGTCGCTGGACGACCTGCTCGTGGCCGACGACAGCTCCATCTCGCTGGGCAGCACGCTCGGCGAGGAGGACCCGGAGCTGGAGGCGATCGAGCAGCGCGAGGCGCTGCACCCGTTGCTGGAGAAGTTGCCGGAGCGGGAGCGCAAGATCGTGGTGATGCGGTTCTTCGGGAACATGACGCAGACCCAGATCGCGCAGAAGGTCGGCATCTCGCAGATGCACGTGTCGCGGCTGCTGGCCAAGACGCTGCGGCAGCTGCGCGAGGGGTTGACCGAGTAGGACGGCGCGCGGAGCGAGAAGAATCGCGCGGAGGGCGCCTGACCCGGGTCAGGCGGGCAGCGGGACAGCCACCCGCAGGACAGCAGAAACCTCACCAACGA
>NZ_JBFAMT010000060.1:0-55350 GCF_040656635.1 Actinosynnema sp. NPDC049800 | reverse complement strand
CGGTGTACTGCCCGGACCTCGTGCGGCTGATCGGGCACGTGCGGTCGCGCGTGGCGGCGGACCTGGCGGCGCTGGCGTGACGGTCGGGCGCACGCGCCGCGGACCCCGCACCACCGCGCCGTCACCCGGTGGGCACCTCCGCCCACACCACCTTGCGGTCCTCGTGGTGGTCGAACCCCCAGCGCACGGACAGCCGGTTGACCAGCAGCAGCCCGGCGCCCGCGGTCGGGTCGTCCGGTCTGCCCAGCACCGGCAGCAGGCTGGGACTGCGGTCCTCCACCTCGACCCGCACGACCTGCCGTTCGTCGACCCGCAGCAACCGCACCCGCCAGGGCCCCTCGGCGTGCCGCCGCGCGTTGCCCACCAGTTCGGTGGCGATCGACGCGAGCTCGGCGACGCGGTGCCCGTTCACCTCATAAGCGACCTGTCGCACCCAACCGGCGATGCCGTCGGGTGTTTGGACGCCGCCCAGCTCCAGGTCGAGCCCGTCGTCAGGCAGGTCCACCATGTTCATCGCACGCTCCTCCGGCACCCTGTCTGCTCAAGGCGCACGCACGAGGTAACCGTTCGCCGGCCGGGTCAAACCACGATCTCCATCACGTTCCGACGACCACCCGTGTTGACGCTCCGTGGCGAACCGGTCCTGCCCGGTAGGCTGGCCCGACGATCTTGCCCCCGACGCGGGAGGTCCACGGGTGGTCGGCGAAGAGCGGGCGGCGCGCAACGAGTTCGGCGGGTCGGCCCACGCGGTGGTGCAGGCCGGCGAGATCAACGGCGGGGTGCACTTCCACGGCGTCCCCTGGCCGCCCACGAACGTTCCGCACCAGCTGCCGCCGCCCGTCGACCTGGTCAACCAGGTGCGCGTGCTGGCCGAGCTGGAGCGGGGCATCGCCGACCGGCCGCCGTTGGACGAGCCGGTGGTCAAGGTCGTGCTCGGGCCGCGGGGCAGCGGCAAGTCGACCGTGGCCACCGCCTGGCTGCACGACGTCCGCGACCGGTTCCCCGACGGCCAGCTGTACGCGACGCTCGGCGCGTGGAGCGATCAGCAGGTCGCGCCGCGCGAGGTGCTGGGCGAGTTCCTGGTGTCGCTCGGCGTGCGCCGCGAGAACCTGCCCGCGGACCTGGCGTCGCGGGCGGCGATGTTCCGCTCGGTCACGCACGGGCTGTCGCTGGCGGTGTTCCTCGACGACGTCGTCTCGCCCGCCCAGGTCCGTTCCCTGCTGCCCGGCCCCGGCGGCTCGGTCGTGCTCGTCACCGGTCACGGCGCGTTCGGGGTGCTGGCCCGGCAACGGGCCACGTTGATCGACATCGATCCGCTCGAACCGGACATGGCGGTGGAGCTGCTGCGCCAGTTCGCCGGCGACCGGGTGCGCGACGACGCGGACGCGCTGCACGAGGTGCTGGAGCTGTGCTCGGGCCTGCCCGTGGCGCTGTGCCTGATCGGCGGGATGCTCGCGGAGCGGCCGACGTCGTCGGTCGCCGACCTGCTCGAGGAGCTGGCCGACCCGGAAGCCGGCCTCACCTCGGTGGCGGTCGGCGACGAGCCGACGCTCGGCTCGCTGTTCGACGCCACCTACGCCCGCCTGAGCCCGCTCGCCCGGACCGCGTACCGGGTGCTGGGCGCGCATCCGGGCACCGGTGACGTGTCGGTCGCGGCCTTGGCGGCGGGTATGGGCGTCGGCGAGGTGAAGGCCCGCCGCGCGGCGCACGAGCTGGTGTCGCTGAGGGTGGCGGAGGACCCGGTCGCCGGTCGGCTGGTGGTGCACAACCTCCTGCGCGGGCACGCGGCGCGGGTCGGCGAGGTCCTCGACCGGGCCGAGCGCGACGCCGTCCGGCGGCGGTTGGCCGACTGGTACGTCACCGGCGCGGTCACCGCCGAAGCCGCCGTGATGGGGCAGCGGGTGTGGCGGCGCAAGCTGTTCCCCGACGTCCGGCCGTCGGCGGGCCACACCGCCGAGGCCGACCCGCGCGGGTGGCTGGAACGCGAGCGGGCGAACCTGCGCGCCGTGACGACCGCGTGCTACGAGGACGGCGCGCTCGACGCGGTCGTGGTGCTGAGCCTGGTGCTGTGGGCGTTGTACGAGCCGGGCAAGTACTACGACGACCTGCTGGCCACGAACGAACTCGGCGTGCGCGCGGCGGAGCACTCGGCCGCCGACGTGGCGCGGGCGGTGTTGCTGACCCAGCTGGGGTTCGCCTACCTGCACCTCGGCGACACCGACGCGGCGATCACCCGGTGTTCGTCGGCGATCGACCTCGCCCGGCGGGTCGGAGACGTCGAGGCCGAGGCGACCGCGCTGGAGTGCGCCGGGTTGGCCCGACTGGCTCGCGGTGAGTCGGACGAGGCGCGGGCGGTGCTGCGGCGGAACCTGGAGCTGGCCGAGTCGGTCGGCGACCCGCGTCGGCTCGCGCTCGCGCGGTTCCACCTGGCCAAGGCCGAGCCGCCGGAGGCGGCCGTCGAGCTGCTGGACCAGGCGTTGGCGGGGTTCCGCGGGTTGGCCGCGCCGGAGCCGCGCAACGTCGCCAAGATCATGCTGTGGCAGGGGCGCAAGCTCGGCGAGTCGGGGTCGACCGGGCGGGCGCGAGAACTCCTGGAGCGGGCCAGGGCGATCACGGTCGAGCAGAACTGGTCGTTCGACCAGGCCCAGGTGCTCGACGCGCTCGGTGACCTGGAGCGCGGTGAGGCCGCGAAGGCGTACTACGAGCAGGCGATGGCGTTGTACGCCGAGCACGGGTTCGTCACCGCCATGGCCGCCACCGCTCAGCGGCTGGCCGCCTTGAGCTGACGCACCTCGGCGGTGTGCTCCTCACCGCCCAGCACCACGGTGACGCGTGCGGGGACCGCGGTGGCCGCGAGGTGCCAGGCGTGCACGACCGACGCCCACACCCGTCCGGCCGGTGCGGGACCGGTGAAGCCCAGGAGCGCGCCGTCGCGCGTGCCGACGAGCCACCGCCCGGAGTGGTCGGGCATGGACGCCGACCCGAGACCCGGCAACGCGTCGAACATCGCCGCGATCCACCGCTCCGCGTCGCCGGCATCGTCCTGGATCACGATCTCCGCGCTCTCCAGCACCGCGGCGTCCGGGGTGTCGACACCGACCACCAGGTGGCTGTGCGGCGGCGAAGCACGACGCAGGTCGACGGGGAAGCGGACCACCCGGGCCCGGTCGGGCGCGTCCAGCTCGACCGCGACCCACTGGTGCACCACCGGTGGTGCGTCCACCCGTGCGACGGGAATCGTGCGGACTCCCGGCTCGTCGAGCGGTTCGGCGAGGCGCAGCCGGCGGTAGAACTCGGTGCGCAGCAACGTCGCGGCCCGCCCCGGCGCCGAGCTGACCAGGGCGGCGATCGCCGCGAGGTCGTCGCTCACCCCGGCCGAGTCGAGTTGGACGCGCAGCGGTCGGTCGAGGGTGAGCCGGTCGGCTTTGTCGATGAAGCGACCCACGGCCGACGCGGGGTCCACGGCGTTGTGAGCAGCGGCTGCCAGCAGAACCGGCACACCCAGGGCCGCGCCGTAGAACGTGACGGAGCCGTGGTCGCCGACCACCACGTCCGCCGCGACGAGAGCGGCACGCCACCCCTCTTCCGGCGGCAGCACCACGACCCCGGCCCGTTCGCACTCGTCCAGCCACATCCGGATCTGCCACGGCGAGTGGCCGAACCAGGTGTTCGGGTGCAGCGCCAGCGCGATCCGGTACTCGTCCAGCGGGAGCTCCAGCCGCAGCCGGCGCACCACGTCCGACGCCTGGTCGTACAGGCTGCCCGGGCCCCACGTCGAGGACACGACCACCAGGCGTTGACCGCGCCCGACGCCCAGCGCCGCCCGGTACGTCTCGCGCAGCGGCGTGCTGGCCAGCATCCGGTCGAAGCACGGATCGCCCGCGACGACCGCCGCCGGAACGGCCTGCGGGCAGCTCGACCGCAGCCGGTCCAGCTGTTCGGTGTGCGAGAGGATCACGCTCGACGGGATCAGCCGACCGCGGTGGGTCAGCCATTCGGGAGACAACCCGAAAACCGGTTTCCGATCCCCGACTTCCAAGTACTTGTTGTAGCCCATGCCGTGCGGCAACACCGCGAGCGGTGCGCGCAGCCGTTCCAGCGGGCCGCCGTAGCTGGACGCGATGGCCAGGTCGAACCGCGTCCGCTCAGCCTGCGCCCAGTCGATCGTCAGCACGCCGAGGTCGGCCAGGTGCTCGGCCGTGCCGGGCGTGAACGCGGACGACCCCGTGCAGGCGAACAGCACCTGGACCCTCGGGTCGGTGGCGATCAGCGGCAGCACGTCGAACAGGCGCGTCGCCGAGGTCACGTTGTGCACGACGCCCAGCACGAGCTTCTCCGCCCGACGGGTGGCCCACCTGGTGGTGACCGGCCGATCCGGGACCACCGTCCACCGCTCGTCGAACACGAGGCGCGATCTTATCCGCTGTTAGGCTCCGCCCGTGCTGACGGAGATCGACATCGCCCTGGACGACGGCCGCACGCTGCACGCGTACGACACCGGCGCGGGCGATCTCGCCGTCATCTGGCACCACGGCACGCCGAACATCGGCGCGCCTCCCGCGCCGCTCTTCCCCGCCGCCGAACGGCTCGGCCTCCGCTGGGTGTCCTACGACCGCCCCGGCTACGGCGGGTCGACGCCGAACCCCGGTCGGGACATCGCCTCAGCCGCGACCTGCACCGCCGCCGTCGCCGACGCGTTGGGCCTCGACCGGTTCGCCGTGGTGGGGTACTCCGGCGGCGGGCCGCACGCCCTGGCGTGTGCCGCGCTGCTTCCGCACCGGGTGCTCGGCGTGGTCAGCCTGGCCGGGCTCGCGCCCTTCCGCGCGGACGGGCTCGACTGGTTCGCGGGCATGGCGGCCTCGGGCGTGGCGTCCTTGCGCGCGGCGGAGGCCGGGCGTGCGGTGAAGGAGCGGTTCGAGGCGTCGGGCGTCGGGTACGACCCCGAGTTCACCGAGGCGGACTTCGCCGCCCTCGCCGGCGAGTGGTCGTGGTTCGACGAGGTCGTGGGCCCGGCCGTGCGGGCGGGACGGCCGGACGCGTGGATCGACGACGACCTGGCCTACGTCAACCCGTGGGGGTTCGACCCCGCCGACGTGACCGCGCCGGTGCTCCTGCTGCACGGTCTGCGTGACCGCGTCGTGCCCAGCTCGCACGCCGAGTGGCTGGCCCGCCGGTGCCCCGCGGCCGAACTGCGGCTCTCGCCGGAGGACGGCCACGTCTCGATCGTCACGTCCGCTCCGTCGGCGTTGGACTGGCTGCGCGAGCGGGCGTAGTCGACGCCGGCGCGAGTTCCTGCGCCAACTCCACCGCGGCCCGCGCCGGGTCGCCGCCGAAGCGGCTGGGGAACGCGTCGTGCACCCGCCAGCCCGCGCCGCGCAGGGCACGCCAGCGGGCGAGGTGCGCCGCGGCGCCGTCCGGGTGCGGCCGGGTGTCCAGGGCCACGGCCGACCCGCGTTCGCCCACCACGAGGTCGACCCGCCACTGGCCGACCGGGTAGCCGGTGCGCGCCGCCAGGCCGAGCCCGGTCAGCTCCGCCGCCAACCGCGCGGTCCACTCGTCGGACGGCGCGACGCCCTCGGTCTCGGTCGGCGGGACCTCGGCGTGCCGCAGGTACTCGCCGAGGAGCCCGACCGGCTCG
Source organism: Actinosynnema sp. NPDC049800 (assembly GCF_040656635.1). NCBI lineage: Bacteria > Bacillati > Actinomycetota > Actinomycetes > Pseudonocardiales > Pseudonocardiaceae > Actinosynnema > Actinosynnema sp. NPDC049800. The sequence continues at coordinate 49,712 of NZ_JBFAMT010000060.1, read as the reverse complement.
GCGGCCGACGTGATGACGTGCACCAGCCGTCGCGCCCGCGTGGTGAGCACGGCCAGCAGGTTGCGGTCGTTGGCGAACCGCCAGGCCGCCGGCCGGTCGGCGTCGGTCAACGCCAGGCTGATCACGACCTCGTCGAACTCCGAGCCCTGCACGCCGTGCACGGTGCCGACCCGCACCCCACCCGTGGTGATCTCCTCCAGGCTGAGCCGGTCGAGCAGGGCCTGTTCCAGCGCGTCCGCCTGCGCCCGGAACGGCGTCACGACGCCGATCGAGCGGACGCCGGCGGCGATGCGGCGACGCAGGTGCGCGAGCACCGCGTCCACCTCGACCTCGTTCACGCCCTTGTCGTCGCGGACGCCCGCCACGTGCTCGACGTCGATGCAGTCCACGTCCGCGATCGAAGGGTGCGTGGTGAGCAGCGCGATCCGGCCCTCGTAGAACCGGGTCGCGGCGAACCCGATCAGGTGCGGCGCGCAGCGGTGGTGCTCGGTCAGCCAGTGCACGCCGGCCGCCGCCGCGCCCGCGTCGAACAGGCTGACCTTCGGCACGTCCAGCCGGTCCGCCAACGACTCCGTGCCCTCCGCGGTCAACGCCTCGCGCACGGCCTGCTCGCCGACGAACGACACGTGCCGCAGCTGACGCGGGTCGCCGCCGATCACCACCCGTCTGCCGCGCAGCAGCGCGGGCGCCGCGAGCGGCTGGTCCACGTGGCTCGCCTCGTCGATCACGACCAGGTCGAACGCGCCGGGCACGGCGGGCAGGATGTCCTCCACGTCGGCCAACGTGCCCACCCACAGCGGCAGGGCCTGCACCAGGTCCGAGGTCGAGACGTCCGCCAACGCCCGCCGCCGCGCCGCCCGGCCCGACCGCAACGCCGTCGCCAACGCCGCCACCGCCCGCCGCGGCCCCGCGCCACGACGGCTCACCGCCAGGGTGGCCAGCCACGCGGCGATCGCGGTGTGCCCGCGCGCGTCCTCCTCGGCCAGCAGCCCGCGCAGCGCGTCGAGCGACGTGCCGCCGTTCGCGGCGACCCGGACCTGCGCGGCGGACTGCTCCGCGGCCCGCACCGCCGCTTCCAGGTCCGCCAGGTCCACGTCGTCCGCCGCGCCCGTCAGCCGCCGCGCCGACCGGAGCGCCCACCGCGTCCGCCACCCGCCGAACAGCCCGTGCCGCGGGCGCAGCAGCCCGTGCAGCCGCTCGAAGTCCACACCCTCGTCGAACGCGCGAGGCGTCACGGTCCGATGCCCCGGCATCAACGCCTCGAACCGCACCGCCGCCTCGACCAGCTCCTCGTCCCGCAACGCCTCGCGCACCGCGCGCTCGATCCGCGCGACCGCCGCGACGGCGCTCTGCCTGCTCCGGTCGAGCTGGTCCAGCTCGCCCTTCACGGTGGTGGCGGCCAGCCCGGCGCTCAGGTCGCGCGCCATCTCCTGCCGCAGCTCGGAGTCGCCGAACAGCACCGGCACCGGCCCGCCCGCGCGCCGCAGCGCCTCGCCGAGCACGTCGGCGGCGTTGCGGGTCCGGCTGGCCAGCAGCACCGAACGGCCCGACGCCACCGCGTCCAGCGCGATCGCGGCCAGCGTGTGGGTCTTGCCGCTGCCGGGCGGCCCGCCGATCACGGTCACCGGCGCGGTGCGGGCCGCCACCACCGCCGCCCGCTGGCTCGGGCTCAACGGCAACGCGCCGTGCACCACGTCGTCGTGGTCGACCGCGACGTCCTCGGCCGACGAGTACAGCCCCGCCAGCGCGGTCTGCTCCACGCCGCTGCGGCGCGCCCACGTGTAGAGCGCGGCGCCACGCTCGGTGCTGACGACCGGCTCGCCGGCGTGCAGCCCGGCCCCGGCCACGACGACCAACCGGTCACCGCCGATCAGCCCGCGCGGGTCGTGCTTCGGCCCGAGCACCGGGACGTCGTCGAACCCGCTCGCGGCCAACGTCGCCTTGATCCACTCGGTGCCCTTCGCCAGCCGCGTCTCCAGCTCCGCCGCCTTGGACCAGTCGTCCAGCAACGGGAACATCCCGAGGTCACCGGCGACCTGGAACACGTAGGCGCGCCACCCCGCCGGGTGCAGCCGGACCGGCCGCGACACCAACGGCAGGCACACGCGCCTGCGCTGGCCGTTGATCGTCGTCGGTCCGCACAGGAACGCCCACCCCAGCCGCAGCAGCCGGTCTTCCTGGTGCAGCGCGTCGAACGACGCCAGCCGGTCGACGGTCGCGTGCTGGTCGGGCCGCGCGGTCCACGGCACCGGCGTCCACCTCGGCAGCTGCCCACCTTCGGCGAGGGTGCGCCACGCGGACTCGTCGGCGCCCATCCACACCAGCCCGGCCGTCTTGGTCAGGTCGAGCTGCACCCGCTGCGGCTGCTCGGACGCGCTGAGCCGGGCCAGCGTGCGCAGCACTGCGGGAACGGTCACGGGGAAATCCTGCCATCCGGGTCCGACAGCGGGACCGGGATCAGGCGCGAGCGGTGAAGACCGCGAAGCTCGGGCTGCGGCGCAGCGGACCCCAGAACTCCTCACCGCGCCCGTCCTCGGGGATCACGGTGGCGTGCCGGGTGACGTCGTGCAGCCCGGCGCGGGTCAGCGCGGCCTCGACCACGCCGCCGAGCCAGTAGAACGAGTCGAAGTCGAACGGCGGCTCGCCGAGCACGCGCACCACCACCGGCTGCCGCGCGCCGGACGGCCCGGTGCGGACCACCTCGTAGCCGTAGCGGGCGTAGTCGGCGAGCACGTCCCAGTCCGGGTCGGGGTTGGGCACCAGCACGGCGAGCGTGCCGCCGGGTGCGAGGTTCGCGCGCAGGTTGCCGATCATCCGGTCGAGCGCGGCCTCGTCCTCGGCGTACCCGAGCAGCCAGATCGCGGTCACCACGTCGAAGACGCCCAGCACCGGCAACGCGTCGGCGTCGTGCCGGTGGTAGGTGATGCCGAGCGGCGCGCGGCGCTCCGCCTCTCGCGCGTGGGCGAGCATCTCGTTCGCCGAGTCGACGCCGACCACCGGGTCCGCGCCGAGGCGGCGGAACTCGCGCGGGTGGAAGCCGGTGCCGCAGGCGACGTCGAGCACCGATTTCCCGCGCAGGTCGGGCAGCGCGGCCAGGAGCGTGGCGCGTTCGGCCAACCCGGTCGGGATGTGCTTGGTGCGCTCGTAGAGCTCGCCGAGCGCGTCGTACTGGTCGTCCGATTCCGCCATGTCCGCGACCTTATGGCCGACCGTAGAGCCCGGGGTAGCCACAACCGGTGAAGTGGTCGGAGAACGGGCGGATCGCGGCCGCCAACCGGATCAGCTCGCCGTCGCGTTCCAGCGCCTGCTGGATCACCGGCTGGTGGCCCGGGTGCGCGCCGAGCACCACGATCACCTCGGCGACCTGCTCCGCCTTCACGGCCGCGCCGATCGGCGCGAGGCACTCGCGCACCGCGCAGGCGTCGGTGCGGGCGATCCGGCGGCCGAGGCCGGCCATCCGGGCGTGGTCGGCCGCCAGCGCCTGAGTGAACCCGGGCACCGCGACCTCGTCCCGCGCCAAGTCGCCGAAGTCCGCGAGCAAGGCCAGCGACAGCATCTCGTACGCGCTGCGGATCCGTTCGGCGCCGATCGACTGGGTGTCGACGCGGAATGCCCGGATCAGCCGTTCGGCGACCGCCGCCACGTCGCGGCGGCGCACGATGCCATCGGCATTGGAATCGAACAACCGGAGTCGGCGCGCAAATCTTTCGACGAGGTCACCGTCTTCCATGACCTCATTGCGATTCATAGCGCCCCCTAGAACCATGTTATGGGACCGGGAGGTCATTATCACTACCCGATGGGATGAACGCCGTCCTGCACGCGGGGGTTGTCCGTCGTCTTATCGCCTTCTTGCCGGCGTGCCGCGGGCCGCCACCCGGCCGTCGACCGCGCCGCGCAGGTCATCGCGGAAGTAGCGGTGCGACCTTGCGACAAGTGGGGGACCAGGCCGAGGACGCGGGAGGTGACGAAGCCGTGCACGGCGTCCTGGTGGCCCTGTACCGGGCGCGTCGACCCCGGCAGACTGGAGATCGGCGGCGCTTCCCCCGTTGCCCGACACAAGGGGGGACGAGCATGACCAGGTACCGGGCGGCGCTGGCCGCCGCCGCGCGAGGCTGGCCCGTGATGCCGCTGCGCCCGCACGGGAAGACGCCCGCGCTGCGCGGCTGGGACGACGAGGCGACCCTGGACCGCGACCGGATCCGGCACTGGTGGTCGCGCCGGGCCTACAACGTCGGCATCTCGTGCGGCCCGGCCGGGTTGCTGGTGGTCGACCTCGACGTGCCGCACGGCCGCGAGGCGTTCGCCCGCCGCGCCTGGCAGCACGGCGACGAGGACCCGCGCGACACCTACACGGTGGCGACGCCCAGCGGGGGAGAGCACCGCTACTTCCAGGCGCCGGACGTGCCGCTGGGCAACACCGCCGGCCGGATCGCGCCGCACGTCGACACGCGGGGCGTCGGCGGGTACGTGGTCGCCGCCGGTTCCCTGCTCTGCCACCACCGGTACCGGGTGCTGCGCGACGCGCCGGTCGCGCCCGCGCCCGGGTGGCTGGTCGCCGTGCTGACCCCGCCGCCGCGCGAGGACCTGCCGATCCCGACCCAGCGGTCCTCGCCGCGCCGGGTCGACGCCTACCGCGCCGCGGTGGTGGAAGGCGAGGCCGAACGCGTGCGCGAAGCCCGCCCCGGCGCACGCGCGCACATCGTGTTCACCGCGGCGTGCCGGCTCGGCGAGCTGGTCGGCGCGGGCTGGTTGGACGAGACCACCGCGATGGCGGTGCTGCTGGCCGCCGCCGCGAGGCACAACGGCATCGAGGGCTGGACCGAGCGCGAAGCGCTGCACCACGTGGAGAACGGCATCGCGCTGGGTCGCCGGCGGCCTCGCGTGCTGCGGTGACGCCCGACCACCGGGCCGGCGCGGAGGTCACTCCGGCACGTCGAGCCCGTCGCGGTCGGCCCACTCCAGCAACGGCTCCAGCGAGAACACCGCGTCGTCGATCCCGGCGTGCAGGTCGCCCAGCTCCGCGAACCGGGCGGGCACCGTGGCGATGGTGAAGTCACGCGGGTCCAGCGAGTCGATCTCGTCCCACCGCACGGGCGTGGACACGGTCGCCTCCGGCACGCCGCGCACCGAGTACGCGCTGGCGATCGTGTGGTCGCGGGCGTTCTGGTTGTAGTCGACGAACAGGCTGCGCGGGTCGCGGTCGCGCCGCCACCAGGCCGTGGTCACGTCGTCGGGCGCGCGCCGCTCCACCTCGCGGGCGAACGCCAGCGCCGCCCGCCGCACGTCGGCGAAACCCCACTCCGGCTTGATCCGCACGTAGATGTGCAGCCCGGACCCGCCCGAGGTCTTCGGCCAGCCCACCGCGCCCAAATCGGCCAGCACCTCCTGCGCCACGTGCGCGACCCGCCGCACCCGGTCGAACGGGCAGTCCGGCATCGGGTCGAGGTCGATGCGCCACTCGTCCGGCTTCTCCGTGTCGGCGCTGCGCGAGTTCCACGGGTGGAACTCCACCGTCGACATCTGCACGGCCCACACCACGTCGGCCACGTCGGTCACGCACAGCTCGTCGGCGTGCCGGTTGTACCGCGGGAAGTGCACGCGCACGGTCCGCACCCACGGCGGCGCGCCGCCGGGCAGCCGCTTCTGGTGCACCTTCTCGCCGGCCACCCCGGACGGGAAGCGGTGCATCATGCACGGCCGCTCGCGCAGCGCGCGCACGATGCCGTCGCCGACCGACAGGTAGTAGTGGGCGAGGTCGAGCTTGGTCTCCCCTCGCGCGGGGAAGTAGACGCGATCCGGGTTCGAGATCCGCACGACGCGGTCCCCGACCTCCAGCTCCACCGAAGGCACCTTTCCGGCCATGCGGGCCAACCTAACCCGGATCGCGTCGATCAGCGCGTCACCAGCCTCCTTCCGACGTTCGTGGCGGCGATCACGGCGGCCGCGACGGCGACGGCGGCGCCGACGAGGGGCACGACCGGCGCGGCCACCGCCCCGCCGAGCACACCGGAGCCCGCGATGCCCGTGTAGATGGCGGACGCGTTCAGGGCGAGCAGGAGGTTCGCCCGGTCCGGGTCCACCGCCACCAGGGCCGCGAACAGGGGCGGGTTGAACGCCCAGAACAACGCGCCCCACGCGGCCATCACGACGAACGCCGTCAGCCCGGTCAGCATCGTCGGCAGCACCACGAGCACCGCCGCGCAGCCGCCCAGCGCCACCAGCAACGGCGTGCGCGGCCCGTGGCGGTCCGCCGCGACCCCGCCGATCGCGTTGCCCAGCACACCCCCGACGCCGTAGGCGAGCAGGTGACCGCCGTCGGGCGGGTGGCCGGTGATCGGGCCCAGGTAGCCGTAGACGCTGAACGTGGCCAGGCAGGCCAGCAGCGACACGGCCAGCAGCCGTTGCACGGGCGGGTCGGCCAGCGGCGCGAGCCGTTGGCGGAACCCGACCGCCGGTCCCGGGCGCACCGGCGGCACGGCCGACCGCACCACCAGCGCCGCGACCACGCACAACACTGCCACCAGCACGAACGCCGCCCGGTAGCCGTGCCGGTCGGCGACGAACCGCCCGGCGGGCACGCCCAGCAGCGTGGCCGCGGTCAGGCCCGCCGTCACCACCGCCATCGCCTTGGCCCTGTGGCCGGGGTTGAGCTGGGCGGCGACCGCCGTGGCCGCCGGGGTGGCCAGCGCCGCGCCGCACGCAGTGAGCACGCGGGCCGCCAGCAGCAGGTCCAACGTCGGCGCCAGCGCCGCGCCGACGTTGCCCAGCGCGGCGACCAGCAGCGCGGTCACCAGCAGGCCACGCCGTTCGAACCGCGCGGTGAGCATCGCCAGCACGGGTGAACCGACCGCGTAGGCGAGGGCGAACGCGGTGATCGTCCCGCCCGCCGCGGCCGTGGTGACGCCGTGGTCGGCGGCCACCTCGGTCAACACCGCCGCGACCACGTACCCGCTGGAACCCGCCGCCACGGTCGTCGCGGCGAGCGCGGCGGTCCGGGCGCGCATCAGGACACCAGTCGGGGCGGCGCCGGGGTCAGGTGGGTGGTCAGGTCGGGTGGGCGGCGGCCGGTGAACGCCACCCGGTAGACGGTCTCCCGCACGAGGGCCACGGGTCTGCCCGCGCTGAGCAGGGTGGCCTGGCACCACAGGGCGGGCACGTCGTCGGGGTCGTCGGGCAACGGGTCGGCGAAGTCGGGGTCGTCGGGCGCACGGGTGGTGGTGGCGTAGTGGGTGGCCCGGTGGGCGCCGGTGACCAGCACGCCGAGCGGGGTGTAGCCGCGGGCGAGCTCGTCGCGGGCGGGCTCGTCCAGTTCGAGGCCGCGCTGGTGCACCAGCGCGGTGATCGCGGCGAGGCGCGGGCCGTGGTCGCCGAGGTGGGGCACGAGGTAGCCCTCGCGCCTGGTCACCACCGCGTGCGGCGGTAAGCCGAGCAGGTGGGCCTGTCGGGGGGTGAGGTGGTGCCGGGTGTCGGGTTGCCGGGGGTCGCGGCGCAGGCGGTAGCCCACCCACAGGGACAGCACGCGGGTGAAGGGGACGGGTACGTCGCGCAGGAACCTGGCCATGGTCTCGGCCCGGGCGCCTGCCTCGTCCGCGTGCTCGGCGGGTACGGAGTGGATCATCGGGGTGCACCTTCCGGTGAGGCCGCACACGTCGTTGTGCGGGCGTCGGTGCGATGGACCCACGATGAGGCCGCATTGATGCGGAAACATCGGTTGGGTGACGGAGAAGATCGCGCACGCGCGGGGCCGTCCGCACGACGTGCCGGGAGCATGGGCCCGGCGGGGTACGCGCGCGGCGGGACTGACCCGGTAGCGGTAGGCGAAAAGCGCATACCCGAGGCGATGACCGCGACCGCCCGGACGGCCAACCTTGGTGTCGTCACATCGGTCGTTCGGGGAGGGAGCGCCGTGATCGCGGTAGCGACAATCATCGGCAGTGCGGGCGTGGTCCTGCTCATGGTCGGACTCGTGGGCGGGGGATTCACCTTTTCGGGCGGATCGATGCCGCGGGTCGACAAGGCGTCGAGGAAGCCGTGCCTCGCGGTCGGCGGCGTGTTGGTGCTGTTGTCCGTGGGGATGGCGGTCACCGCCGAGCTGAGGTCCGTGCCCGCCGGCCTCGCGTCGGCCGTCTCGGCAGTAGCGAGGTGACGGGAATCCGGTCGTAACGTTCACCCTCCGAGATGGGACAACTACGGTGAATGATCGATGTGGACTGAACCGGGTAATGCATACCGCCACATGGCCCACATCAGGTACAGGGAAGGGGTAAGCCGTGGACTGGTCCTGTCCCGGAGTGGTGTCGATCCAGCGGATCGCCGCCGGCGACGCGGTCGACCGGCACCTGTCATGGGCGGTCCTGGTCACCAACGACCTCGTCGTCGCACCCGCGCCGCTCGACTGGTTGCGCGACCCGGAGGTCGACTTCGAGGTGCTCGTCGCCTCGGCCCGGCGCGCCGGACCGGGCGTGGTGGAGCGAATCCGGGTGCGGCGAGCGGACGTCGTCGGGCTCGACGGGGCACCGGGCGGAGCCGCCGCCATCCTGCGGTTGGCGCACCGCTCGCGCCACCGACCGCACGCCGGCGAGTTCGAGCGCGACGAGTTCGAGGCCGTCCTCGCCGGGGAGACCGGCGAGGTCGACATCTGGCGGGCGCTGGTCGCGGTGGGCGCCGTGCCGGGAGACCTGCTCGACCGGGAGGTGGTGCCGGTCCTCGGTGCGGTGGCCTCCTGGGAGCGGGCACGCCGGGCGGGCTCGGTCCACGAGCGCCTCTCTTCGCCGCGTGAGCTGGTCGGCTCGTGGTGCTGCGTGTTCAAGTGCTGTGACGACTGCGTCGGGAGTTGGTCGTGATGGCCGCGCTCCGCCTGCCCGGCCGGGTCGTCCTGGTGGACGGGGTGGTCGCGCTGCTCGTGTGCGGGCTCGACCTGCTCATGTCCTGGAGCCCCGGCCGCGACGCCGAGTTCGGCACCTGGGTCGCACCCGTGTACGCCGCGGTCGGCTACCTCGCGCTGGCCGTGCGTCGACGCCACCCGATCCCGGTGTTCTGCGTCATGGCGCTGCACAGCGTGACCGCCGCACTGATCTTCCACGCCTACATCCCCAACCTCGGCGTCTGGGTGGCCCTCTACACGGTCGCGCAGCGGTGCGAGTCGAGGAGCGCGCTCGCCTGCCTGTTCGCCGCGGCGGTCCCGGCGGCGGTCAACGTGGTCCACACGGTCAGCCGACAACCGCCCACGAACCGGGTGGACGCGCTGATCGGTGTGACCTCGGCGCTCGTCGTGTTCAACGGCGCCGCGTTCGGCATCGGCCGGTGGGTGGGGTGGAGCCTGCGGCAGCGCCGGATCGAGGCGGAGCGCGCCGCGGCGGACGCGGTGGCCGACGAGCGGTCGCGGATCGCGCGCGACCTGCACGACGTGGTCGCGCACGCGGTCACCCTGATGCTGTTGCAGGCCGGGGGAGCGGCGCGGTTCATCCGGGCCGACCCCGAGCGCGCGCGGCAGGCGCTCGGGCACGTGGACGCGTTGGGTCAGCAGGCGATAGTCGAGCTGCGGCGCATGTTGGGCCTCATGCGTCCCGAACTCGGGGGCGCACCCGGCGGGCCGTCGTCGCTGGGTGGCTTGGGCCGGCTCGACGACCTGGTGGCGAGCACGCAGACCGACGACCTGCGGGTCGAACTGACCCGGACGGGTGAGGAGTACCCGCTGGAACCGGGGGTGGACCTGTGCGGTTACCGGATCGTGCAGGAGGCGCTGACCAACGCCACCCGCTACGCCCGACCGGGCACCACCGTCCACGTGACGGTCGAGTGGCGGCCCACGACCGTCGAGCTGGCCGTCGTCAACCACGTGGCGGGGCGACCCTCCCGGGCCCTGGCGACCGGGCACGGGGTGCTCGGGATGCGGGAACGGGCGCGGGCGATCGGTGGCTGCCTCACCGCGGGCGTCGAAGCCGACGGGACCTTCGCGGTGCGCGCCACGCTGCCCACCGGAGGCCGGCTCGCCGTCGGCTCACCCGCGACCGCCGGAGGCCTCGGTGGGTGACCACGAGCCGATCCGGGTGCTCGTCGCCGACGACGAGCCGCTCGTGCGCGCCGGACTGGCCATGCTCATCGACGCCGAGGAGGACCTGGTCGTCGTCGGCCAGGCCGGCAACGGGTTCGACGCGGTGGAACTGGCCCGCACCGCGCGACCCGACGTCGTGGTGATGGACGTCCGCATGCCCGGCAGCGACGGCGTGTACGCGACCCGGCACCTGGTCTCCGAGGAGTTCGTGGTCGATCAGGCCTTCACCACCGCCGTGCTCATGCTCACGACGTTCAACGACGACACGGCCGTGCACGACGCGCTGCGGGCGGGGGCCTCCGGGTTCTTGCTCAAGAACACCGCGCCGAGCGCGCTGTGCGAAGCCGTGCGCCACGTCGCCGCCGGGCACGCGTGGCTCGACCCCGTGGTGGCACGCCGGCTGCTCGCGGAGTTCGCGTCCCGGCCGGACTGCGCGCTGCCCGTGCCCGCCGAGCTGGCGCGACTGACCCTCCGGGAAACCGAGGTGCTGATCCTCGCGGCGCACGGGCTGCCCAACGCCGAGATCGCCGCCCACCTCGTGATCAGCGAGGCGACGGTCAAGACCCACGTCTCCAGGGTGCTGACCAAGCTGGACCTGCGCGACCGGTCGCAGGCGGTCGCCACGGCCTACAAGTGCGGGCTCGTCCACCCCGACGACCGCCCGCCGCACCGCGCCCGCTGACCTCCGCCCCACCGCGCCCGCCGACCGAACGCCCACTGTGGGCAACGTGAGGGCTGCTCGATTTCACACCTGTGATCCACCGTTGACCGGCCGACCCCCGCCTCGGTACTGCTGGTCGATGGCCTTCAGTCGACGTCGGTTCGGCCTGCTCGTGACGGCTCCCGCGATCTCCGCGCCGGCGGGCAGCCCCGCTCCCGCGCGCCCCGACGTGGCCGACGCCCTGCGCCGGGCCGCCACGTTCCTGGACGAACGCCTCTCCTACCGCGGCGGCTACGTCTGGAGCTACCTGCCCGACCTGTCCCGCACGTGGGGCGAGATGGAGGCCAACCGCACCATGTGCTGGGTCCAGCCACCCGGCACGCCGTCCGTCGGCCACGGCATGCTCGACGCCTACCACGCCACCGGCGACGAGACGTTCCTGCGCGCCGCCGAACGGACCGGGCTGGCACTTGCCCGGGCGCAGCTCCCGGTCGGCGGCTGGAACTACGTCCACGACTTCGCCGGCCCAGCGTCACTGCGCCGCTGGTACGCGACGATCGGCGCGAACGGCTGGCGGCTGGAGGAGTTCCAGCACCACCACGGCAACGCGACGTTCGACGACGGCGGCACGGCGTCCGCAGCCCAACTGCTGCTGCGGCTGTACCTGGAGCGCCGTGACCACCGGTTCCGCACGGCGGTCGAGCGCGCGATCCGGTTCGTGCTCAAGGCGCAGTTCCGGGGAGGGGTCGCGGACGGCGGCTGGCCCCAACGCTTCCCGCACCACCCCGGCGCGCCCGAGACCACACCGTGGCCCGACACGCGCCCGCCGTGGCTGCCCGACGACGTCGGCCACGGCATGGAGGACGGCGACTACACCGGCCACGTCACCTTCAACGACGACGTGCTGGGCGAGAACGTCAAGTTCCTCCTCCTGTGCGCGTCCACGTTGGGCAGGCGCGACCTGCTGGAACCGGTCCACCGCGCCATGCGCTGCCTGCACCGCCTCCAGCAGCCGGGTCCCCAGGCGGGCTGGGGCCTGCAGCACCTGACCCGCGCCACGGCCGGCCGGCCCGCCGGCGCACCCGCGGGCGCCCGGTCCTACGAGCCGAGGGCGCTGGCCACCCACACCACGCAGACCAACGTCACCCAGCTGTTCCACTACTTCCGCCTGACCGGCGACCAGAGCTACCTGGCGCGCGTGCCGGAAGCCCTCGCCTGGCTGGACAGCTGCCGCCTCACCGACCGGCAGGTCGGCGAGAACCCGCTGCTGGCCGGCCGCACGCACCCGACGTTCGTCGAACCGGCCACGAACCGCGCCCGCTTCGTCCACCGCTTCGGCTCGAACGTCCGCAACGGCGCCTACTACTACGACTACGACCACCGTTCGACGCTCAGCCACTACTCCGCCGGCCGGGTCGTCGACACCGAAGCCCTGCGCGCCACCTACGACGAGCTCAGGTCGCTCACCCCGGCGCAGGTCGCCGACCTCAGGTCCAGGTCCCCGCTCAGCGGCCGGCCCATCCCGCCGCCGCGCTACTTCTCCCTGCGCGACCTGGCCCTGACCGACCTGTTCCTCGATGCGCCCCAACCACTTCCCACCGTCACGGACGCCCAGGTGCAGGCCCTGGTCACCGACCTGGGCGCCAAGGACCACTGGCTCACCCCGGCCGACGCCGTGACCAACCCCTACCGGGGCCCGGCGCCCGCCCACCCGTACGACGGCACCGCGTACACGAGCAAGCACGTGGGCGACGTCCACGACACCTCGCCCTACGACCCGCGCACCCCGCCACTCGAACCCCCGTACACGCCCACCGAGCGCCCGCTGGTCATCAGCACCGCGGCGTACGTGGCCAACTCCGGGAAGCTCCTGTCCTGGCTCGCCCGCTGACCGGAGCACCGGCGTCCGCGTCGGTGGTGACCTCCCGGCGTGCTCAACTCTCCACCGGACGCGACGCCAACCACAGCTGGTGCTCCCGGCTGATCGCCTCCTCGGCCTCCGCCACCGCCTCGGCCCACGACGCCTCGTCCGCGTCCAGCAACTTCGCCCGCACCAGCACCAGTTCGCGCGCCGCCAGCGAGTACCCGGTCGCCTGCGACGAGTGCCGCCGCGTCGCGAGCCACGCCGCGCCACTGGCGACGGCCGCGGCGAGGATGCCGGAGGCGTCGACGTCCCACACGCCGAACGCGCGGCCACCCGCGAGCACGATGGCGAGCACCTCGCCGACGATCAGCGCGATCCGCCACTGCATCGCCCGCCGGCGGTCGGCCTGCGCCTTGGCCGTGTACCACTTCTTCTGCTCCTGGAGCCGGTTCTTCACGTACGCCGTCCGCCGCCGCTCGAACGGCGCCTCCCGCAACGCCGTCATCGCGGACGTGGCCGACGGGTCGTCGCTGTCCAGCGGCAGCCGCTGCTCGCTCTGCGCGACCACCTCGCCCACCCGTTCCTGGAACAACGCCCTCGGCCGCGCCACGTCGGCCGAGAACGGCGCACCGGCCACGGCGTACCGCCAGGACAGCGTCTTGATCGACTCGGCGACCGCGCGCCCGGCGTACCAATCGCGCTCCGGCTGCTGCGTCCACAGCAGGATCTCCACCACCAACGCCACCGAGAACGCCACCAGCGCCAACAGCCCCCACGGGTGGACGGCGGTCTGGCGCTCCCACTCCAACGCGCCGCCGACGGCCGCCACGACCGCGCTGACCAGGCGGGTCCGGCTCCACGTCAGCGTCAGCCGCTGCCCGCGCCGCGACGTGCGCTCGGCGTCGTGGAAGAAGCCGGGTAGGTCGGCATCGGTCATGGCCCTCCATCCGTGACGCGGCCCGGGATCACCGCCCGCACCACGGCGTCCACCCCGGTGCCGGCGGCGGCGATCATCCCACCGGACGGCTCCCACACCCCGGAACGACCCGCCGCCGACTCGTACCCTTCACCCGTCGAGCCCGCGAAGCTCGCGATCGCCACCCACACGTCGTGCCCGACCGCGATCCGCCGCGCCCGCTCTTGCACCACCCGTGAATCCCAGGCGTGCTCCAGCACACCGGCCACGTACACGTCCACGCCCAACGCCACCGTGTCCGCCGCGTGCCGCCGCACGCCGGTGTCCTTGCACACCGCCAACCCGAGCCGCACCCCGTCCACCTCGACGACCGCGGGCGCGTCACCGGGGCGGAAGCGCACCGACTCCCGACCGCCCAGCCACATCTTCCGGTACGCCACCCGCACCCCGGCGGCGGACACCTCCAGCACGCCGATGTTCGGCCCGCCGACGGGCCCGCCGGCCCACGTGCCGCCCGCCCCGCCGAACGACCCGCCGACCGGCGCGCCCGCGAACGCCACGGTCCCCGTCTCGGCGCACGCCCGCACCAACGGCTCCACCAGGTCGAACGGCACCACCGGCGCGTCGAGGTGGTAACCCGTCAACGACAGCTCCGGGAACACCACCACCCGCGCCCCAGCCGCGCGCACCGCCTCCGCGTGGGCCGCCACGTTGGCGGTCACGTCGTAAGGGGCGCAACGCGGCTGGACGACGGCGATCGTGATCACCCGACGACCCTAACGACCTCACCGACCCGGCCGCGGCACCTTCGCCCAATCGACGTCGGAGGCCAGGTAGAAGCCGGTGTAGGCGGGCTGGTTGTAGGCGGTCTGCTGCCTGGCCACGTCGACCCGGTACTGCGGGTCGTGCATCAGCGTGTAGAGCTTGTGGCCGGTGACCTCCGTGCTCACGTAGACCCGCAGCGCCGAGCTGTCCGCCGTGCGCACCACCAGCTCCTCGCGCCAGTCGCCCAGCACGTCCGCGACCAGGGACGGGTTGCCCTTTGTGTGGTTGTTGGTCCGCGTGCCCTCGGCGGTCAGCAGGGTGCCGCGCCGCCAGTCCTTGATCGTCGGCGTGACGTCCAGCGCGCCGTCCACGACCTGCGTGGTCAGGTCCGCCGCCCAGCGGATGCTCGCGTTCGTGCCGGGGATCGCCGTCGACAGCGGACGCCCGTCGGCCGACCACAGCCCGGCCGCGTCCGTGCCGCCCGGCAGCGACGCCCACGTCTCCAGCCCCGGCTCGTCCGGGAGCACGTCACCGACCATGCCGCGCCCGGTGTCCCGGCCGGTGTAGCCGCCGTAGATCACCTCGCCCGTGGCCGCGTCGCGCAGCGCGTAGCCGTAAGGCGCCGAGGTCCCGCCCTCGTGCACCATGTAGATCTCCATCCCCGGCCGGGCCGGGTCGACGTCGGTCACGTGCAGCGCGTCGCCGTGCCCGAGCCGCGCCACCGCGCCGGGGTTCGCGCTGCCCGGCGGCATCACGTCCGCGGAGTGGTAGAGCACCTTGCCGTCGTGGTCGACGGTGGACGCCCCGTAGACGATCTCCTGCTTGCCGTCGCCGTCCACGTCCGCCGCGCTCAACGAGTGCGCGCCCTGCGTGGTGAGGCCGCCGTGCTCCGGCGACGTGCCGTCCTTGCCGTGCGCCGGGAAGTTGAACGGGTTGGTCATCGGCACCCAACCGCTGTCGATGAACCAGTCCTTGACCAGCTTGCGGCCGTTCCACCGGTACGCCACCAGCGTCGTGCGCGTGTAGTAGCCACGCGCGAACACCGCCGACGGGCGCTTGCCGTCCAGGTAGGCCACCCCGGCGAGGAACCGGTCCACCCGGTTGCCCGGCTCGATGCGGGAGTACGCGTAGTCGCCCCACATGAGCCCGTCGTCGTGCCGACCCGGCTCGTAGCGCACGGTCTCCAGCTCGCGGCCGGACTTGCCGTCGAACACGGTCAGGTACTCCGGGCCGTCGACGACGAACCCGGCGAACGCCCGGAGGTTGTTGCGGGTGCTGCGGCCCGGCGCGTACACGTCGACGAAGTGGTCGGCCAGCGACCGCGCGTCCGCGTCGGACAACGGGTAGGCGTGCCGGACCGGGATGCCGAACGCCTCCTCCAGGGTGGCGGGCCAGCGCCCGGCCACCACCTCGGGATGCGCGTGCCAGCCCTTGAACATCTCCACCACGTGCTCGTAGTAGCCCGCGGCGCTGAGCCGGTAGTCGTCGCTGTGCGAGTAGCCCGCGCGCACGTCCTCGCGCGGCATCGTCACGTACCGCTCCGAGACCGCGTTGCCGCGCCGGTCGTACGTCGTCACCTTCGTTCCCGGCGCGGTCTTCATCATCATCTCCGAACGGCCGTCGCCGTCGAAGTCGTAGACCAGGAACTGCGTGTAGTGCGCGCCGGAGCGGATGTTCACGCCCAGGTCCACGCGGTGCAGCAACGTGCCGTCGAACCGGTAGGTGTCGACGTAGGTCGGCCCGGTGTAGCCGACCTGCGAGACGTCCTTGCTGTTCGACGGGTCCCACTTCACCACGTACTCGTAGCCGCCGTCGCCGTCCACGTCGCCGACGCTGACGTCGTTGGCCGAGTACGTGTAGGCCTCACCGGCCGGGGTCACGCCGTCGGCGGGCTTGCGCAGCGGCAGGTCGTAGGACCCGCCCGCCCACGGCGACACGGGGTCGCTCGCCTCGCCCTGCCGACCGCGGACCACCGGCGCCACCCGGTACTCCGAGCCGCCGCCCTCGGCGTCGAGGTAGTTGGTGCTGTCGGTGACGGTGGCGATGCGGCGGCCGTCGCGGTAGACCGCGAACGCCGGACCGGCCAGGCCGGTGGCGGTGTGGCCGGTGACCTCGTGGCGCAGCAGCCGCCAGCTCAGGAACACCCCGCCGGCGGTGCGCGCGGCGACCAGGCCGCGGTCGAGGCGTTCGAGCCGCGGGCCGTCGGGCGTGGCCGAGGCGGGGGAGTGGACGGCGGACGTGCTCAGGACTAGCGCTAGGGCCGCCAGCACGGCGGGCAGGGCTCTGACGCGGGTCATCTGCGGCCTCCCAAGGGCGCGACGTTGCGCGGGGTGCGTGACGCCGCCACACGATGAACCGTTTCAACGAGAAAGGCAAGACCTGGGTTCGCGGGCGTTGCAGCGCTGAAAAATCAGTCTTGACGCCATGATGGGGCTCACCTAGCTTGGTTGAACCGATTCAATCGAAGGGTGAGGGTGATGGGACGAATGTCTCGCCGCGGCGCGGGGGGCCTGCTGGTCGGGCTGTTGTCGCTGACCACCGCGCTGTCGGGCTGCGGCGCCGAGTCGGCCGACGGCCCGGTGACGCTGCGGTTCGTCTGGTGGGGCAACGAGGACCGCGCCAAGGTCACCAGGGCGGCGGTCGACGAGTTCCAGCGGCGCAACCCGGACATCAAGGTCGAGACCGAGTACAGCGGCTACGACGCGTACTTCCAGAAGCTGTCCACCCAGGTCGCGGGCGGCGCGGGACCGGACCTGCTGCAGCTGGACCGGGCCACGGTCGGCGAGTACGCGGGCCGCAACGTGCTGGCCGACCTCGCCGAGTACACCGGCAAGGAGCTCCGGCTCGACAAGATCCCGCCGAACCTGCTGGAGGGCGGCAAGGTCGACGGCAGGCAGTACGCCGTGGCGGGCGGCGCGACCACCCAGATGCTGATCTTCGACCCCTCGCACTTCGAGGCCGCGGGCGTCCGGGTGCCGACCGCGCCGGGGGAGAAGTGGACCTGGGCGCAGTTCGCCGAGGCGATGGCGAAGGTCGGCGCGGCCGGGCAGGTCGCGGGCACCACCGACTTCGGCTGGGCCGTCGACTGGTTCGAGGTGTGGCTGCACCAGCACGGCAAGTCGCTCTACACCGCCGACGGCAAGCTCGGTTTCACCGCCGACGAGCTGGCCGAGTACTGGGAGGTGATCGGCACGATGCGGGCGGGCAAGGGCGTCTCGCCGGCCGAGGTGACGACGAAGATGGACGGCTCGGTGCAGAACTCCGGCATCGTGACCAAGCAGGCCGCCTCCGAGATCGGCTACGACTCGGCCGTCACCGGCTACTTCGGCGCGTTCGGGCCGAACCTCGCGCTCGCGCCGCTGCCCAGCGACGTGGCGGAGAGCGGCATGGCGGCCATGCCGCCGGTGTCGTTCGCGGTGTCCCAGCGGTCCAAGCACAAGGCCGCGGCGGTGAAGCTGCTCGACTTCCTGCTCAACGACCCCGAGGCGGGCAAGCTGCTCGGCGCGTCGCGCGGCGTGCCGCCGAACGAGGAGATCCGCGCGCAGGTGTGCTCGTCGGCCGAGGGCGGCAGCAAGGCCGTGTGCGACTACGAGGCCGCCCAGCAGGACAAGATCGGCCCGGCGTTCGGCGCCTGGCCCACCGGCTCCTCGGCCATCAAGCGGGACTTCCAGCGCACCTACGACGACGTGATCTTCAACCGGGTGAGCGCCGCGGACGCCGCCAAGCGCGTGGTGCAGGACGCCGAGCAGTCGCTGGGGTCCTGAGCATGACCCAGTCCGTGCTCACCGGCACGTCGGGCGCCACCGAGCCCCCGGTCCTGGACGGCCCGCCGCCGACGTCCGCCGCGCGCGGCAGGCGGCGGGGCCAGGGCGTGGCCTACCTGTTCCTGTCGCCGTGGATCGTCGGCGCCGCGCTGCTGACCATCGGCCCGATGGTCGCCTCGCTGTACCTGTCGTTCACCGACTACGACCTGTTCACCGCGCCGAACTGGATCGGCCTGGACAACTACGTCACGATGTTCACCGGCGACGAGCGGTTCTGGCACGCCGCGTGGGTGACCACCGAGTACGTGCTGATCTCGGTGCCGCTCAAGCTCGGCCTCGCCCTCGCGGTGGCGCTGCTGCTCAACCGGCCCCGCCGGGGCGTCGGGCTGTACCGCTCGGCGTTCTACGCGCCGTCGCTGCTCGGCGCGAGCGTCAGCGTGGCGCTGGCCTGGCGGGCGCTGTTCTCCACCGACGGCACCGTCGACGGGGTCCTGTCCTCGGTCGGCCTCGACACCGGTGGCTGGGTCGACCAGCCCCAGTACGCGCTGCTCACGCTCGTCGCGCTGGCCGCGTGGCAGTTCGGCGCGCCGATGGTGATCTTCCTGGCGGGCCTCAAGCAGGTGCCCAAGGAGCTCTACGAGGCCGCGGCGATCGACGGCGCGGGACCGGCGCGCCGGTTCCTCGGCGTCACGCTGCCCATGCTGTCCCCGGTGATCCTGTTCAACCTGGTGCTGGAGACCATCCGCGCGTTCCAGGCGTTCACCGGCGCGTTCGTGGTCAGCGGCGGGCGGGGCGGTCCCAGCGACTCCACCCTGCTCTACCCGCTGTACCTGTACCAGCGCGGGTTCACCGACTTCCGGATGGGTTACGCCTCCGCGATGGCCTGGGTGCTGCTCGTGGTGGTCGCGGTGCTGACCGCCCTGGTGTTCCGCAGCGCCCGGCGCTGGGTGTTCTACGCGGGGGAGAACCGGTGACGCTTACGAAACGCCTCGGGTGGCACGGGCTCGTGGTGGCCGTGCTGCTGGTGCTGCTCTACCCGGTGGTCTGGCTGGTCTCCACGTCGTTCAAGCCCGCGACGGAGGTGATCTCCACGCTCGCCCTGCTGCCGCGCGAGCCCACCGGCGACAACTACGCCGAGGTGTTCGACGGCGTCGGCGAGTTCGGCGTGCTGCACTACTTCTGGAACTCGCTGGTGATCTCGGTCGGCGCGGTGGTCGGCAACGTGCTGTCGTGCTCGCTCGCCGCCTACGCGTTCGGGCGGCTGCACTTCCGCGGTCGCGGCCCGATGTTCGGGTTCATGATGATCACGATCATGCTGCCGCAGCACGTGGTGCTCATCCCGCAGTACGTCATCTTCCAGCAGATGGACATGGTGAACACGTTCTGGCCGCTGGTGCTGCCGAAGTTCCTCGCCACGGACGCGTTCTTCATCTTCCTGATGGTGCAGTTCATCCGCGGCCTGCCGCGCGAGCTGGACGAGGCCGCGACGCTGGACGGCTGCGGCCCGGTGGGCGTGTTCCGGCACGTGATCCTGCCGCTGCTGCGGCCGGCGCTGATCACCACGGCGATCTTCACGTTCATCTGGACGTGGAACGACTTCTTCTCGCAGCTGATCTACCTCAACGACGCGGAGAAGTTCACCCTGCCGCTGGCGCTCCAGCTGTTCATCGACCAGGCCACCCAGTCCGCGTTCGGCCCGATGTTCGCCATGTCGGTGCTCGCGCTGCTGCCGATCGGCCTGTTCTTCCTGGCCTTCCAGCGGTTCCTGGTGGACGGCGTGGCGACCTCCGGGCTCAAGGGGTGAGTGCCTGGGCGCGCCCGTTGGCGCTGGTGGCCGAGGTGCTGCTGATCGGGGTGCTGGTGACCGTCGCGGCGCTGCCGGTGGTGACCGCGCTGCCCGCCGCGGCGGCGGGCGCGGTGCTGCTGCGCGAGCTGGTGGACGACGGCCGCACGCCGACCGCGCGGCGGTTCGCCGTGCTGCTGGGGCGGGCGGTGCGCGACCCGTTCGCGGTCGCCGTCCCGCTCGGGGTGCTGGTGGTCGGCGCGCTGGACGTGCTGGCGTTGATGGGCGGGCTGCCGGGCGCGAACGTGCTGGGTCCGGTGATCGGGTCGGCGCTGGCCGCGGTGGTGCTGGTGCTGCTGCGGACGGCGGCCCGGTGGAACCCGGGCGACCGGTGGGCCGTGCTGATGGCCGAACCGTCGCGTGACTGGGGCGGCTACGCCTACCTGGTGGTCGCGCTGGCCGTGACCGGGCTGGTGGTCGCGCAGGCGCCCGCGTTCGCCGTCGTCGTGCCCGGCCTGCTGGTGTTCGCCGCGGTCGCGGTGGAGCGCCGGTGACGCCCCGGGTGGTGCTCGCCGGCGCGGCCGGCTACGGGCGGCTGTACCTGCGCGAGATCGCCGCGCTGGAGGCCGAGGGACGGGTGCGGCTCACCGGCGTGTGCGAGGTGGACCCGCTCGATGCCGAGGCGCGCCGGCTCGTCGGCGACCGGCCGGTGGCCGCCGACCTGGCGGAGCTGATGCGTGACGCGGACATCGGCATCGTGTCCACCCCCATGCACACGCACGTGCGGTTGGCGCGGCAGGTGCTGGCCGCCGGTGCGCACCTCGTGCTGGAGAAGCCGCCCACGCCCACGCTGGCCGACTGGCGGGACCTGGTCGACCGGTCCGGGGACCGCCTGGTCCAGGTCGGGTTCCAGAGCCTCGGCTCGCACGCTGTGCACCGGCTGGCCGGGCTGATGCGCTCCGGCGCGCTGGGCGAGATCCGGGGCATCGGCGTGCGCGGCACCTGGTCGCGCGACGACAGCTACTACACCCGCGCGCCGTGGGCGGGCCGACGCGCGCTCGACGGCGTGCCGGTGGTGGACGGCGCGCTGACCAACCCGTTCGCGCACGGCATCGCGACCGCGTTGGCGCTGGACGGCAGCACGGGCGTGGACGACGTGCACGATATCGAGCTGGAGCTGCTGCGCGCCCGTGACATCGAAGCCGACGACACCTCGTGCCTGCGGCTGCGCACCCACAACGGCACGGTCGTCGTGGTCGCGGTGACGCTGTGCGCCGAGGTGGTCCGGGAACCGGTGCTCGTCGTGCACGGCAGCCGCCGCCGCGCCGAGCTGCACTACACCGAGCACCGGCTGGTGATCGACGGCATCGAGGAGCGCCACCGGCACGACTCGCCGCTGCGCAACCTGCTGGACCACCTGGCGGACCCGGACGTGCCGCTGCAGGCGCCGCTGGCCGCGACCGGCGCGTTCATGCGCGTGCTGGAGGCCGTCCGGACCGCGCCGGACCCCGTGCCGATCGACCCCGCGTGGTTGCGCCGCAACGGCAAGCGGGTGGACGTCGACGGCGTGGACCACGTGGTGGCCAAGGCCGCCGAGCACCTGCGCACGTTCGCCGAGCTGGAGGTGCCGTGGTCGCCGCTGGGCGGTGTCGCCCGGTACGGCTGGGACGGCGTGCGGCTGCCCCTGGTCGTGCCGCGGCCGGCGCTGCACCCGGTGCGCACGCTCGGCGGGGTCGTGGTCACCGGCGAGCACCCGGACGACCACCCGTGGCACCGGGGGATCGGCCTCGCGCTGCCCGACGTCAACGGGGTCAACCTGTGGGGCGGGCGCAACTACGTGCCCGGCCAGGGGTACGTGCCGGGCGAGCTCGGCCGGGTCGAGGAGACCGGGCCGGGCGAGCTGGCCTGGTGCGACTCGGCGGGCGCGGTCCTGCTGCGCGAACGCCGTCGCGTCCGCCGCCGGGTCGTCGCCGGCGGCTGGGAGCTGGAGTGGACCAGCGTGCTGACCGCGCCGGACCACGTGGTGCTGCACAGCCCGGGCAGCAAGGGCCGGGAGGGCGCGGGCTACGGCGGCTGGTTCTGGCGGCTGCCCGACCTCGACCCGCGGTCGGTGCGGGTCCACGGCCCCGACGGCGAGGGCGAGGAGGAGGTCAACGGCCGGACCTCGCCGTGGCTGGCGGTCGTGGTCGGCGATCCCGAGCGGGACCCGGGAGCACCGGCGTGGACGGCCGTGGTGTCCGGTCCGACCGACCCGTGGTTCGTGCGGGTGGGCCAGTACCAGGGCATCGGCTCGGCGCTCGCCTGGGACCGGCCGGTGGTGCTCGGACCGGGGCAGGAACGGGAGATCACCGTGCGGGTGGCGTTCTACGACGGCGTGCGGCCACCGTGAATTCGTCCAGACCATTGACAAGCCTTGTGCCGCAACAATAGCGTACTTGTGAAACGTTTCAGTCTCGGAGGTCGGCGTGCGACGTGTCTGCTTCCTGCTCCGGGTGCGCCCGGAGCGGATGGAGGAGTACCGGGAGCGGCACCGCGAGGTGTGGCCGGAGATGCGGGAGGCGTTGCGGGAGACCGGTTGGGGCAACTACAGCCTCTTCCTGGCCGACGACGGTCTGCTCGTCGGCTACCTGGAGACCCCGGACTGGGACGCCGCCCAGCGGGGCATGCGCGACCGCGAGGTGAACGACCGGTGGCAGGCCGAGATGGCCGAGTTCTTCACCGCGCTGGACGGCGGGCACCCCGACGAGGCCATGAGGCCCTTGACCGAGGTCTTCCACCTCGACTGAGCAGGTAAGGAGTCCGACGTGGACACCACCACAGGAGCACCCGGAACGGGCGCCGCGCGGGAGGCCTTGGCCGGGCAGCGGATCGAGCTGCCGTCCTGGGCGTTCGGCAACTCCGGCACCCGGTTCAAGGTGTTCGCCCAGCGCGGGGTGCCGCGCACGCCGCACGAGAAGGTCGCCGACGCGGCCACCGTGCACCGGTTCACCGGCGTGGCGCCGTCGGTCGCGCTGCACATCCCGTGGGACGCGGTGGACGACTACGACGAGCTGGCCGGGTTCGCCCGCGGCCACGGCGTGTCGATCGGCACGATCAACGCCAACGTCTTCCAGGACGACGCGTACGTGCTCGGCAGCGTGTGCTCGCCCGACCCGGCCGTCCGCCGCAAGGCGCTCGACCACCTGATGCGGTGCGTCGACATCATGGACGCCACGGGGTCGCGCGACCTGAAGCTGTGGTTCGCCGACGGCACCAACTACCCCGGCCAGGACGACATCCGGGCCCGCCAGGACCGGCTCGCCGAGGCGCTGCGGGAGACGTACGGGCGGATCGGGCCGCACCAGCGGATCCTGTTGGAGTACAAGCTGTTCGAGCCCGCCTTCTACACCACCGACGTGCCGGACTGGGGCACGGCGTACGCGCACTGCCTGGAACTGGGCGAGCGGGCGCAGGTCGTGGTCGACACCGGCCACCACGCGCCGGGCACCAACATCGAGTTCATCGTCGCGGTGCTGCTGCGCGCGGGCAAGCTCGGCGGGTTCGACTTCAACTCCCGCTTCTACGCCGACGACGACCTGATGGTCGGCTCGGCGGACCCGTTCCAGCTGTTCCGGATCATGTTCGAGGTGGTGCGCGGCGGTGCCCTCGCGGTCGGGTCCGGGGTGGCGTTCATGCTCGACCAGTGCCACAACATCGAGCCGAAGATCCCCGGCCAGATCCGGTCGGTGATGAACGTGCAGGAGGCCACCGCCAAGGCGCTGCTGGTCGACCGGGACGCGCTGGCCGCGGCGCAGCGGGCCGGTGACGTGCTCGGCGCGAACGCCGTGCTGATGGACGCCTACAACACCGACGTCCGGCCGCTGGTGGCGTCGGTGCGCGAGGACCTGGGGCTGGACCCGGACCCGATGGCGGCCTACGCCCGGTCCGGCTACGGCGAGCGGATCGTGGCCGAGCGGGTCGGCGGGGAGCAGGCGGGCTGGGGTGCGTGAACGCGGGTCCGGTCGCTGACGCCCTTCCCCCTGCACGTGGTGCTGCTCGTCGCGCCTGGTGAGCGGCGGTTGTTGAACCTTTTCAGAGCTGCTCTGGGCAGGTGGGCCGGCCCGTTCGGACCAGTTGGGACGGGTGGGCGTGAATCGTTTCATCACTTGACGGCGGCTCGGTGGAGGTGTTGTCATGTGCCGGGCGAGGGGCGTTGCCCGGGTCACACCTGGGAGCGCTCCCAGACACAGCGACGAAGGAGCAACGGTGCTCACCAACTCGTTCAGAGTGCGGGCGATCGCCGCCGTCACGGCGATCAGCGCACTGACCGGAGGCCTGCTGGTCGCCGGCGTGGCTTCGGCAGCCCCCGGCTGCGGGGTCGACTACGTGGTGCAGAACAAGTGGCAGGGCGGGTTCTCCGCGAACGTCACGATCAAGAACCTGGGCGACCCGGTCGACGGGTGGACGCTGGCCTGGTCGTTCCCCGGCTCGGAGCGCTTCGGCCAGGGGTGGAACGCGACGTTCGCCGCCTCCGGCGCGAGCGTGACGGCGACCAACGTGGACTGGAACCGGTCGATCCCGACCGGGGGCACGGCGTCGTTCGGCTTCAACGGCTCGATGACCGGCGACGTGGTCGGCGTGCCGACGACGTTCACGCTCAACGGCACCACGTGCACGGGCGGTGTCGACCCCACCACCACGACCACCACGTCGACCACGACAAGCACCACGACGACCACCACCACAACCACGACCACGACGACCCCCGGGCCGGGACCGTCGGACCCGACCGGCCGCAAGCAGGTCGAGCGCCTGGACCGCGGCGTGATCAGCGTGCGGTCCGGCAGCGGCAACCTGGTCAGCTGGCGCCTGCTCGGGGGCGACCCGCAGAACGTGGCGTTCAACGTGTACCGGGGTGCGACGAAGGTCAACGCCTCGCCCATCACCGCGTCCACCAACTACCTGGACAGCGGCGCGGCGGCGGACTCCTCCTACACCGTCCGCGCGGTGGTGAACGGGACCGAGCAGGCCGCGTCACCGGCGTCGCTCGGGTTCGGTGCCGGCTACCGGGACGTGCCGATCCAGTCGCCGGGCTCCGGCTACGTCGCCAACGACGCGAGCGTGGGCGACCTGGACGGCGACGGTGACTACGAGTTCGTGCTGAAGTGGGACCCGGACAACGCGAAGGACAACTCGCAGTCGGGCGTCACCGGCAACGTCTTCATCGACGCCTACACCCTGCAGGGCACGCGGTTGTGGCGCATCGACCTCGGGCGCAACATCCGGGCGGGCGCGCACTACACCCAGTTCCAGGTCTACGACTACGACGGCGACGGCAAGGCCGAGGTCGCGATGAAGACCGCGGACGGCACGCGGGACGGCCGGGGCACGGTGATCGGCAGCGCGAGCGCCGACTACCGCAACTCGTCGGGCTACATCCTGAGCGGGCCGGAGTTCCTGACCATGTTCAACGGTCAGACCGGCGCGGCGATGTCGACGGTGAACTACGACCCGCCGCGCGGCAACGTCGGCTCCTGGGGCGACACGTACGGCAACCGGGTCGACCGGTTCCTGGCCGGCACCGCCTACCTGGACGGCGCGCGACCGTCGTTGATCATGGCGCGCGGCTACTACACGCGTGCGGTGATCGCGGCCTGGGACTTCCGCAACGGCGCGCTGACCAAGCGGTGGACGTTCGACTCCAACAACCAGTCGGGGTACGCGGGTCAGGGCAACCACTCGCTGAGCATCGCCGACGTGGACGCCGACGGCCGCGACGAGATCGTCTACGGCGCGGCCACCATCGACGACACCGGGCGCGGCCTGTGGACCACGGGCCTCGGCCACGGTGACGCCGGGCACGTGGGCGACCTCGACCCGTCCCGACCGGGCCTGGAGTACTTCAAGGTCTCCGAGGACTCGTCGAAGCCGGGTTCGTGGTTCGCCGACGCCCGCACCGGCGAGCGGAGGTGGACCACCGCCTCGGGCAGCGACAACGGCCGCGGCGTGTCCGCGGACATCCACCCGGGCAGCCCCGGCGCGGAGTCGTGGTCCAACGCCGACGGCAGCCTGCGCAGCCCGAGCGGCACGAACGTCGGCCGCAAGCCGTCGTCGGCGAACTTCGTGATCTGGTGGGACGGCGACCCGTCCCGCGAACTGCTCGACCAGACCAGGATCGACAAGTACGGCACCGGCGGCGACACCCGCCTGCTCACCGGTTCCGGCGTGGCCTCGAACAACGGCACCAAGGCCACGCCCGCGCTGAGCGCCGACCTGTTCGGCGACTGGCGCGAGGAGGTCGTCTGGCGCACCTCGGACAACTCGGCGCTGCGGATCTACTCGACGCCCAACCAGACGGACCGCCGCATCCCCACGCTGATGCACGACACCATGTACCGCGTCGCCATCGCGTGGCAGAACACGGCCTACAACCAGCCGCCGCACCCGAGCTTCCACATCGGGAACGGCATGGTCACCCCGCCGTGGCCGGACGTGCACTACGCCGGCTGACGACTCCCCGCTGATCACGCTCCACTGCCGTGGCCTACCTCACTCGGGGTAGGCCACCGGCATTTCCGGGTGTGGATTCCACGGTCAGGGGGTATCAATCCGGGGATCGAGGGAGGTCACACCATGGGCAAGCACAGACTGGGCCAGTCCGAGGGACGTCAGTGGGGCGGTCCCGACCTGGTCAACGGCGCGGAGGACGCGCTGGGCCGGTCGGACGGCGAGCAGTCCGAGCAGCCCGCGGCGGACGGCGTGGAGGACGACTAGAACGACACCTCGACGTCCGGGTCCTCCGCGACCGAGCGCAGCGGGGTGACGGTCGGCCGTCCCTCGGCCAGCAGCGCCGCGTCGGTGCCGGGCTCCAGGCCGTCCTCGACCAGGACCGCGGCCAGGCCGATCGTGCCGTCGTCGCTGTCCTTGATCCTGGTGCGCACCGTGCCGAACTCGGCCAGCGCCGCCCGTTCGGGCTCGCCGACCTCGGGCCGGTTGGGCACGTTCAGGTTGAGCACGGCGCCGACCGGCAGGGCCGCGACCCGGTCGAACAGGGTCGACGCCACCGCGACGGCGGTCTCCCAGTGGTGCGGGAGTTCCGGGTCCAGCCCCACGTCGAGGGACACCGCCATGGCGCGCGCGCCGTTGATGGCGGCGGTCAGCGCCGCGCCGACGGTGCCGGAGTGCAGCACCGCGCGGCCGACGTTCGCGCCGCGGTTGACGCCGGAGAGCACGATGTCGGGCGGGTCGCCGAACGCGCCCTGGGACGCGACCAGCGCGATGAACGCGGGGTGTGCGGCGACGGCGTAGCCGGGCACGTCCGGCAGCCCGGGCAGCTCACGCCGCTCGACCTGGACGTGCCGGTCGTCCTCGGCGGCGGTCAGGCCCGCGCTCGTGCCGCTGGACTCGCGCGCGGGCGCGGCGACCACGGTCGTCCAGCCGTGCGCCACCGCGCCGCGCGCCAGGGCGGCGAGCCCCGGCGAGTCGATGCCGTCGTCGTTGGTGATGAGCACCCTCATGCGTCCTCCCACAACCGCAGCCGCACCCGGTCGACCAGCGCGCGCACCACGTCGCCGCTGCCGGTGCCGAGCCCGTGCCTGGTCACGTTGACCGCGCCCGCCGCCGCGCCCAGCTTCAGCGACTCCTCCACGGACCGGCCCAGGGCGAGGCCCGCGGCCAGCCCGGCGGTCATCGAGTCGCCGCCGCCACGCGTGTCGACCGGGCTCAGGTCGGGCGTCTCCACGAGGTGGAGCGTGCCGTCGAGCCACGCCAGCGTCTCCTCGGCGGCCCGCGACACCACGACCGCGCTCGCGCCGGACTCGGCGACCCGGCGGCAGCCCTCGGCCAGGTCGGGCAGCGAGTCGGACTCGGCGAGCCCGTCCGACACCAGCTCCTCGTGGCTGACCTTGACCACGGTCGGCCCGCCCGCGAGGGCGGCGGCCAGCCGTTCGCCGGAGAGGTCCACGACCACGTCGCAGCCGTTGCCGCGGAGGTCCTTGGCGAGCCGTTCGTACACGGAGTCGGGCACGGGGGTGTCGGCCTCGGCAGGACCGCTGAGCACGGCGACGCCCGCGTTCAGCGCCTCGATCAGGGTCATCTCGTACAGGTCGTCGAGCTCGTGGCGCGACAGCGCGTCGGCGGGCATCCGGACCAGCTGGTCGCGCCCGCCGTCACGCCGGTCGTGCACGTAACCGCCGTTGCGGGCGGCGACGTCGCGCGCCTTCAGCTCGACGTCGATCAGGTGCCGCAGCACGTGCCCGGTCTCGCCGCCCAACGCCGAGCACAGCACCACCTCGGCGCCGAGGGACTCGATCATGCGCGACATCCACACCCCCTGCCCTCCGGCGTGGATGTGGATGTCGGGCGTGCCGTCCAGGTCTTCCACCGTGACGGTCAACTCTGGGGAGGGCGCGAACACCGCTACTCGACCGGGCATAACGGACACCTACCCGCTCTGCCGTTGATCGAATCACGGTTCGGCAGTAGCAGCAGGTCCCGACTCCGTCGTGGCTTCGGTCGTGCCAGGGATGAGGCCACCGGGCGACGGGTGCCGCACGTCCTGCGTCACATCGGGGGCAGCCGCGGCTCGGCGAGCCAGGTGCGGAAGTACGCCGTCAGCGGCTCGGGGGAGTGGCGTTGGGCCAGTGCCACGAAGTCGCTCGTCGTCGCGGTGCCGTGCCGGTGGGTCGCGGTCCACTCGCGGAGCGCGCCGAAGAACGCCGCGTCGCCCAGCCGGGTCCGCAGGCCGTGCGCGGTCAGCGCGCCCCGCTGGTAGACCCGGTCGTCGAACAGGTTCGCCACGCCCGGGTCGCCGATCCGGAGGTCCTGCGGCAGCCGGGCCAGCCGGGCGTGCGCGCGAGCGGCGTGCACGTCGGCGGCGGGGCCGCCGGACCGCTCGGACCACAGCCACTCCGCGTAGCAGGCGAAACCCTCGTTCAGCCAGATGTCGCGCCAGTCGGCCAGGCCCACGCCGTTGCCGAACCACTGGTGCGCCAACTCGTGCGCGACCAGCCGCTCGTGGCCGCGCCGACCGTCCACGTGGTTCGCGCCGAACACCGACATGCCCTGCGCCTCGACCGGCACTTCCAGCTCGTCGTCGGTCACCACGACCTGGTAGGTCCGGAACGGGTAGGGGCCGAACAGCTCCTCGAACACGGTCATCATCCGCGGCTGGCGGGCGAAGTCGTGCCGTGCCGCGCGCAGCAGCCGCGCGGGTGCGGCCACGTCCTGGCCCTCGGTCAACGGCAGCCGCTCGTAGAGGCCGATCTGCACCGAGGCGAGGTACGTCGCCATCGGCTCGGCCTGCTCGTAGACCCACGTCGTGCTGCTGCCGCCCGTGCGCCGGTCGACCAGCACCCCGTTCGCCAGCACGGTGTACGGCGACGGCGCGGTGACGTGGACGCGGTAGGTCGCCTTGTCCCGCACCAGGTCGTTGCACGGGAACCAGGACGGCGCGCCGATCGGCTGGCTCGCCACCAAGGCGCCGTCGGTGAGCTGGTCCCAGCCCAGCTCGCCCCAGTGCCGCGAGCGGACCGGGCGGGCCACGCCCGAGTACCGCACCTCGACGGTGAACGGTCCGTCCACCGGCCGTGCGGGTCGCACGCGCAGCTTGCCGCCGCCGTGCACGTGCCGGGCGGGTCGGCCGTCGACCAGCACCCGGTTCACGGTCAGCGTGCCGAAGTCCAGCACCACCCGCGCGCACGGGCCGGCCGCGACGGCGGACAGCGTCGCCCGCCCGGCCAGCCGACCGGTGTGCGGCTTGTAGTCCAGTTCCAGGTCGTAGTGCGCGACCCGGTAGCCGCCGTCGCCGTGGTCGGGCAGGTACGGGCCCGTCATCGCCAGGCGGAGATCGGGTTGCCCAGCCAGCGCGTGCCCTCGGGCACGTGCTCGCCGCGCATCACCAACGACGCCGGGCCCACCGCCGCGTGCGCGCCGACCGTCGCGCCCGGCAGCACGATCCCGTGCGGACCGAGGGTCGCCCCGTCCGCCAACTCCACCTGGTCCATGCGGAGGATCCGATCATGGAACAGGTGGGTCTGCACCACGCACCCCCGGTTCACCGTCGCGCCGTCGCCCAGCCGCACCAGGTCCGACTCCGGGAACCAGTACGACTCGACCCACGTGCCGCGCCCGATCCGCGCGCCGAGCGACCGCAGCCACACGGCCATCACCGGCGACCCGCCGGCCCGACCGACCAGCCACGGCACCGCCAGGACCTCGACGAACGTGTCCGCCAGCTCGTTGCGCCACACGAACCCGCTCCACAAGGGGTGCTCCCGCGCCCGGAACCGGCCCACCAGCAGCCACTTCGCCGCCGCCGAGACCGCGCACGCCAGCACGCCCGCCACGAGCAGCACCGGCCCGGCCGACAGCGGTCCGAACTCCCGCAGCGCGAACAGCACGCCCACCACCAGCGCCACGTGGCACATCACCGGCACGATCCGGCACAGCTCGACCAACGCCCGTGCCACGACCAGCCGGCGCGGCGGGTCGAACGTCCGGCTCTGGTCGCCCTGCTCGGCCGCGCGCGGCAGCTTCATCGGCGGCATGCCCAGGTACGAGCTGCCCGCCTTGGCGCGCTTGGGCGTCGAGGACAGCACGCCGACCAGACCCCGGTTCGGCACCGAACGGCCCGGCGCGGTCATGCCCGAGTTGCCCAGGAACGCCCGCTTGCCGACCCGCGCGGCGGCGATGCGCAACCAGCCGCCGCCCAGCTCGTAGGTGGCGACCATGGTGTCGTCGGCGAGGAACGCGCCGTCGCCGATCGTGGTCATCTTGGGCAGCGCGAGCACGGTCGAGGCCTCGACCCGGCGGCCGACCCTCATCCCGAGCGCCCGCAGCCACACCGGTGTGAGCAGGCTCGCGTACAGGGGGAACAGCACGACCCGGGCGGTGTTCATCAACCGTTCGGTGGTCCACGCCTGCCAGGCGATCCGGCTGTGCACGGGGTACGCGCCGGCCCGCAGCCCGATGCCGAGCAGCCGCACGGACCCGAGCACCAGCAGCGCGTACGAGCCCAGCCACGCGACCGTCGCCAACGGCACCGCGAGCAGCGCCGAGCCGAGCGTCAGCGGCTCACGCGCGATCAGCAAGACCGGGAGCACCGCCGCCGCCACCGGGAGCAGGCCCAACGCCGACGTCGTCACCGCGTAGACCAGCTTCCACCACCACGACCGGGGCGGACGCGGACCGGGACGGGCCGCCTTGCCGTGGCGCTGCGCCGGGACACCGGCCCAGCGCTGCCCCGTCGGCACGGAGCCGAGCACCCCCGAACCGGGCGCGACCTCCGCCCGCTTGCCGACGCTCGCGCCGGGGAACAGGGTGCTGCGGGCGCCGACCACCGCGCCCGCGCCGACCCGGAGGCGGCCGACGTGCAGCCGGTCGCCGTCCACCCAGTGCCCGGACAGGTCCACCTCGGGCTCGATCGCGCAGCCCTTGCCGAGCTTGAGCATGCCGGTCACCGGCGGCGCGGAGTGCAGGTCCACGTCCGGGCCGACCCGCACGCCCAACGCGCGGGCGTAGTGCGTGAGCCAGGACCCGGCGAGGTTCGTCGCGCCGCTGAACTCGGCGAGCCGTTCGGCGGTCCACAAGCGCAGGTGCACGCCGCCGCCGCGCGGGTACGTGCCGGGACGCAGGCCGCGCAGCAGCAGCCGCGCGCCACCCGCCGCGATCGCGACCTTGCCGGGCGGGCTGACGAACGCCAGCCACCCCGCGGCGATCCACCACCACGACACCGGCGTGGTGAAGCCGACGACGTTGCCGACCGCGGCCAGCGCCACCGACCACCGCAGGCCGACCAGGCTCATCAACGGCACCAGCAGCAGCGACTGGAGCACGCCGGTCCGCCGCGGCGTCGGCGCGACCTCGCGCGTGACGCCCTGGTGGCCGCTCAGCTCGTCCAGCCGCGCGGCCAGCGCGCGCAACGTGGGGTGCTGGTAGACGTCGTTGACCGAACCGCTCGGGTAGCGGGTCCGGATCGTGGAGACCAGCTGGGCCGCGGCGAGGCTGCCGCCGCCGTGGGCGAAGAAGTCCGCCTCGGGCCCGGCGATCCGGGAACCCAGCAGCTCCGACCACTGCTCGGCCAGCCACCGCTCGGTGTCCGTGAGGTCCCCGGCCGGCGCCGCCACCTCCAGCTCCGGCAGCGGCCACGGCAACGCGGCCCGGTCCACCTTGCCGGACGTGCGGGTGGGCAGGGTGTCGACGGCGGCCAGCAGCGGCACGAGCGCGGCGGGCAGCGCGGTCCGCAACCGGGCCAGCGCGTCGGCCTGGGCGAAGTCCTCTCCCGCGACCACGTAGCCGACCAGCACCTGGTTGCCCGCCTTGGTGGTGCGCACGGCCGCGGCGGCGCCCGCGACCGACGGCAGCGCCTGGAGCGCCGCGTCCACCTCGCCGAGCTCGATCCGCCGCCCGCCCAGCTTGACCTGCTCGTCCGCCCGACCGAGGAACAGCAGGCCCTCGGGCTCGGCGCGGACGAGGTCGCCGCTGCGGTAGGCGCGGTCCCAGCCCGGCCCGAAAGGAGCCAGCCCCGGCATCGGCGCGAACTTCTCGGCGTCCTTGGCCGGGTCGAGGTAGCGGGCCAGGCCGACGCCGCCGATGACCAGCTCACCGGAGCCGCCCATGGGGACCGGCGTGCCGCCGGCGTCCACCACGGCCAGTTCCCAGCCGTCCAGCGGCAGCCCGATCCGCACCGGGCCGTCACCGGTCAGCCGCGCCGCGCACGCCACGACGGTCGCCTCGGTCGGGCCGTAGGTGTTCCACACCTCGCGGCCGTCGACGGCGAGCCGCTCGGCCAGCTCCGGCGGGCACGCCTCGCCGCCGAAGATGAGCAGGCGGACGTCCTCCAGCGCGTCCACCGGCCACAGCGCGGCCAGCGTCGGCACCGTGGACACGACCGTGACCTCGCGCTCGACCAGCCACGGTCCCAGGTCGAACCCCGTGCGGACCAGGGCGCGCGGCGCGGGGACCAGGCACGCGCCGTGCCGCCAGGCGAGCCACATCTCCTCGCAGGAGGCGTCGAAGGCGACGGACAGACCCGCGAGCACGCGGTCGTCCGGACCGATCGGGTCGTCGGTGAGGAACAGGCGGGCCTCGGCGTCCACGAACGCGGCGGCGGCCCGGTGCGAGACCGCGACGCCCTTCGGCTTGCCCGTGGAGCCGGACGTGAAGATGATCCACGCGTCGTCGTCCGGACCGGGAGCGCCGACGAGGCCCATGGGCGTGCCACGCAGCGCCAGCTCCCCGGTGATGACCGCGCACACGTCGGCCTCGGTGAACACGAGTTCGGCGCGCTCGTCCGGGTCGTCGGCGTCGACGGGCACGTACGCGGCGCCGGCGGTGAGGATCGCCAGCACCGCCACGTACAGGTCGACGGTCCCGGACGGGACGCGGACGCCGACCCGGTCGCCGGCGCCGATGCCGGCCGCCGCCAGCTCGCGGCTCCGCGCGTCGACCTCGTCGAGGAGTTCCCGGTAGGTCAACGAGGTCGTGCCGTCGTCCAGCGCGGGGGAGTGCGGGTGCCGACGCGCGGTGTCGGCCAGCACGTCGACCAACGTGCGCTCGGGAGCGGGTGCGCCGGCGCGGAACAGCGCGGGCGCGTCGACCGAGGTGGGGAAAGCGGTGTCGGGGGCGATGGTCACCGACGGGCACCGATGGGGCGAAGTCGCACTGTGAAGTCCTCCAAGAAAACGCCGACCTGCGACTTTACCGGGGATTCACGGGTGCGTCGCGCCGTCGTGACCACGAGTGGGTGGTGTCACATCGTGTAACGGCACCAGGTCGGGCGCGATCACTCCACAGTGGACGTTCCCAGTTCCTTGTGCACCAACGGCATCACCTCGGTGCCGAGCAGTTCGATCGCGTCCATCACGAGCTTGTGCGGCACGCCGGACCAGTCCATCTGCATCGCGTAGCGGTCGGCGTTCACGAGCCTGCCCACCGAGATGAGGCGTTCGGCCACCTCCGCCGGGCTGCCAGCGAAGATCGACCGCGCGCCCCGCGTCCACGAGTCGTACTCCGCGCGCGACGGCACGGGCCAGCCGCGCGCCCGCGAGCCGTACTTCATCGTCTCGAGCCAGTACGGGTGGAACGCCTCCTTGGCGTCCTGGGAGCGGCGTGCGATGAGGCCGATCGCGCTCATGGTGACGTCGAGCCGTCCGGGTTCCTGCTCGCCGGCCTCGCCCGCGCGCCGGTACAGGTCGACCAGCGGCGCGAACCGCTCCGGCTCACCGCCGATGACCGCGTACACCACCGGCAGCCCCAGCAGCCCCGCCCGGATCGACGACTCGGGGTTGCCGCCGGTGCCCACCGAGATCCGCAGCCGCGACCCGTAGGGCCTCGGGAAGACGTGCGCGTCCGCGAGCGGTGCGCGGAACTTCCCCGACCAGGTGATCGGGTCCTCCCGGTCCAGCTTCAGCAGCAGCGCCAGCTTCTCCTCGAACAGCTCGTCGTAGTCCTCCAGGCTCGCGCCGAACAGCGGGAACGACTCGGTGAACGACCCGCGCCCGGCCAGCAGCTCCGCCCGGCCCCGGCTGAGCTGGTCGAGCGTCGTGAACTGCTGGTACACCCGCACCGGGTCCTCGGTGCTGAGGACGGTGACGGCGCTGCTCAGCGTGATCCGCGACGTGACGCTCGCGGCGGCGGCGAGCACCGTGCCGGGGCTGGAGATCGAGTAGTCGGCCAGGTGGTGCTCGCCCAGCCCGTAGAAGCCGAGCCTCAGCTCGTCGGCCAGCTTGATCCGCTCCAACGTCTGCGCCAGCTTGTCCGCGACCGAGACCTGCTCACCGGTGATCGGGTCGCGGTGCCGGTCGCCGAAGCTGTAGACGCCGAGCTGCATTCCCTTTGTGGACACGTCAACAATCTAGCCCGACATTGGTGACACGTCAACATGTTGTTGCTAGCGTGAGGTCCATGGGCGAACCGCGGTGGCTGGACGAGCGGGAGGCGCGGGTGTGGCAGGCGTACCTGGCGGTCGACCGCGAGCTGCACAGCGCGTTGGAGCGGCAGCTGGTGCGCGACTCGGGGCTGTCCAACGCCGACTACGCCCTGCTCGTGCCGCTGTCGGAGGCCGAGGACGGCGTCGTGCGGTCACGTGAGCTGGGCGCGCTGGTCGGCTGGGAGCGCAGCAGGCTGTCCCACCAGGTCGCGCGGATGGAGAAGCGCGGGCTGGTGACGCGGGAGGAGTGCGTCGAGGACGCGCGCGGCTCGATGGTGCGGCTCACGCCCGCCGGCCGTGCCGCGATCGAGTCCGCCGCTCCGGGGCACGTGGAGACCGTCCGGAGGTACGTGTTCGACGGGCTGTCGGCGGAGGAGGCCGAGGTGCTGGACCGGGTGTTCCACCGCGTGCTGGACCGGATCGCGGCTGACGGCTGAACGCTGAACGCTGGGCGGCTGAACGTCGCCGGTCGGGCGGGGGCGGCTGGGCGCTGATGGTCGGGCTGGGTGGCCGGGCGTGGGCGGCCGAGTGGGGGCGGAGGCCCGAGGAACCCGGCGTGAGAAGAAGAGGGGCCGCGCGGGTGCGGCCCCTCCCCGGCCCCCCGGGATGCCGGACGGCGGCCAACCCGCTGACCCGCCCGGCGGGTGTCCGGCTGTCGGGGTCGCCGAACACCCCTCAGCGTCGCGCACTCGTGCGGGAGTCCGCATCGGCAATCCTCCGTATGCACCTCCGTATCCACGATTGCCCGATCATGTCCACCGATCTCCGTACGCTGTCACCCGGAATACGGAGAGCGGTGGATGCGCGGCGTGTGGCGCTCACACGAAAGTGGACGCCGCAGAACCCGATCGCACCACAAGGAGACGACGTGCAGCTGACCGCGGAGTTCGCCCCGGACCGACAGGCCCTCGTCGGCGGCCCACTGCGCGGATGGCAACACCACGCCCACGAGGACGCGCTGGCCCGCCGCGGCCCCGTGCACCCGGCGGAGCTGCCCAACGGCCTGGAAGTCCTGGTCACGACCATGGGCCTGGAGGCGACCCGGACGCTGCTCGGCGACGACCGGCTGGCCAAGGACGCCGCCGGGCTGCGCGCCGCGATGCAGGACCAGTTGGCGCGCAAGGGCAGGCCGACCGACCTGTCGCGGATCATCGGCCCGTCGATGCTCAACAGCGACCCGCCGCACCACCGCAGGCTGCGCGCGCTGGTGTCGCAGGCGTTCACGGTCCGCCGCATCAACGCCCTGCAACCGGCCGTGGAGCAGACCGCGCGGGAGATGGTCGCGGCGCTGCCGGACGACGTGGACCTGATCGAGGGCCTGGCGTTCCCGCTGCCGCTCGCGGTCATCTGCGACCTGCTCGGCGTGCCCGTCGAGGACCGCGACCAGCTGCACCACTGGACCGCGGCGATGATGACCGAACGGCCCGAGCTCGTCGTGCCCGCCTCCGACGCCATGTTCGGCTACCTGGCCGGCCTGATCGAGTACAAGCGGGACCAGCCCGACGACGCGTTGCTCAGCGGCCTGGTGCAGGCGCAGGTCGACGGCGAGCGGCTGACGCCCGAGGAACTGCTGACCACGGCGATCCTGCTCGTGGTGGCGGGGCACGAGACCACGACCGGCCTCATCGGCAACGCCGCCGTCGCGCTGCTGGCCACGCCGGGCGCGTGGGACGCGGTGAACGACGACACCGTCGGCGCCGCGGTCGAGGAGGCGGCCCGCTGGGACCCGCCGGTCCGCGTCACGCCGCACTACCGCGCCACCGCCGACATCGAGCTGTCCGGCGGTGTGATCCCGGAGGGGTCGGTGGTGATGATCGGCCTCGGCACGGCCGGTCGCGACCCGCGGGTGCACGGCCCGTCCGCGGACCGGTTCGACCCGACGCGCGTGCCGGTGGGCGGCAACGCGGCGCTGGGGCACGCGGCGTTCGGGCACGGCGTGCACTACTGCCTGGGCCACCACCTGGCGCGGATCGAGGCACGGGCCGCGCTGACCGCTCTGCGGGCCCGGGCGCCGCGGGCCCGGCTGGCGGTGGACCCGTCCGAGCTGGAGCGCGGCGACAAGGTCGTGCCCAACACGTTCGCCTCGGTGCCCGCGCTGCTGGAGCCGTGACCGCTCAGGTCACCAGGCCCCGGCGGTAGGCGTAGACCACGGCCTGCACGCGGTCGCGCAGGTCGAGCTTGGTGAGGATGCGCGACACGTAGGTCTTGACGGTCTCGTGGCTGATCACCAGCGTGGCGGCGATCTCGCTGTTGGACAGGCCGTCGGCGATCAGGCGGAGCACCTCCAGCTCGCGCGGCGCCAGCGGCACGTCGTCGCGGGAGCCCTCGGCGGGCCGGATCCGCGTGGCGTACCGGCCGACGAGCTGTCGCGTCACCTCCGGGTCCAGCAGTGCCGCGCCGGCGGCGACGGTGCGGATCCCGTGCAGCAGCTGGGCGGGCGGCGCGTCCTTCAGCAGGAACCCGGCCGCGCCGGCGCGCAGCGCCTCGTACACGTACTCGTCCAGGTTGAACGTCGTCACCACGAGCACCTTGACGGGATCCGCGACGCCCGCGCCGGCCAGCAGGCGGGTGGCCTTGATGCCGTCGAGGACGGGCATCCGCACGTCCATCACCACCACGTCCGGGCGCAGGTGGGCGGCGAGGTCGACCGCGGCCTGCCCGTCACCGCACTCGCCGACCACTTCGAGGTCGGGCTGGGCGTCGATGATCGTCGCGAAGCCGGTGCGGATGAGCGCCTGGTCGTCGCAGACCAGGACCCGGATCGGGGCGGTCACGACGGCCTGCCCGCGGGGATGTCGGCCCGCACGACGAAGCCGCCACCGGGTCGCCTGCCCGCGTCGAACCGGCCGCCGAGCACGCCGACCCGGTCGCGGAGCCCGGTCAGCCCGCGCCCGCTCCCGCCCGGTGACGCGGTGCCCGGACCTTCGGTCGTCACCTCCACGGTGATCTCCTCCTCGCCGTGCAGGACGTGGACCACGGTGCGGCTGCCGTGCGCGTGCTTGAGCGCGTTCGTCAGCGCCTCCTGCACGACCCGGTAGGCCGCGACCTCGGCGCTGCCGGTGGTCTCGGGCGGACTGCCCTCCTGGCTGAACTCGACCGGCTGACCCGCCAGCCGGGTCTGCTCGACGAGAGCGCGAAGTTCGCCGACGGGCTGCGTGCCCGGGTCCGCCTCGTAGCCCGGGTTCAGCAGGTCGAGCAGGTGCCGCAGGTCGCCGATGGCGCGGCGGCCGGTGTCGGTCACGGCGGTCAGCGCCTGGTCGAGGCGTTCGGGTGCGGCGGTCAGGTAGCGCGCGGACTCGGCCTGCACGACCATGGCCGTCACGTGGTGGGTCACGACGTCGTGCAGCTCGCGGGCGATGCGCGTGCGTTCGGCGACGCGGGTGGTCTCGGCGACGTGGCGGCGGCGTTCGGCCTCGGCCGCGCGGGACAACCGCAGCCACGACCCGATGCCCCACGCGATGGCCAGCGTGAGGTAGAACGTCGAGAGCCCGACCACCCCCTCGCCCGGTGCGAGCCGCTCGATCGCGACCGC
Source organism: Actinosynnema sp. NPDC049800 (assembly GCF_040656635.1). Lineage (NCBI taxonomy): Bacteria > Bacillati > Actinomycetota > Actinomycetes > Pseudonocardiales > Pseudonocardiaceae > Actinosynnema > Actinosynnema sp. NPDC049800. The sequence goes on along the minus strand of NZ_JBFAMT010000060.1, from coordinate 11,462 downwards.
CAGCGGCACGTACGCCGCGGACAGCAGCGCGGCGGTGGTCCACCGGTGGTGGGCCAGGTGGGCGCCCGCGCTGATCAGCGCGATGGGCAGCGCGGTGCCCGCGACGGTGTGGTAACCGCGGAGTTGGTCGACGGCGAAGCCGAGCACCACCAGGACGAGGCTGACGGCCGGCCACCGCCGCCGCACGGCCAGCGGGAGCGATTCGAGCGCGATCACCACGACGGTCAGGGCGTCGAACGGGCGGTGCGGCAGGGCGCCGAGCTGCGTCCCGTAGTCGTTCAGCCCTGGCAGGAACGCCATGGCGCCGATCAGCAGGGCGAACGGGAGGTCCCGCACCACGACGTCGCACCGCCGCCACCGGTCACCCGCCGCGCGGACGTCGATCACCCGGCGAGCGTAGCGGGCGCGAGGTCGCGGTCCGCGCGGCGGCGGCGCGGGACGATGTGGCCGCGACGGTGGGCCAGCCACAGGAACGCGACCGTCAGCAGCGCGCCGGACGCCACGGCGTACCCGCTCGCCTCGGGGCCGAAGTCGCCGCCGGTGAGCAGGGTCGGGCCCGAGAGCGTCGAGTCCAGCAGACCCTTCGTCGTGTCGTTGCCCGAGACCTCGGCGGCGAAGATGCCCGCGAGGGCGAAGTTCCAGCCGAAGTGCAGCCCGATCGGCAGCCACAGGGTGCGGGTGGCGGCGTAGGCGGCGGCGAGCATGAAGCCCGCTTCGACGGCGATCGCGGTCGCGCCCCAGAGGGTCGCGTTCGGGTTGGGGATGTGGGCCAGGCCGAAGACCACCCCGGTCAGCAGCAGCGCGATCCACGTGCCGGTGCGCTCTTCGACGATCCGGAACAGCACGCCGCGGAAGAGCAGTTCCTCGGTCACCGCGGCGGCGGCCATGAAGCCGAACAACGCGACCATGCCCGTCACCGAACCCAGGCCGTCGACCGAGTAGCCGCCGAACCACGCGATGGTGGCGATGACGGCCCCGCACATCGCGACCCCGATCAGCAGCCCTCGACCGGTCGCGCCGATCGCGCCGCTCCGGGCCAGCTCCACGGGCACGCGGCGCTCCGTGCGCCGCACCACCCAGGCGTAGACGACGACGGCGAGCACGGCGGTCGCGACGCCGATCGTCAGCATGAGCCAGGGGTTGCCCCCCGCGGCGGCAGCGGCCTGGCTGCCGACCAGGGCGACTGCGGCGACGGCCAAGAACTGCAGAAGCAAGCGCATGAAGACTCCTCCGTCCGGTCCGCGACCGCTCGGCCGAGGACCGGACGGACGCTACGGATCCGGCGTCGTCGGATCATCACCGTGCGGTGGACATCCGCGGGTAGCTCGCACGGGGGACAAGGCGCGCGCCGCTGTGAGCTGGATCATGGCGGAGGTTGACCCAGGGTCAGGGTGCAGGCTCGCCGCAGCGGCACGACGCCGACCGGGAACAGCGGGACCACAGGAGCGGACGACCATGCACATCACCCTTTCCGGCCAGGACGAGAGCACCGCCGGGCACGACCGCCCGGAACTGCGGAAGGCGCTCGAGGAGATCGTCGATTCCGGTTTCGTCGGGGTGTCGGTGCGCGTGAACGACGAGCACGGGGAGTGGGTCGGCAGTGCCGGGTCGGCCGAGCTGGGCGGCGCCGTGGCGCCGCCGACGAACGGGCACGTCCGGATCGGCAGCAACACCAAGACCTTCATCGCGACCCTGGTGCTGCGGTTGGTGGCCGAGAGCGTGGTCGGGCTGGACACCCCGGCGGCGGACTACCTGCCGGGGTTCGGGCTGGACCGGCGGATCACGGTGCGGATGTTGTTGCGGCACACCAGCGGGCTGTTCAACTTCACCGGCGAGGTCGATCCCGACGGGACGATCACGTCGGGCATCCCCATCGCGTACGGCCCCACCGGCCACGAGTGGCCGGCCAACCGGTTCAAGACCTACCGGCCGCGTGACCTGGCGGCCCTGGCGCTGGCCGAGCCCGCGCGGTTCGAACCGGGCACGGCCTGGAGCTACTCCAACACCAACTACGTGCTGGCCCGGCTGCTGGTCGAGAACGTCACCGGCCGCCCGGTCGCCGAGGAGATGCGCCGGCACGTCCTCGGCCCGCTGGGGCTGTCGGGCACCGTGGTGCCGGACGCCTCGCCGGAGATCCCCGAGCCGCACGCCCGCGCGTACTACCGGTACGAGGACGCGGGGGAGCGCAGGACGGTCGACGTCACCCGCCAGAACCCGTCTTGGATCTCCAGCGGAGGCGACATGATCTCGACGACCCGGGACCTGCACGCGTTCTTCTCCGCTCTGCTGGGCGGGCGGCTCCTGCCGGCGTCGCTGGTGGCCGAGATGTGCGCGCCGCACCCGACGGGCATCCCGGGCATGGACTACGGCCTGGGGGTGTTCGTGCTGAGCACCGGCGACGGCACCGTCATCTGCCACAACGGCGCCGCCATCGGCCACGCGGCGCTGATGTACGGCACCCCGGACGGCAGCACGACCCTGACCGCCGCGCTCAACTGCGTCGACGACGCCGGCCTGTCCATCGCCACGGCGTTCCGGGACGCCCAGCGACGGCTCGTCGACGAGGTGTTCGGCGGCGTGCGGGCCGCGGCGGACCACAAGGCAGGCTGAGCGGATGCGGAACGGGGTCACGATCGGGCAGGCGGCGGCCTTCGTCGGCGTCACGGTGAAGACGGTGCGGCACTACCACAAGCTCGGCCTGGTCGAGGAGCCGGCGCGCGACGGCTCCGGCTACCGCAGGTACACCTCGGCCGAGTTGTTGCGACTGGTGCAGGCCCGGACGCTGGCCGACGCCGGTGTGCCGCTGGCCGCGGTCGGGCCCCTGCTCGACGCCGACGCCGCGAGGTTCACCGCCTCGCTCGCCGACGTGGAGCGGCAGCTCACCGAGCGGATCGAGGAGTTGACCGCGAGGCGCGACACGCTGCACCGGCTCGCCGACGGCGACCGGGCGCTGCTGCCCGACCGCGCGGTCGCGCTGCTGGGGCGGATGCGCGACCTCGGGTTCCCGGCGGCGGAGGTGGCGGCCACCAGGGAGGGCTGGGTGCTGGCCCGGGCGCTGGTCCCGGAAGGCTTCGACGACTACCTCACCCAGTTCGAGCACGCCGTCGAGGACACCCGCCTCGTCGCCCTGGCCCGGCGCGCGGCCGAGGCCGCGGCCTGGCACCCGGACGATCCCCGCCTCGACGCGCTCGCCACCGCCGCGGCCGACCACTACCTCGCCGACCCCGCGCTGCTGAAGACCGTGACCGGCCTGCAAGCCCGCACCGACGCCACGACCCGGTACGCGCTGATCGCCCACCACGGCCAGGAGCGGACGCCGGCCGCGGCACGGCTGGCCGCGCTCTTCGAGACCAAGCTCCGCGCCGCGGGCGTCCACATCCCACGGACGGACTCCCGCTGACCGCCCGTGCCCGACCCGCGGACGCCGCCGGAGCGGCGCGACGACGGGCTCGTCCCCGCCTAGTCGGCCATGCTCGCCAGCAGCGAGATCAGCTGGTGGCGGCTGCTGATCTCGAGCTTGCGGTAGATCCGGGTCAGGTGCGTGTGGACGGTCGCGGGGGAGATCACCAGCCTGGTGGCCACCTCCGGGTTGGACAGCCCGTCGCCGACCAGCTTGGCCACGTTCCACTCGGCCGGGGTCAGGCCGCCCGGACGGCGGTCCGGCTCCGGCGTCGGCACCTCGTCGAGCACGATCGCCAGCGCCTGTTCCACCGACTCCGCCGGTCCCGCGTACGCCCGCGCGTACTCGTCCTCGCCGAGCACCGCCTTGGCCCTGGCCACGGCCTGCGCGGTGACCCACGCGAACGGCACCAGGCCGTCCACCCGGACACCGGTCACCCGGTGCAACCCGTGCGCCAGCCCCAGCATCCGGGCGGCGGCGGAGCCGTCACCGGCCCGGGAGTGCGCCCACCCCAACGCCTCGATCGACCACAGCGGACCCCACTTGTCGCGGATCTCCCGCTGCACCCGCAGGCCTTCCATCAGCACGTCCAGCGCGCCGACCGGGTCGCCCCACCGCGTCTGCACCACACCGCGGCACCAGTGCGCCCAGCTGATGCCCCACAGCGCGCCGAGCCGCTCGCACTCGGCGTAGAACTCCTCCGCCGCGGGCTCCGCCTGCTCACGGGAACCGAGCAGCACCAGCGACACGGTCAGCATGATGTGCGCCAGGTGGTGGTCCACCGCGAACGCGGGACCGAGCGCGCCGAACTCCTCGTGCGCCTGCCGCAGCAGCTCGACGCCGTCGACCGCGCCCAGCGCCAGCACGGCGTACGCGCCGCGCACGAACGTCACCGCGGGCACCGGCCCGCCCACCTCGCGGGCCATGGCGTCGGCCTCGTCCACCCGCCGCGCGACGAGTTCCCGCTCCACGCCCAGGCACAGCGCGATCCACGCGTCGAGGGCGATGGCGCTGGCCCGCAACGGGTCCGCGGTCGGCGGTGTGGCGGCGAGCGCGCGTCCCAGCCACAGCCGTTCTTCCGGTAATCGACCGGCGTAGGTGTACCAGCGGGTGCGGGCCAGGTCGACGCTCATCAGCAGGCCGGCGTGCGCGGTGTCGGGGTTGCGGATCAGGTCGTTGAGCACCACGCGGTGGTTGGCCATGTCCGCGTCGACCGCCGCGAGCAGGGCGGCCTCGTTGTGCCCGGCGAACGACGCGGCCAGCCGGGCGGCCTCGCGCCGGAAGTAGTCCTGGTGCCGCTGCCGCACGTGCTCGACCTCGCCGGCGGACCGCAGCTCGGCCGCGCCGTGCTGCCGGATCGGTTCGAGCAGGTGGTAGCGGGTGCGGTCGGCGGAGGGCAGCGCGATCGACTTGTCCAGCAGGCCGGCCAGCGCGTCGGCGACCTGGTCTGCGGCCAGCCCGTCGCCCGCGCACACGTCCTCCGCGGCGGTCAGGCTGAACCCGCCCTCGAACACCGACAACCGCGCCCACAGCAGGCGTTCGGCGGGCGTGCAGTGCGCGTGGCTCCAGTCGATGAGCGCGGCCATGGTCTGGTGGTGCTCGACCGCGGTGGTGTCGTTGGCGGTGAGCACGCGCATCACGTCGTCGAGCCGGTCGGCCAGCAACGACACCGGCATGGACCGCATCCGCACCACGGCCTGCTCGATGGCCAGCGGGATGCCCGACACGCGGCGCAGCACGCGCACCACGTGCGGCCAGTTCTCCGGGGTGACACGCCAGCCCGGCACGCTCGCCTCGGCCCGGTCCACCAGCAGCGCCACGGACTCGTAGTCGAGGTCCAGCGGGGCGTCCTCGGCGGGGACGTCCAGCGGCGGCACCATCACCAGCACCTCGCCGGGTACCCGCAGCCGGGCCCGGCTGGTGGCCAGGACCCGCACGCCGGGCGCGGCGCCGAGCACCGCGCGCACCAGCCGCGCCACCGGTTCCACGAGGTGCTCGCAGTTGTCCAGGACCAGCAGCACCTGCCGCGGTCGCAGGTAGTCGACGAGCGTCTCCAACGGCGTCGTGGTCGCCTGGTCGGGCACGCCGACGGCGCTCAACACGACCTGTGCCAACAATTCCGGGTCGCCGCCGCGCGCGGACGCCAGCTCGACCACCCGCACGCCGTCGTCGTAGGCGCGGTGCACCTGCGCGGCGAGTTCCAGCGCCAGCCGGGTCTTGCCGCCGCCGCCCACGCCGGTGAGCGTGATGAGCGGCGCGACACCCATCCGCCGGCGCAGCTCGGCCAGCAGATCCTTGCGGCCGACGAACGAACTCAGCGCCCGCGGCACCACACCGCCTCCCGCTGCCCGCTCGGTCATCCGGACACCGTACGACATCGGGCCGTGCGCGTGCGGTGAGATCGACAAAGCGACGCGTGGGCGAACCACCTTGCAAACCCTTGCAAAGATCGCTCCTCGTTCAGGCTCGTCAAGCCGTTTACACCCGTGTGAGGCCAGGTCTAGCCTGCAAACAATTGCACTAGCTTGCGCAACGAAGCGTGACGGGAGCAGTGATGCGAGCGAGATCGCGACGACTGACCGCTTTACTGGTGGCCCTCGGCCTGACCGGGGCGGCGTGGACCGCGCCGGGCAGTTCCGCCCAGACCGGGACGACGACACCGGCCGCCGCCGCGGCGGCGAACAGCACTACGGTCTTCTACCGCCTGCCTTCGGGGTGGCCGGTCGCCAACGTGCACTACCAACCGCGCAACGGCCCGTGGACCGCCGTGCCGGGCGAGCGCATGGAACCGGCGGCGTGCGCGGGCTGGGTGCGCCGGACGGTGTCGCTGGGCGAGGCCACCGGCCTGGTCGCGGTGTTCAACAACGGCTCGGGCACCTGGGACAACAACAACGGGCGGAACTACAGCCTGGGCACGGGCGACGTGACCGTGGCCGGCGGCGTGGTGGGCGTCGGGAACCCGTGCGGGACCGACCCCGGCCCGGACCCCGGTCCGACGAACCACGCGGAGGTCTACTACTCCACCAAGGCCCGGAACTGGACCGCGACCCGGATCCACTACCAGCCCACCGGCGGCACGTGGACGGCCGTGCCGGGCGTGCCGATGGAGCAGGTGTGCCCGGACTGGGCGCGCGCCTCGGTCGACCTCGGCCAGGCCACCGGCCTCAAGGCCGCGTTCAACAACGGCTCCGGCCAGTGGGACAACAACAACGGCGCCGACTACGCGCTGCGGACCGGGCGCAGCACCGTGAAGGACGGCGTGGTCACGCCGGACGCGACCGATCCCTGCGGACCCCCTGCCCCGCAGGACACCGTCGCGCCGAGCGTGCCCACCGGCCTGCGGGCCACCGCGTCCGCGCTCACCGTCTCGCTGACGTGGACGGCGTCCACCGACAACGTCGCGGTCGCGGGCTACGAGATCACCCGCACGGGCGGCGCGCTGGGCACCGTAGTGCGCAACAGCGGCGCGGTGGGCTTCGCCGACGGCCCGCTCACCGCGAACACGACCTACACCTACGCGCTCAAGGCCTACGACGCGGCGGGCAACAAGTCCGGCTCCACCGCGTCGGTCGCGGTGACCACGGGCGACGCGCCGCCCGCGCCACCGGGCGGCACACCGCTGGGCGGCGACCCGCGCGAGGACTCCATCTACTTCGTGATGACCGCCCGCTTCAACGACGGCGTCGCGGCCAACAACCGGGGCGGCAGCCAGCACGTGCGCTCCGGCAACGCGGCGAACAACGACCCGATGTTCCGCGGCGACTTCCAGGGCCTGGTCGACAAGCTCGACTACATCAAGGGCCTGGGCTTCTCCGCGGTCTGGATCACGCCGGTCGTGCTCAACCGCTCGGACTACGACTTCCACGGCTACCACGGCTGGGACTTCCACCGCGTCGACCCGCGCCTGGAGACGCCCGGCGCGACGTACCAGGATCTGATCAACTCCGCGCACGCCAAGGGCCTGAAGATCTACCAGGACGTCGTCTACAACCACAGCTCCCGCTGGGGCGCCAAGGGCCTGTTCCAGGCGAAGGTCTTCGGCGTCCGCGACAACCAGTGGTCCTGGTACTACGACCAGCCGGTGCAGGGCTTCGAGTACGACGGCCTGACCATCGACCCGAACACCGGCAAGTCGTACTACAACGGCGACCTGTGGTCGACCACCGAGCCCGCCGGCAACACGTGCGTCGACTGGGGCAAGCCGACGCAGCACTCCAGCCCCGAGGGCTACCGGATCTACAGCTGCCAGTGGCCGAGCCCCACCTCGGGCATGTTCCCCGCCCAGCTCTACCACCGGTGCTGGATCGGCAACTGGGAGGGCGAGGACTCCCGGTCGTGCTGGCTGCACGAGGACCTGGCCGACTTCAACACCGAGAACCCGATCGTGCAGAAGTACCTGATCGACGCCTACAACCGGTTCATCGACATGGGCGTGGACGGCTTCCGGGTGGACACCGCCGTGCACATCCCCCGCGTGACGTGGAACCGCCGGTTCCTGCCCGCCATCCAGCAGCACGCCACCGCGAAGTTCGGCGAGAAGGGCCGGGACTTCTTCGTCTTCGGCGAGGTCGCGGCGTTCGTCAACGACAAGTGGAACCGCGGCTCGGTCAACCACTCGGCGCAGTTCTTCACCTGGAAGGAGCGCCGCGAGTACAGCGCCGACGACGCCACCGCGTCGCTGGAGCAGTACTCCTACGAGCAGGGGATGGGCACGGGCGGGCAGCCGACGAGCCGCAACGCGTTCCTCGACGGCAACGCCTACCACGCGCCGGACCACTCGAAGTTCTCGGGCATGAACATCATCGACATGCGCATGCACATGAACTTCGGCGACGCGAACAACGCGTTCTGGAACGCGAAGGACTCCGACGACTCCACCAACGACGCCACCTACAACGTGACGTACGTGGACTCGCACGACTTCGGGCCGAACAAGTCCAGCGTGCGGTACGCGGGCGGGACGGGCGCGTGGGCGGAGAACATGAGCCTGATGTGGACGTTCCGGGGCATCCCGACGCTCTACTACGGCTCGGAGATCGAGTTCCAGGCGGGCAAGCCGATCGACTGCGGCCCCACGTGCCCGCTGGCGACGACGGGTCGGGCGTACTACGGCGACCACCTCGCGGGCCAGGTGACGGCGTCGGACTACGGCGTCGTGTCGTCCGCGTCCGGTCAGGTCGCGACCACGTTGCAGAAACCGCTGGTCAAGCACGTGCAGCGGCTCAACCAGATCCGCCGTGCGGTGCCCGCGCTGCAGAAGGGCCAGTACTCGACGGAGGGCGTGTCCGGCGGGATGGCGTTCAAGCGCCGCTACACCTCCGGCTCGGTGGACAGCTTCGCGCTGGTCGCGATCTCGGGTTCGGCGACGTTCACCGGCGTGCCCGACGGCACCTACCGCGACGCCGTCACGGGTGACACGAAGACCGTCACCGGCGGCAGCCTCACCGCGAACCCCGGCGGCCAGGGCAACGCGCGGGTCTACGTGCTGGACCTGCCGGGCAACCCGGCGCCGGGCAAGGTCGGCGCCGACGGCCCGTACCTGAAGTGACCTCCGGCGGGCGGGCGTGCCCTCTCCCACCGCCCGCCCGCCGGACCCCACACCTTCGGGTGACGTCGTCGGCGGTGCTGGTCCTGGCCGCCGCGTCCGGTGCGCTCGCGCTCGGACCCCACGCCGCCGGGCCTGGACCTCCCGCCCGAGCGCCGGGCCCGCCGGATCCGCAGACCGGGTCAGACCCAGGCCAGCACCGACTCCACCTCGACGTCGAGCTCGGACACCGGGACGTGGCCGAACTGCTCCACCACGACCCGGCCGTCACGCCGCCGCCACGTGCCGCGCACCTGACCGTCCACGACGACGTGCGGACCCACGGTCTGCACCAAGGGTGCGTGCAGGGGATCCAGCAGCAGGGTGCGGTCGGCGTAGCCGAGCAGGAACGTGTCGAAGGGGCCGAGGAGCCGGACCGTGCCGTCGAGGTCGGCGGCGTCGGTCGTCGGCAGCTGCCAGCCGTGCTTGCCCTCCACCAGCTCGTCGAACGGGAACGCGGCGCGCACCTCGACCTCCGGCAGGCCGCTCCACGCGGTGAAGTCCTCGACCGTCGCGGGGCCGTAGGCGCGCAGGTAGCGGCGGACCAGCTCGGCGACGCCGCGCGGCTCGGCGTCGACGCGGGGGAGCAGCCGGTAGGTCGACTCGCCCGCGACGACCACGCCCTTGTTGGCGGCGTAGGCCAGCAGGTAGGCGGGCGCGGGGGTGGCCGGGTCGAGCGCCACGCCCACGTCCGCGAGCCGGGCCACGACCTGCGGCCTGGTCAGCGGTTCGGTCAGCACCTCCCGCAGGGCGTCCGACGCCCGCGCGCACACCTCGTCGGTCAGGCCGAGTTCCAGCCGCCGACGCCTCGACCGGGCCACGTTCACCGGGCCCAGCAACCCCACCAGCCAGCCGACGTCCTCCCGGCGCAGCAGGTGCACCGCGCCACGCATCGCGCACGTCCGCACCACGTCACCGGCCTCCAGCGCGGCGCGCAGGTCGGCGGGGGAGACGCCGGTGGTGCGGGCCCGCACGGCGAGACCCGCCGCCGTGGTGTCCTGCGCCTGCACCGCGAGCACGTCGTGCAGCAGCTCGGGCAGCGAACGGGCGGGGGTCGTCAGGCGTTGCGCCCGCATGCGCAGCGCCCTCGCCCGACCGGCGGTCACTTCGGCCCCGCGCCCGTCGAGCCGCGCACCACGAGTTCCGGCAGGAACACGAACTCGGCGTGCGGCGCCGGCGTGCCGCCGATCTCCTCCAGCAGCGCGTTGACCGCGGCCTGGCCCATCGCCTCGACGGGCTGGCGCAACGTGGTCAGCGGCGGGTCGGCGAACACGATCAGCGGGGAGTCGTCGAACCCCACCACGGACACGTCCTGCGGCACGCCCAGCCCGCGCTGCCGGGCGGCCCGGATCGCGCCGAACGCCATCAGGTCGCTGCCGCAGATGATCGCCGTGCACCCCTTGTCCAGCAGCGCCGTCGCTGCGGACTGGCCGCCCTCGACGGTGAACAGCGAGTGCTGCACCAGCGCCTCGGCCTGCTCGGCGGTGTAGGGGAGCGCGGTGCGCATGTGCTGCACGAATCCCTCGATCTTGCGCAGCACGGGCACGAACCGCCGCGGCCCGACGGCCAGGCCGATGCGCTCGTGCCCCAGCTCCACCAGGTGCGACACCGCCAGCCGCATGGCCGCGCGGTCGTCGGTCGACATGAACGGCGCGGAGATCTTCTCCGTGTAGCCGTTGATCATGACGAACGGGATGCCGCGGCCGGCCAGCTTGGTGTAGCGGCCCGTGTCGGCGGTGGAGTCGGCGTGCAGGCCGGAGACGAACACGATCCCGGCCACGCCCCGGTCCACCAGCATCTCGGTGAGCTGGTCCTCGGTCGACCCGCCCGGTGTCTGCGTGCACAGCAGCGGCGTGTAGCCCGCGCTGGTCAGCACCTGTTCCACGACCTGCGCGAGGGCGGGGAAGATCGGGTTGCCCAGCTCGGGCGTGATCAGCCCGATGAGCCCGGCGCTGCGCTGCCGCAACCGGGGTGGTCGTTCGTAGCCGAGCAGGTCCATCGCGGCCACCACCGCCTGGCGGGTGGCCGACGACACGCCGGACTTGCCGTTGAAGACCCGGCTGACGGTCGCCTCGCTGACCCCGGCCTGCGCGGCGATGTCGCTCAACCGGGCGGTCACGCCGTCCATGTGGGTCCTTTCCGTCGCGGCGACACGCGCACCCGAAGGAAAGTCCTTGCAAAGGCTTTCAGCAAGCCCTTGACAGTCACAGTTCGGGCGCCAACCCCGCTGAACCGAGGCAGAGGGCGGCCTGCCGGGTTCCGGCGGCCATCGCCTCGGCGACGTCGGCCCCCGCGAGGTGGGCGACCAGGAAGCCGGAGAAGAAGGCGTCACCGGCGCCGTTGGTGTCCACGATCTCCTCGACCGGCACGGCGGGCACGTGGGGGGGGGGGGGGGGCGGCCCGGGCCGGGGGGGAGAGCGCCCGGCAGAAGAACAGACACGGACGCCGCGAGTTCGGGAGGGGGGATGGGGGGGTGAT